>JAOPXY010000078.1 GCA_025964895.1 Aeromicrobium sp.
AGCTCGATCTCCCGAAGGCCCGAGATGTCGGCCGGCACCTCCGGGAATGCCTGCGTGAGCGGGATCCACTGCTTCGCCGGCCGGCCGTCGTCGCCCGGCACCGTCACGAGCACCACCGCGGTCACCACGACGACGGCCGTCGCCGCGGCGCCCACCAGCTGGCCGCGGGCAGGACGGGCGAGGCCCGAGCGCAGCTCGCGTCGGCGGCGCGCACCGACGACGGTCCAGACCGCCACGGTGGCCGTCCCTGCGAGGAGGCCAAGCCCGAGACCGCGGAGTGCCGCGGACGTGGCCATGCCGACGACGGCCGCCCGCACGGCGCGGATCTCGCCCTCGGGCTGGCTGGCGATCACGGCGTCGCGGGCCAGCATCTCCTCCAGGCCGGCACCCTGGCTGTCGCCGAGGTCGATCGAGACGCCGATGCTGCCCGGCACGTCGATCGGGACCCGGACCTGCGGCAGGAGCGCGCCGAAGTCGAGCGTCGCGTGCCCGTCCGTGACCGGCCGGACCGTGGCGTCGTGCGCGCCGATGACGAGGTAACGCTCGCTTTGAAGGAACATGGTCCACGCGGTCGGCACGGCGACCACCAGCACGACCAGCAGCACCGCCAGGACGTCGAGCGCGCGCCTCATGCGATCCGGCCGCGCCAGCGGTCGGAGGTGCCAACGGTCGTCAACAGCTGGGTCGCGCGGGTGAGCACGACATAGAGGGTGCGCCAACCGGCGCTGGCCTCGTCGGTGATGCCGTCGGGCTCGACGACGATCACGCCGTCGAACTCCAGGCCCTTGGTGTCGAGACCGTCGAGCACGCGCAGGCGGTCGGCGTGCTGCTCGACGAGATCGGCGAGGTCGGACCGGAGCCGGTCGAGCGAGGCGCGGGGCACCACGATCGCGACGGTGCCCGCGACCCGGCCGAGGACGTCCTCGGCGCTCGAGCGGACGGTGTCGACCAGCCGCCCAGCCTCGGTCACCAGGTGCCGGGGCTGCTCACCGGTGCGACGCACCGCATCGGCCAGATCGGGGTCGGGCACGCCGATCGCTGCGACCTTCGCGGCGAGTTCGTAGATCTCGGCAGAGTTGCGGTAGTTCGTCGACAGCCGGAACGCGTGCTCGGGCTTGCCGTCGAGAGCCGCCTTGCGCGCCGCCGCCGACTCCCGCGGATGCGGCCACGATGACTGCGCCTCGTCGCCCACGATGGTCCAGCTGGCGTGCCGGCCACGACGGCCGAGCATGCGCCACTGCATCGGCGACAGGTCCTGCGCCTCGTCGACGAGCACGTGCGCGAAGCCGTCGTCCTCGATGCTCTGCGTCGTGCGGTGACGGTCGACCCGGTCGTCGCGCTCACGTCGCTCGAAGCTCATGAGCTGCTTGGGACCCTCGTCGTCCTCGTCGTCGACCTCGGGCAGCTCGCCCACGAGGTACCTCAGCTCGTCGATCAGCGGGACGTCCTGGATGCTCGGCTCGCCGATCGCCCAGGACGCCTTGAGCGCCGCGATCTCCTCACGGCTGAAGGTGCCTCGCGACAGCTGGTCGATCACGTCGGGCAGGGTCCGCCAGATCTCGGTCGGCTCGACCGGCGGCCACCACGCCTCGACGAAGTCGACGAAGCGGTCGTCCGTCGTGACGATCTCGGTGAACTCCTCCTGGCCCTTCTCCAGCGCTCGGTCGCCGCGCACCTGTCGCCACAGCGCGTCGACCAGCGCGGCCGGCGCCTTGGCGTACGCGCGGTTCCGCTTGGCCCCGGACAGCAGCTGCCGGCGGATGCGGTCGAGCTGTTCGGGGTGGAGGCGCAGGACGTCGTCCTTGTAGAAGTACCGGAACTCCGTCGGCGTGCCCGGCATGGGCGCGGCGGCGGCGCGGGTCAGGAAGCCGGTCATGCGCGAGGAGCCCTTCGCCGCGGCGGCGACCGACTCGTCGTGCCGGCCGGCGCGGATGCCGTCGACGACCTCGCCCAGCGACCGGAGGGTCACGCTGGTCTCGCCGAGGCTCGGCAGCACGCGCTCGATGTAGTTCATGAACACGTTGGACGGGCCGACGACCAGGACGCCGCCGGACTCGAACCGGCGCCGATCGGTGTACAGCAGGTAGGCGGCGCGGTGCAGGGCCACGACGGTCTTGCCCGTGCCGGGTCCACCGCCGATCGTGGTGGCACCGCGAGCGGGGGCGCGGATCGCCTCGTCCTGCTCCTTCTGGATCGTGGCGACGACAGAGTGCATCGAGCTGTCGCGAGCCCGCGTGAGACTCGCCAGCAGTGCGCCCTCGCCGATGACCACCAGGTCGTCGGGGGCGTTCTCGCCGTCGAGCAGGTCGTCCTCGATGCCGATGACCCGGTCGTTCGAGCAGCGCAGCACGCGCCGGCGGACGACGCCAGCGGGTTCCTGCGCCGTGGCCTGGTAGAAGATCGCCGCCGCGGGTGCGCGCCAGTCGATCAGCAGGATCTCGCGCTCGGCGTCGCGCACACCGATGCGCCCGATGTAGCGGGACTCCCCGTTTCGCATGTTGAGCCGCCCGAAGACGAGTCCGTCGTGGGCCGCGTTGAGCGCGGAGAGTCGCCTCTGCGCCTGGAACACCATGGCGTCGCGCTCGACGAGACCGCCCTCGTTGCCGACGTGTCCGCGCGCCATGCCCTCGACGACGAGGGACTGGGCGACCTTGGCGGAAGCGTCGAGACGCTCGTAGACGGTGTCGACGTACGACTGCTCGGCCTCGATCTCGCGCTGTTCCGCGTTGTGAGAGCTCACCCCACTCCTTCCCTGCGTTGGAGAACTCATAAGTCTATTCCGTGGGCATTTCATTCCGCAGGCGGATGCTCGCTCTGCGGACAAACAAAGGGTCCTGTGGCTTTGGTCACATTTAGAGGTGCGCGTGGCTACGATCGGCCCTACTGTGAAAAACCAGAGACCTCTACGGACACAAGGTGAACCCTGTGCGTAAAACGATCCTGCTCCTGGCCACCGCGGCCCTCGTCGCCGCACCACTGACCTCCGCCGAGGCCGCATCGCGCTACCGCGTGTCCGCGAGCGTCAGCGATGACAAGCTCGACCTGACGTCCCACGACGGCAGCAACCGCAGCACCCGCATCAAGGGGACGGTCAAGGGCGGCAAGCTCAAGGGCAAGAAGATCTACTTCTATGCCAGCAACACCAGTGCCCGGAACCAGGCATACAAGTACATCGGGTCCGACCGGCTCAGCTCCCGCGGACGATTCGAGAAGACGTGGCGCCCGAGGGAGGGCGGCACGTACCAGATCAAGGCCGTCAAGCGAAAAGGCAGCGGCCGCTCCGAGGGCGTCGACCGCACCCGCGTGTACGTCTACCACTACACGAATCTCGCGAGGTTCGACGGCAACGCAGGCAATCCTGGAGTGCGCCGGGTCGACAAGTCCGGCAGCGTCGGCGGCCAGAACTGGTCGACCGCCTACGAGATCGACCCGGGCGCGACCGCGACGTTCACCACGCAGGGCTACTACTGCTTCCGCATCAACTTCAAGATCGGGGTGTCCGACCGGACCGGCGGATCGGGCTCGTACCGGGTCTACCAGGGCGGCCGGATGATCAAGAGCGGCTCGCTGTCACGGGGTGACAAGTTCGTCGAGCCCACCAAGACCGAGAGCAAGCGCATGAGGGCCGGCGAGCCCGTCCGCGTCGAGGCCAGCGGCGCGACATTCGTGCTCGGCAATCCCAAGGCGGCCTGCACATATCCGCAGCGCGCCACCCCCGTTCGCTGATCTCACACGTTTAGGGGCTTAGGTCCCGCTTCTCTTAGGATGTCCGTCGTGCGTAAATTTTTCATCGTCCTCGCGGCGCTCGCCGTCGCCATCGGCGTGTTCAGCCCGGCGGAGGCCGCCAAGAAGAAATTTTCCGTCAGCGGGTACGCCGACAACCGCAAGATGGACCTCGACTCGTCCACGGGCGGCAACCGCACCACCAAGATCAAGGGCAAGGTCCGGGGTGGAAAGCTCAAGGGCAAGACAGTCGCCTTTTACGCGACCAACACCCACACCGCCGCCCAGAAGCGTCACTACATCGGCTCGGCGAAGCTGAGCTCGAAGGGCGGCTACTCGAAGCTGTTCAGGCCGTCGGAGGGCGGCACCTACCGCATCGAGATCGTCAAGAAGGCCGGCGGTGGGCGCGCTGCGGGGACGAAGACGATCACGGTGCGCGCGTACGAGTGGCCGATCCTGAGCCACTTCCACGACCCCGCGGCGAGCACCCTCACCTCGCGCGCCGACAAGGAGCAGACCGGCACCGGTCGCTCGAGCACCGAGCGCTGGTCGACGTCGTACGCGATCCAGGGCACGGGCAGCGCCGTGTTCAACACCGGTGGCTACGACTGCTGGCGGTTCAACCTGAAGCTCGCGATCTCGCAGGACTCGCGCGCCTCGACGGGGACGTTCCAGATCTCGCAGGGCGCGACCGTGCTGGCCCGCCAGACCATGTCGAAGGGCGACCGGTACTGGGAGCCCAGCCGTAGCCTCTCGGAGCGCTTCCACCCCGAGCAGCCGTTCGTCGTCTCGATCTTCCCGGAGGACGGCGCCGCCGACCCGACTGCCGTCCGCTTCATCTTGGGCAATCCCAAGGCGTCGTGCACCTTCCCGTCGAAGACCGCTCGGTACCGCTGACCGTCAGCCCGGATCGAGGATCCGGCGCAAGAACTGCCTGGTGCGCTCCTGCGTCGGATCGCCGATGACCTGAGCGCTCGTGCCGCGCTCGCGGACGACGCCCTCGTCGAGGAACAACACCTGATCGGCCACCTGCTGGGCGAAGCGGATCTCGTGGGTCACGATGATCGTCGTCCACCCCTGGGTCGCGAGCTCCTTGATGACGGACAGCACCTCGCCGACCAGCTCGGGATCGAGCGCGGATGTCGGCTCGTCGAAGAGCACGACCTTGGGGCGCAGGGCCAGCGCGCGGGCGATGCCGACTCGCTGCTGCTGACCGCCTGACAGCTGGAACGGATGCTGCTCGGCCTTCTCGCTGAGACCCACCTGATCGAGCAGCTCGCGCGCGTCGGCGACGGCCTCGTCCAGGGGTCGCCCCTGCACCTGCACGGGTCCCTCGATGACGTTCTCCAGCACGGTCTTGTGCGGGAAGAGGTTGTGCGACTGGAAGACCATCCCGCTCTGCGCGCGGAGTCGCGCGATCTGCGCCCGCGCACCCTTGCCCTTCGCGGGAAGGCGGGCGAAGTCGACCTCGACGTCCCCGATGCGGACGATGCCGGTGTCGGGCGTCTCGAGCACGTTCAGCGATCGCAGCACCGTCGTCTTGCCCGAGCCGGACGGGCCGAGCAGCACCGTCGTGGTTCCGGCGTCGACCGCGAAGTCGATGCCGCGCAGCACGTGGTTGTCGCCGAAGGCCTTGTCGAGCCCGCGGACGTCGACGAGTGGGGTGGGGGTGTCGGTCATCTGGCCACGAACCTGTTCAGTCGGGTCTCGATCCTGCCCTGCCCAGCGGCGAGCAGCGCGCACACGACCCAGTAGTAGACGCCCGCGAGGAGGTACAGCGGGAAGAACGTCTGGGCGGAGGACGCGGCGTTCTGCGCCTCGCGGAACAGTTCCGTGACGAGCACGACCGAGAGCAGCGAGGTGTCCTTCAGCAGCGAGATCAGCGTGTTCGACAGCGGCGGGACCGCCGTCCGGGCTGCTTGGGGGAACACGATGCGACGCAGGGACTGCCAGTAGCCCATGCCGATCGTGGACGCCGCCTCGAACTGCCCCTTGGGCACTGACAGGATCGCCGAGCGCACGATCTCGGCCGCGTACCCGCCCACGTTGAGGCTCAGCGCCACGATCGCGGCAGGCCACGGCGGCAGGTCGATGCCGATCTCGGGCAGGCCGTAGAAGACGATGAACAGCTGTAGCAACAGGGGCGTCCCACGGATGATCGAGATGTACACCCTGGCGATGCCGGACAGGATGCGGCTGCCGGAGATGTTGGCCAGCGCGGCGGCGACTGCCAGCACGAGTCCGAGCGCGAAGCTGATGACGGTGATCGGGATCGTCGCGATCAGCAGGGCCCGGAACATGGGCCACGCGGCGTCCTGGACGATCTCGGCGTCGCTGCGGACGGCTCGCCCGCCGGACAGGTCCGCGTCTCCGCTGTTCTCGACGGAGACGTCGATCTTGAAGTACTTCTCGGAGATCTTCGCGAGGGTCCCGTCGGCCTTGAGGGCGGCGAGTGCGGTGTTCGCCTGCTGCAGCAGAGCAGCGTCGTCCTTGCGGAAGGCCAGCTTCTGCTCGCTGACCTCGTCACCGGCGGTGCCGGCGATCTCGATGTCGTCCGACCCTGTGGTGTTGAGGTAGTCGAGCGCCGCGAGGTTGTCGTTGATCAGGGCGTCGACGCGCCCCTGCACGACGAGCGCCGCGGCCTGCGCGAATCCCTCGACACCCTCGACCGTGGCGCCGGCCTCTCGGGCGAGGTCGGCGTAGTTCGTGGTCAACGACTGGGCAGTGGTCTTGCCCTTCAGGTCTGAGAGCTTCGTGATGCCCTTCGTGCCCGTCTTCACGACGATGACACCGCGCGAGTACGTGTAGGTGTCGGACAGCCCGTACCGCGCCTGACGCTCGGGGTTGTCGGTGACCTGGTTGGCGATGACGTCGATGCGTCCGGCGTCGAGGGCTGCGAAGATCGCGTCGAACGTCGTCTCGACGAACTCCAGCTTCCATCCGGCCTTCTCGGCGACGGCCTTGATCACCTCGACGTCGTAGCCGGTGAGGTCGTTGGTGTCGGAGTCGTGGAACGAGAACGGCGGGTAGGTGCCCTCGGTGCCGACCCGCACGACGGGCCGCTCGCCCTCGGCCGCGCCCGCGGCACCCGCCGGCAGCAGCACGAGGACGAGCAGGACCAGCCCGAGCAGGCGCCGAGCATGCCGCATGGTTCCCCCTAGATGTCTGACCCGACCGTACGGCGGCGGCGGCGGGTGCGCACGTCGCGCCCACGATGTGGATGCGACGTGGCGGATCAGCCCGCGTACTCCATGTCGGGGGTGTCGCGGTAGATCTCGACGACGATCGTCTTGGAAGGCGGTGTGGGGAGGACCGACCACTTGAGAATTCCGTGGCCCTTGAGGTTGTGATGTCGTCGACACAGCGGCCCCATG
>JAOPXY010000174.1 GCA_025964895.1 Aeromicrobium sp.
CCCAGCGGGTGCTCGAACGACTCGACGCGGAGCTGTCGGCGACCCGCGACGACGGCAACCCGTCGATGTACGGCCAGGTCGCCGTCGTGGGTGTCGTCGGCAACGAGGACGGCGCGCACAAGATCACCGCCGACCTCTACCAGGGTCTGGACGACATCGGCTTCTCGATTCCCGCCCAGGGCGGCACGTACTGGAACGGCGAGGCCATGCACACCATGAACTACAACGAACTCGACACCGCCCCGGAGTCCACCCTGTCGACCCTGCGCATGGCGACGAGCAATGCCGTGCACCTGGCCCGGCTGCTGCGCGAGTCGCCCTACCCGTCGTCGGAGTGACGTGTCGGAAGCACCTCCTGGGCCTTGACCTTGAGCCCTTCCTTCATGACGCCCCAGCGGTGCGAGTCGCCCTTCAGCAAAGCGGACGCCGTCGCCCTGGCCTGCTCGAACGTCGTGTGCGGTGGCACGGGCGGGACGTCCGGGTCGCAGTGCACGTCGAGCACGAAGGGCCGGTCGGCGGCCAGCGCCGCGTCCCACGCGTCGCCGAGCTGGTCCGGCGACGTGACGGTGGCACCGCCGAGCCCGCAGCTGATCGCGAAGGCGGCATAGTCGACGTCCGGCAGCCGCTGCGACTGCTCGAACTGCGGCGCACCGCCGAGCGACCGCATCTCCCACGTCACCTGGTTGAGGTCGTTGTTGTGCAGGACCGCGACGGCGAGTCGCGGATCGTCCCACCGATGCAGGTAGTGGCGTGCCGTGATGAGCTCGGCCATGTTGTTCATCTGCATCGCGCCGTCGCCCACGAGGGCTATCGCGGGACGGCCGGGGTGGGCGAACTTCGCCCCGATCGCGTAGGGCACCGCGGCCCCCATGCTGGCGAGCGTGCCCGACAGCGAGCCGCGCATGCCGGCCCGCAGTCGGACGTGGCGGGCGTACCAGTCCGCCGCCGATCCGGAGTCCGCCGTGACGATCGCGCCGTCGGGCAGCCGCCGAGACAGCTCGTGGAAGATCCGCATCGGGTTGACCGGATCGGCGTCCACGTGGGCTTCGGCGTCCATCGTCCGCCACCACGTCTCGACGTCCCGCTCGATGTGCTCGCGCCACGACCGGTCGTCCTTGCGCTCGAGGTGCGGGATGAGGGCGCGCAGCGTCTCCCGCGCATCGCCGACGAGATTGAGCTCGTACGGGTAGCGCATCCCCACCATGCTCCCGTCGGCGTCGATCTGCACCGCGCGGGCCTGGTCGTAGTCGGGCATGTACTGCGAGTACGGGAAGCTCGAGCCGACCGTCAGGAGGGTGTCGCAGTCGGCCATCATCTCGTAACTGGGGCGGGTTCCCAGCAGGCCGATCGAACCGGTCACGAACGGCACGTCGTCGGCGATGACATCCTTGCCGAGGAGCGCCTTGGCCACCCCGGCCCCCAGGAGGTCTGCGACCTCGGCCACCTCCGCCGCAGCGTCACGAGCGCCCTGGCCGACGAGCATCGCGACCTTCTGGCCGGCGTTCAGGATCTCGGCGGCGCGGACGATGGCGCCCTGGTCAGCCACGGTCGTCGTGGGCTCCAGCCCGAGCGATGACGGGACCATCTTGAACTCGTGGGTCGGCGGCGAGTAGTCCAGCACCTGGACATCGCTGTGGACGATGACCGCCGTGGGCGCGCGCCGCGTGAGGGCCGTGCGGATCGCACGGTCGAGGACGTTGGGCAGCTGCTCGGGCACCGTCACGACCTGGACGTACTCGCTCGCCACGTCCTTGAACAGGCTGAGCAGGTCCGTCTCCTGCTGGTAGGACCCGCCCATCGCGGAGCGTTCCGTCTGTCCGACGATCGCGACGACGGGCACATGATCGAGCTTGGCGTCGTAGAGACCGTTCAGCAGGTGGATCGCGCCGGGGCCCGACGTCGCGGTGCACACGCCGACCTTGCCGCTGAACTTCGCGTATCCCACGGCCTCGAACGCCGCCATCTCCTCGTGCCGGGCCTGGATGAAGTGCGGCCGGTCGTCGGCCCTCCCCCAGGCTGCCAGCAGCCCGTTGATGCCGTCGCCCGGATATCCGAAGACCTGCTCGATGCCCCACGCCCGCAGGCGCTCGAGCAGGAAGTCCGCGACGGTGGCGCTCACGACGGGCACTCCCGATCGGCGGCACCGCGCCCGGCGCTGGACACGGCACCAGGCGGGTCCTGCACCGGGTGGTCGGGAATGCTGCTCATGCTGGCCTCCTCGCCGAGTGCCGCTCCCACGGCCAGGAGCGACATGACCGAGATACCCAGTCACAGCGGCGTGAGCCCTGGAGGGACGTAGTCGTGTGTTGCAGAAAGGCCGTCCTGGCCTGCTAGCCGCTGACCGTCGCGGGCCGTCAGAACTCGAGCACGAACCGCCCGCGGGTGCCGCCGGCCTCGAGCCGGCGGTGCGCCTCCGCCGTACCGGTTCGCTTCCGATGGCTCTCCTGTCCTCCACCGTCTCACTGGTGCCGCCACCGCGCCTCCGGGGTCTCGCTCGGCCTGGTGTCGACCGACGCGGTCGGCTACGTTCGGCGCCATGGACTCGCAGCGTCTGACCGTGCAGGCCGACGACGGCACGGCGATCGCGGTGACGCGACGACAGGGAGGGAAGCCGGCGGGTCCGTCGTCCTCCTGCATGCCGGTGTCGCGGATCGCCGGGCCTGGGACGCCGTCATCGAAGCGCTCGGTCGGGACGACCTCGACCTCAGGGCCTGGGTGATCAGATTCGCTCCATACGCCCCGCGGGCGTTCCGTCGCTAACGTTCCCCGCATTCCGATTCAGACGTTGAAGCGGAACCGACTTTCCGTTTATGGAAGGGTGTTGAAAACCGTCGAGAAGGGCCTCTGAGCTGCGGAAACGTGAATCTATGGCGGTTGATCGCTGATGGAGAGAATGGGCAGAAACAGGCTACTTTCTGACCTTTTGCGGACTGTTTGCGGACTGCTGGAGGCTTCGATCACGTGCGCGATCGAGCTCCGAACGGCCGACCGACGAAGCGGCGCGCTGCGCCCTGCCTGCCTGCCTGCGCCCTGCCTGCCTGCCTGCCTGCCGAAACGGTTTCCTACTGCTTGACCCAGTCTGAGCAACCGGCGAGCTCTAGAAACTGGCCATCTGCGACGGTCAGGATCCCAGGGCCAGAAATATTGTTATTGTCCACGATGCTGTCGATGCCGCCGTCAGTGTCGCGAAGGACTGCGTAGTAACACTGAGACC
>JAOPXY010000092.1 GCA_025964895.1 Aeromicrobium sp.
GGCAACCCCGCATCGTTGGTCGAGGAGTCGCACGGTCCCGACGGCCTGCTGGAGTACCCCGTCTACACCAAGCCCGCGTCGTGGCGCGGACGCGAGGTGCCGGACGTCCTCCTGTCGGGGAATCACGCCGCGATCGCCGCGTGGCGCCACGAGCAGGCGCTCGAGCGGACGCGGCAGCGCCGCCCCGACCTGCTCGACTGACGCCGGCATTCCAAGCGGGGGGTGACACGGAATTAACACGAACCGTGGTCACGTAACACTCTCGTCACGCTCAGGCAAGCGTCACAAAACCTCCCGGCACCACAGTGTGACGTGCGCCGCGCGCAGCAACGACGCTGTTCACCCGGCCGGCTTGCCCCCCACGAGAGGTATTTCGCATGGATCTGTCTTCTGCCTGGTTGCTGCTGACCGCAGCCCTGGTGCTCCTCATGACGCCGGGACTGGCGTTCTTCTACGGAGGCCTCGTCAAGGCCTCCAGCGTCGTCTCGATGATGATGCTGAGCTTCGGTGCCATGGGCCTCGTCGCCGTGCTGTGGGTCCTCTACGGCTTCAACATGGCCTTCGTCGACGGTTCCAGCGGTGACTGGATCCCCGAGGTCGTCGGCAACGCCTTCTCCGACTTCGGCATGGCCGACGCTGCACAGGCCGCCTTCGCCGGTGAGGGTGAGCTGACGCTGGCCGGTGTCATCTTCGGTGGCACCTTCGCGATCATCACGGTCGCGCTGATCTCGGGCGCGATCGCCGATCGTGCGCGCTTCTTCCCGTGGATGGTCTTCGCCGGCCTGTTCGCCACGCTGGTCTACTTCCCGGTCGCGGCGTCGGTGTTCTCGTTCGTCACGGACGACGAGGGAGTCCCGACCTTCACCGGTTGGGTCGGACAGCTCGGTGAGCACCTCGGCCTCGACGTCTTCACGATCGACTACGCCGGTGGCACCGCGGTGCACATCAACGCCGGTGCCGCGGCTCTGGCCCTCGCGATCGTCCTGGGCAAGCGGGTCAACTTCAGCCGCGAGCTCGCCAAGCCCCACAACGTCCCGCTCGTGCTCATCGGTGCCGCGATCCTGTGGTTCGGCTGGTTCGGCTTCAACGGCGGCGCCGCGCTGGCGACCGGCGAGCCCGGCACCAACGGCTCGGCCGGCCTGATCTTCGTCAACACGCTCGTCGCCCCGGCGGCCGCACTGCTCGGCTGGATCTTGGTCGAGCACTTCAAGAACGGCAAGGCCACGGCCGTGGGCGCCGCGTCGGGCATCGTCGCGGGTCTCGTCGCGATCACCCCGGCGTGCGCCAACCTCTCGCCGCACTGGGCCATCGTGCTCGGCCTCGTCGCCGGTGCCGTCTGCGCCCTCGCGATCGAGCTGAAGTACAAGCTCGGCTTCGACGACTCGCTCGACGTCGTGGGCATCCACCTCGTCGGCGGTGTCATCGGCACGCTGTACCTGGGCTTCTTCGCGATCGGCTCGGGCCTGTTCACCGGTGGCGGAAACCTGGATCAGTTCATCGTCCAGCTCATCCCCGCCGCAGCGATCGGTGCCTACTCGTTCGTCGTCGCCTTCATCCTGGGCACGATCATCGACAAGACGATCGGCTTCCGCATCAAGGAGGACGAGGAGGCCGCCGGGATCGACTCGGTGCTCCACGGCGAGACGGGCTACTCGTTCAGCTGATCGCCCGCACCACCTTCGCGACACCACTGCACGACCTCGACGCGCCCGCCGGTCCGACCGGCGGGCGCGTCGCGCATCGCTGCGGGGGTGGTGGCGGTGTCTCAAGCACCTTTCGCGGCGCTGATAGGTGTCTGGTGCACCGGCGCCGTGGCCGATAGGTGTCTGGTGCACCGACGGGGCTCGTGACAGGTGTCTGGGGCACAGCCCGGGTCACTGTCCAGGGGCGGCGGTGCCTAGGACACGTATCCCAGGTCCGAGCCGATTGGCTCCGGCGACGTCCGGTGTGGCAGCATTGACCCTTGGCGCTGGACGGATCTGCCACAGGGGAGCCGTCGTCGTACGCCGAACACCCCACCCTTTTGATCAACCCATCCGTGGGTGACCTGTGGCACCAGCGAGGAGCAGAACCATGACCAACATCATCGACCAGGTCGCCAGCGAGTCGCTGCGCACCGACCTGCCCGCCTTCCGCCCGGGCGACACGCTCGACGTGCACGTGAAGGTCATCGAGGGCAGCCGCTCGCGCATCCAGGTCTTCAAGGGTGTCTGCATCAAGGTCCAGGGCTCGGGCATCGGCCGGACGTTCACGGTCCGCAAGGTCAGCTTCGGCGTCGGCGTCGAGCGCACCTTCCCGCTGCACACGCCCGTGATCGACCACATCGAGGTCGCCGTCCGCGGTGACGTCCGTCGCGCCAAGCTGTACTACCTGCGTAACCTGCGCGGCAAGGCCGCCAAGATCAAGGAGAAGCGCGACATCTGAGCCCCGCTCAGAACGCCTCCTCGTGATGGCCACGGACGCTTCGGCGGTCGTGGCCATCACGTCGTTCCGGGGGTGTGCGCCGACCCCTGGCGACTCGACGCGGAACACGTTCCGGGTAGCACCTCGCGCGTTGCGCGGTGCGGCTAGGCTCTCCGGGTGACCGAGAAGAAACGACAGCTCCCCGTCTGGCAGGAGTCGATCCTTCTGGTCGCGACGGCCATGGTGATGGCCGTCATCGTCAAGACGTTCTTCCTGCAGGCGTTCTACATCCCGTCGGCGTCGATGGAGCCCACGATGCTCGTCGACGACAAGATCCTGGTGCAGAAGGTCTCGTACTGGGGCGGCGGTGACGTCAAGCGCGGCGACGTCGTCGTGTTCGACGACCCGGGGGGATGGCTCACCGCCGAGGACTCGCGGCACGCGACAAACGTCCTGCAGAGCACGCTGGAGAAGGTCGGCCTGTTCCCGACCGGCGGTCACCTCATCAAGCGCGTCATCGGCGTCGGAGGCGACACGATCGTGTGCTGCTCCGAGGGCAAGCTGACGGTCAACGGCACGCCCCTGGACGAGCCGTACGTGCTCGACGAGACCGCGACGAAGGACAAGGCCTTCGAGGTCAAGGTCCGCGACGGCTACCTGTGGGTCATGGGCGACAACCGGGGCAACTCCTCGGACTCGCGCGTCCACCTGGGCGACCCGGGCGGGGGACAGGTGTCCGAGAAGGGCGTCGTCGGCAAGGCATGGCTGCGCGTGTGGCCGCTCGGCCGCGCGGGCTTCATCCACAAGCCGTCCTCGTTCGAAGCCGTCAACGGGAAGTGACCCGGCCGCGATGACCACCCTGGCCAAGGGAGCGACGATCCGCCGCGACGCCGGCCTGTACGGCTACGAGCGGGCCCTGGCCCGCCAGGGCCTGCACCCCGTGGCGGGCGTCGACGAGGCCGGACGCGGTGCGTGCGCGGGCCCGCTGGTCGCGGCGGCCGTCGTGCTGGAGCGACCGATCCCCGGGCTGGCGGACTCCAAGCTGCTGACGCAGAAGCGCCGCGAGGCGTGCTTCGACCTGATCATGCAACGGGCCGCCGACATCTCGGTCGTCGTGATCCCTGCGGCCGACTGCGACCGCATGGGGCTGCACCAGGCCAACATCGCGGCCCTGAGGCGCGCACTGTGGCGGCTCGAGGTGCGGCCCGGGTACGTCCTCACCGACGGCTTCCCGGTCGACGGGCTCGGCGTGCCTGGCCTCGCGGTGTGGAAGGGTGATCGCGTCGCGGCCTCGATCGCGGCGGCGTCCGTCATCGCGAAGGTGACACGCGACCGCCTCATGGTCCGGCTGCACGACGACTTCCCGGCATACGATTTCGCCACCCACAAGGGATACAGCACACCCGTCCACCAGGACGCGCTCCGGCTGCACGGCCCGTGCGACGAGCACCGCAGGACCTACGTCAACGTCAAGGCCGCCATGGCCGTGGAAGGCACACCCGATGAGCTCTGAGGACCTCGAGCGGTACGAGTCCGAGATGGAGCTCGCGCTCTACCGCGAGTACCGCGACGTCGTCTCGATCTTCAAGTACGTCGTCGAGACCGACCGGCGCTTCTACCTGTGCAACGCGGTCGACGTGAAGGTGCGCTCGGAGACGGGTGACGCGTACTTCGAGGTCTCCATGAACGATGCCTGGGTGTGGGACATCTACCGCCCCGCGCGCTTCGCCAAGAACGTCAAGGTGCTGACGTTCAAGGACGTCAACGTCGAGGAGCTGCAGGGCTCGGACTTCAAGCTGCCCGGCGCCGAGTAGTCCACAGGCCGGCGGGCCGCCCGGCCGATGTCCACAGGCGGGGCGCGGGCGCTGGTGGTCGCCGTCGCGGGCGACGACGCTGGAAGGCATGACCCAACAACGCAAGAAGTCCGTCGGCGCGTACGGGGAACGGGTCGCCGCCGACCACCTGAGATCCATCGGCATGGCGATCCTGGCGACGAACTGGACGTGCCGGTTCGGTGAGATCGACATCGTGGCCCGCGACGGGTCCACGCTCGTGATCTGCGAGGTCAAGACCCGCACGTCGAACAGCCACGGCGGCCCCTTCGAGGCGATCACGGGCCAGAAGGCCGCACGGCTGCGACGGCTCGCGAGCCACTGGCTCGAGGTGCACGACATCTCCCCGGCGAGCATCCGCATCGACGTGATCTCCGTCGTCGTGCCCCCGCGCGGCGGCCCCGTCGTCGAGCGCATCGCGGGAGTGGCCTGATGGCGTCGGCAACGCACTCGGTGACGCTCGACGGCCTGGCCGGCCGGCCCATCGAGGTCGAGGTCGACATCGGCGGCGGGCTGCCGCAGACCGTCATGGTGGGGCTCGCCGACACGATGGTCAGCGAGGCCCGCGACCGGTGCCGGTCGGCGGTCGCCAACTCCGGCACGACGTGGCCCGATCAGCGGGTCACGATCAACCTGGCCCCGTCGACACTGCCCAAGACCGGGTCGCACTACGACCTGGCCATCGCGCTGGCGGTGTTCGCCGCCAAGTCTCTGGTGCCCACGGCGGCGCTGGCCGACTCCGCCTTCCTCGGCGAGCTGGCCCTGGACGGCCGCCTCCGGGCGATCCGCGGGGTCCTGCCGGCGACGCTCGCAGCGGCCGAGGCCGGCTTCGACCGCATCTTCGTCCCGGAGGTCAACGTTCCCGAGGCCGAGCTCGTCCAAGGCATCTCGGTCGTCGGGGTGAGATCCCTGCGCCAGACCGTCGCACTGCTGACGGGTCAGGAGGAGCCAGACGACCCACCGGTGCCCCCGCTCGACGAGGCGCCGACGATCTCCTGGACGTCCGCCGGCCGGCTCGCGCACCTCGACCTCGCCGATATCTCCGGGCAGGAGGACTCGCGGCTGGCGCTGCTGGTGGCCGCCGCCGGCGGTCATCACCTCCTCATGACCGGGCCGCCCGGGATCGGCAAGACGATGCTGGCCCAGCGGCTCCCGGGTCTCCTGCCGGACCTCACGTACGAGCAGTCGCTGTCGGTCAGCGCAGTGCACTCGGTCGCCGGCGTCCTTCCCAGCGATGCGCCGTTGCTGACCCGTCCGCCGTTCCTCGACCCCCACCACACCGCCAGCGCGGTGTCGATCGTGGGCGGCGGCAGTCGCGTCGTCCGGCCCGGCGCGCTGAGCCTGGCGCACCACGGCGTCCTTTTCCTCGACGAGGCCCCCGAGTTCGCGTCGAACGTCCTCGAGGCGCTGCGACAGCCGCTCGAGAGCGGGCACGTCATCGTGTCCCGTGCCGCGATGACGGTCGCGTACCCGGCCCGGTTCCAGCTCGTGCTGGCGGCCAACCCGTGCCCGTGCGGGCTCAGCTCGACCGTCGGCGACCAGTGCCGCTGCACGCCGCTGATGCGGCGGCGCTACGCCGACCGGCTCTCGGGACCGATCCGCGACCGCATCGACATCCATCGCTCGTTGACCGCGGCCACGCGGCCCGAGCTCGTGTCGGCCATGACCGGTGCACGGTCGACGGGTGAGCTCGGAGCGTTCGTGCTGGAGGCGCGCGACCGCCAACGGCGTCGGCTCGCCGACACCCCGTGGCGTCTCAACAGCGAGGTGCCGGGGGTCGACCTGCGACGGCGCTGGCCCGTCCATGACGGCGGACGGGCGCTGGTCGACCAGCAGCTGCGCGCTCAGAAGCTCAACGCGCGCTCGGCCGACCGCATCCTGCGGCTCGCGTGGAGCATCGCCGATCTGCGGGGTCACGACGTCCCCGACGCCGATGACGTCGAGGCGGCCCTGTCGTTGCGCCGCGGCACAGCCCTCGGCGGGACGCTGCGCGACATGGTGCAGGCGTCATGAGCCATGCGACCGAGACGTCACGCGACCGGCTGGCGCTGTGCCTGCTGGTCGAGCCCGGTGACCCGCGGCTTCCCGAGCTGCTGGCGGCGCACGAGCCCGGCCGCCTCGTGTCCGCGATCCGCGGCGGGCGCGGCATCCCGGGTCTGACGGTGCCGCAGGCGTGGGGCGAGCGCGCGCACGACCTCGACCAGCGCCTCGCGCAGTGCCTCGACCGGGCGGGGCGGAACAATCTGCGGTGGATCGTCCCGGGCGACCCGGAGTGGCCCGCGCGGCTCGACGACCTCGACCACGTCGATCCGCTGCACGGCACCACCGGTGCGCCGCTGGGGCTGTGGCTCCGTGGCACGGGCGATCTCGCGGAGCTGACGGCGCGGTCCGTCGCGATCGTGGGGGCGCGGAGCTGCACGACGTACGGCGCCGAGTGCGCCTCAGACCTGGGCGCCGACCTGACGGATGCGGGCTGGACGGTGGTGAGCGGCGCGGCGTACGGCATCGACGCGTGCGCGCACCGGGGAGCGCTCGCGATGGCAGGGCCCACCGTCGCGGTGCTCGCGTGCGGGGCCGACATCGACTACCCGCGTTCACACTCGTCGCTGCTCGGCCGCATCGCCGAGGAGGGACTCGTGATCAGCGAGCAGCCTCCGGGACAGGTGCCGATGCGGCCGCGGTTCCTGTCGCGCAACCGCATCATCGCGGCCCTCAGCGCCGGCACGGTCGTGGTCGAGGCGGCCGTGCGCAGCGGATCGCTCAACACCCTGCACCGGGCCGACCAGCTGGGCCGGGTCACGATGGCGCTGCCCGGACCGGTCACCTCGGTCGCGTCGGGTGGCGCGCACGCGGCCGTGCGCGACGGCCGCGCTGTGCTGGTCACGAACGGCAGGGAGGTGCTGCAGGAGCTCCGTGGCCTCGGGGCGGAGGAGCCGGTCGCGCCCGTCGCGCTGACCGAGCTGGACCGGCTGCCGGCCGCTGCGCGCACGACGCTGGACGGCCTGGACTGGCTCGCGGTCAGGTCGATGGCGCAGATCGCCCGCGACGTCGGACTGACCGCCCGCGAGGTGCGAGCGGCGCTGGCCCTACTGGAGCGGCGTGAGCTGGTGGCGCGTCAGGGAGAGGGGTGGGTGCTCCTGCGGCGCGCCGACACCGCCTGACGGGTGCACCGGCCCACACTGGGACCGATGAGTGTCGACGGCCGTGACGAGTCTCCCGACGAGCTGACCGAGGGGTGGTCGGCCGTCCTGGCCGCGTACGAGCAGCACCTGACGGCCGAGCGCGACCTGTCGCCGCACTCCGTCCGCGCCTACCTCACCGACATCGAGAACCTGGCGTCGCACGCCGCCCGGCAGGGAGTTGCCGATCCGGCCGACCTCACGATCCGGGTGCTGCGCAGCTGGCTGGCGAACCTCAAGACCCTCGGCAAAGCGCGCACGACGCTGGCCCGCCGGGCGACGTCGGCGCGGGTCTTCACGACGTGGCTCGTCCGCACCGGGCGCGCGACCTCGGACGCCGGAGCCCTGCTGGTCAATCCCAAGGCGCACCGCGAGCTGCCGGCGGCACTGAGCCAGACCGAGGTCAGGGCGCTGCTCGACGCGACCGTCGAGTCGCTCGTCGACGGCGGTGCGCAGGGCCTCCGCGACCTGGCGATCCTCGAGCTGCTGTACGCCACCGGCATCCGCGTCGGCGAGCTCGCGGGCCTCGACGTCGACGACCTGGATCGCGAGCGCCGCGTCGTGCGCGTCCTCGGCAAGGGCCGCAAGGAGCGGTCGGTGCCATACGGCCTGCCGGCGTCCGACGCGATCGGACTGTGGCTCGAGCGGGGACGTCCGGCGCTGGCCACCGAGACGAGCGGCGCGGCGATGTTCCTGGGTGCCCGCGGCGGTCGCATCGACCAGCGGGCGGTGCGGCGGATCGTGCACGAGCGCCTCGCCGTGGTCGACGGCGCACCCGATCTCGGCCCGCACGGCCTGCGCCACACCGCGGCGACCCATCTGCTCGAGGGCGGCGCCGACCTGCGCAGCGTCCAGGAGATCCTCGGCCACGCCTCGCTCGGCACGACCCAGATCTACACGCACGTCAGCACCGAGCGACTCCGCAGCGCCTACAAGCTCGCCCACCCCCGCGCCTGACCCGGCATCGGCACGGCCGGCGGGCGAGTGGTGCGAACCGGGCGCCGAGTGGTGTGGAGTGGTCAGACACGCCGTCTCAAAAGGACCACAACGCACCACTCGCGGTCAGGTGCGCACCACTCGAGGGGGTGTCAGAGGAGGGGGAGCGGGTCGACGGGGACGCCGTCGTCGACGACCATGAAGTGCAGGTGGCAGCCGGTCGACAGACCCGTCGAGCCCACGTGCCCGATGACGTCGCCCTGCGACACCGTCGCCCCGACCGCGACGCCGCGCCGCGACAGGTGGTTGTAGGACGTCGAGCGTCCCGGACCGTGGGCGATCACGACCCGCTGGCCGTACGCGCCGGCGAGGCCGCTGCCTGTCACGGTGCCGGACGCGGCCGCGTGCACCGGCGTGCCGCACGGGACGCCGAAGTCGGCGCCGTCGTGGAGCTTGCGGACGCCCGTGATGGGGTGGACGCGCATGCCGAACGGCGACGTGACCGGCCCGCCAACAGGGCGGGCGAGGTCTCCGCCGGTGCCGGCGGGCGGCGGAGGTGGATCGCCGTCGGGGCTGATGAGGCGGAAGCGGCCACCGCCCAGCAGGTCCATCGGATCGAGGTAGTCGTCGCCTTCGAGCCGGCCCAGGTGCAGGCACGCGGCGGCGCAGTGGCTGTGGGTGCCCAGCAGGGTGCCGATGACCTGCCTGGCCGACACCGCGTCGCCGACGCTCACCCGTGCCTCCACGGGCTGATAGGTCGACCGCTCCCGGCCGTGGTCGATCGTCACGACGGGGACACCGCCGACCGGGCCCGCGAACGTCACGCGTCCCGCAGCGACGGCACGGACGACGGCGCCCACCTCGGCCTCGAGGTCGACGCCACGGTGTCCCGCGCCATAGCGCTCGGCGGGCGGCTCGAACCGGCGGCCGACCCGTGGCTCGTCGAGCGGCCAGGACCAGCCGCCCGATGCCGAGGCCGCCGCGGCAGGCGGCAGCAGCAGGGCCACGAGCAGGAGCAGGACGGCCGCGAGGGCGAGGATTCGGCGACGCATGGGGCCAGCCAACCCGCCCGCGGAGGCGGGCGACAGGGGCACCGCGACTGCCTGGGGACGAGCGCGCTGACGGCACCCGCCTGTGGATTTCGTCCCGGGCCGTCGCGTGCCCTAGACTGGGTCCAATCACTTCTCCGGAGGTGAAATTCGCGCGCCTGCTCCCGTGTGACACGAGAGTCGAATGCGGCAGCGGTCCTGGTCCCCACTCGGTGGGGCGGGTCGCTCATGGCAGGCGCCAGGTCACCGTCAATCGGCGGTGAGTCCAACCAGGAATCGGCACGCGTGTGCCACTAGGAGATACGACCATGGCCGTCGTCACCATGCGCCAGCTGCTCGAGAGCGGCGTTCACTTCGGGCACCAGACCCGTCGCTGGAACCCCAAGATGAAGCGATTCATCTTCACCGAGCGCAACGGCATCTACATCATCGACCTCCAGCAGTCGCTGGCCTACATCGACGCGGGATACGAGTTAGTCAAGAACACTGTCGCCCGCGGCGGCACGATCCTGTTCGTCGGCACCAAGCGCCAGGCGCAGGAGCCGATCGAGGAACAGGCCAAGCGCGTCGGCATGCCGTACGTCAACCAGCGGTGGCTCGGCGGCATGCTCACCAACTTCCAGACGATGCACCAGCGGCTCCAGCGCATGAAGGAGCTCGAGGAGATCGACTTCGACGACGTCGCGGGATCCAACCGCACGTAGAAGGAGCTCCTGGGCATGAGCCGCGAGTACGCGAAGCTCTCGCGTACCCTCGGCGGAATCCGCGACAAGGGCCGCACGCCGTCGGCCGTCTGGATCGTCGACACCAAGAAGGAGCACCTGGCGGTCGACGAGGCCAAGAAGCTCGGCATCCCGATCATCGCGATCCTCGACACCAACTGCGATCCCGATGACGTCGACTTCCCGAT
>JAOPXY010000135.1 GCA_025964895.1 Aeromicrobium sp.
GGTGAAGTCGCCGCCCGACCCCCCGAACTCCTCCGGCGCCGTCAGGCCGAACAGGCCCAGGTCGCCCATCGCGTGCACGGTGTCGACCGGGAAATGCCTGTCGCGGTCCCACTGGGCCACGTGCGGCGCGATCTCCGCCCCCGCGAACTCTCGGACGCTGCGGCGGAAGGTCTCGTGCTCGGGCGACAGGGCGAAGGTCATGCGGTCATGTTAACAACCATTAACCAGTTGCGTCATCCACGAGCCGTGCGAACGTGCTAGCTCGCAGTAACCCACCTCACAGCGGCACACCACGCGGCAGGCCCTAGACTGCGGCAGGCAGAAGCGTCGCACGGAGGAGAATCATTCAGTGAGCAAGCCCCTGGCCAAGGTCCTGATCGCCAATCGCGGTGAGATCGCCGTGCGCGTCGTCCGAGCCTGCAAGGACTCCGGCATCGGCAGCGTCGCGGTCTACGCCGAGCCCGATCGCGATGCCCTGTTCGTCCGTCTGGCCGACGAGGCGTACTCGCTCGAGGGCTCGACGCCCGCCGAGTCGTACCTGTCGATCGAGAAGATCCTCGCCGTCGCCGAGCGCAGCGGTGCCGACAGCGTCCACCCCGGCTACGGCTTCCTCGCCGAGAACGCCGAGTTCGCCCAGGCCGTCATCGACGCCGGGCTGATCTGGATCGGTCCCCCGCCGCACGCGATCGAGAACCTCGGCGACAAGGCCAAGGCCAAGCAGCTCGCGCTCAAGGCCGACGCGCCCCTGGCCCCCGGCACGAAGGACGCCGTCAAGGACGCCGACGAGGTCGTGGAGTTCGCCAAGGCCAACGGCCTGCCGGTCGCGATCAAGGCCGTCTTCGGCGGCGGTGGCCGCGGCCTCAAGGTCGCCCGCACGATCGAGGAGATCCCCGAGCTGTACGAGTCGGCCGTCCGCGAGGCGGTCAGCGCCTTCGGTCGCGGCGAGTGCCTCGTCGAGAAGTTCCTCGACAAGCCGCGCCACGTCGAGACCCAGTGCCTGGCCGACTCACACGGTAACGTCGTGGTCGTCTCCACGCGCGACTGCTCGCTGCAGCGTCGCCACCAAAAGCTCGTCGAGGAGGCGCCCGCGCCGTTCCTGACCGACGACCAGATCGAGCGCCTCTACTCCTCCTCCAAGGCGATCCTGAAGGAGGCAGGCTACGTCGGCGCCGGCACGTGCGAGTTCCTCGTCGCCGCCGACGGCACGATCAGCTTCCTGGAGGTCAACACCCGCCTGCAGGTCGAGCACCCCGTCTCCGAGGAGGTCACGGGCATCGACCTGGTGCGCGAGATGTTCCGCGTCGCGGCCGGCGAGGAGCTCGGCTACGGCGATCCGGAGATCCGCGGCCACTCGATGGAGTTCCGCATCAATGCCGAGGACGGCGGACGCGGCTTCCTGCCGGCGCCCGGCACCCTCACCAAGTGGGCTCCCCCGTCGGGTCCCGGCGTCCGCCTCGACGGCGGCTATGAAGAGGGCGAGACGATCCCCGGATCGTTCGACTCCCTCGTCGCGAAGCTCATCATCACCGGCACGAGCCGCGAGCAGGTGCTCGCCCGTTCGCGTCGTGCGCTCGACGAGTTCATCGTCGACGGCATGCCGACGGTCATCCCGTTCCACCGCTCGGTCGTCGACGACCCGGCGTTCACGGCCGAGAACGGCGACTTCAGCGTCTACACGACGTGGATCGAGACCGACTACGTCAACGAGCTCGAGCCCTACGTCGGGACGTCCGAGGACGCGGAGCCCGAGGAGCGCGAGCGCGTCACGGTCGAGGTCGGCGGCAAGCGCGTCGAGGTCGTCCTGCCCGGCGGACTCGGGGCCTCGGCGGCCGCCGCCGGCGGCAATGCCAAGAAGGCCAAGCGCAAGGCCGGCAAGGGCGCCGGCGCCGCGGCGTCGGGCGACTCGCTCGTCGCCCCGATGCAGGGCACCGTCGTCAAGGTCGCCGTCACCGAGGGCCAGGAGGTCGCCGTGGGCGATCAGGTCATCGTCGTCGAGGCCATGAAGATGGAGCAGCCCATCAACGCCCACAAGGCCGGCGTCATCACGGGCCTCACGGTCGAGGTCGGCGGTCCGATCGGCAGCGGCGAGATCGTCGCCGAGATCAAGTAGTAGCCGGTCGCGCTCGTACCTCGCGCTCACTCCCGGAGCTCGCTGGCGCTCGCACCGGGGCGGCTGGCTCGCTTCGCTCGCCCATGGTCACCTCCATGGCGGGCGGAGCGTCTAGCGCTTGACGGGTGCTGCCGAGTCGACCTCGCCGAAGGCGACCCCCGCAGCCCACACGATCAGCGTGACGCCGATCCAGGTGCCCCAGCCGTGAACCGAGAAGCCGTCCTCCGGCACCACGACCTCGGTCAGCAGCAGCACGAGCGCCGTCAGCACCAGGCCGCCGACGATCGTGTAGCCGCGGGCGTACCGGTTGACCGTGCTCACGACGACGCCGCGCAGCGCGACCGTCAGCGCGGTGAACAGCAGCACGGCGACGACGAACCAACCGATCGTGATGTTGAACCGGTCGAAGACCCAGGCGGCGAACGCCAGGGACGCCGTGTTGGCCGCAGCCGAGATCGCGATGGATTTCCAGACGGCGGTCATGGTTCGAGTATCCCAGACCGCCGCCCGGCGAGGCGCCCGGCTCACTTCAGCGAGACGGAGATCCGGCCGCTCGTGTGCAGCGTCAGGCTGCCCTTCGCGAAGTAGGCGCGCTGGGAGCCGTTGGAGAGCCTCGTCTGCGTCTTGTTCGGCGCTCCGAGCTTGCCGCCGGCCTCCTTCATCGACCGGTACTTGTTCTCCAGCTTCCCGTAGAGCGCGAAGCTCGACGGCTTGCTGCCGCGCTTGACCCGGTAGATCGTGCCGTCCTGGAAGCGCTGCAGCCGCACGGTCGAGCGGGCGGTGCTGCGGATGGGTCCCGTGGGGACGCCGAGCGCGCCGGACTGGGCGCTGAGCCTGTTGTAGCGCGACCGGACGACATCGCTGATGGACCACGTGCCGTACGTCGAGGAGATGATGTCGATCTTCTTGTACCGTGCCTTCGTGCCACCCGGGGCGCTGCCGAAGCGGTACTCGGCCTTGACGACCGACCCCGTCTTCGCCGCACCGAGCTGGGCGACGCGCTGGGAGATCGCGGTCGAGGCACCGGCGAGGGTGGCCGCGACCTTCTCGCGCAGCCCTCCGGCCGCGCCGAGCCAGGCGTACGCGGCGGCACCGGGGCACTCGGTGCCGACGACGTCGCGGTGACCCGCGATGCGGTTGAGCTTCTTGCCGCCCAGCGAGTAGGTGCCCGTCGCGGGGGTGCCCATCGCGGAGAAGCGCCAGCTGATGAGCCGCGCCACGGCGTCCTTCGTGGCGGCCGTGGGCGCGGACGTCGAGTACGTCCCCATCATCGAGACGCCCATCGCGTAGATGTTGACGTCGCCGTTGCCCGAGTGGGCGGCGCGGACCTGCTTGTCGACGCCTCCGTTGCGGCCCTCGAAGATCTGGCCGTACTTGTCGACCAGGAAGTTGTAGCCGATGTCGCACCACTTGCGCGACTTCATGTGATACGCCTGCGTCGCCCGGACGATCGAGGCCGACTCCGCCTTCGTGTAGGTGTTGGTGCCAGCCGTGTGGTGCACGACGGCGCCGCGCGTCTGGCTGACCGACGTGGGCGTGTCGCACTTGGTGTTAGGAGCGGCGCCCCACGCCGAGCGGAGGATGATGGCCGGCTTGGCCGTCGTGGTCGCGGCCACGGTCGTAGCGGCGCTGGACGTGCCCCGGTAGAGCGCGGTGCTCGCGGTGGCGACGGAGGCCTCCGAGCTCGTCGTGCCGGGATCGATCGTCGACACCTTCAGGCCCGGCGGGCGCTCACCCGTCGGGCTCGCCACGCGGACGGACACGCCGTCCGCCGACCCGACCCACAGCGGCTCGGTGCCGGGGACGCCACCGTCGCTGTCGGCTCCCTCGCTGTGCAGCTCCTCCCACTCGCCCCACGCGCCGTCGGTGCGCAGGCGCACCTCGACGATGAGCCCCGTGGAGTCGAAGCCCGGATCCCACGTGACGCCGACGAGACCGAAGTCCTCGGTGCCGCGAGCCGGCAGCTCCGCGACCACGTCTGCCTCCTCGCCGTCGTGGGACAGGACGGCAGGGTCATCGGCGGTGGCCGCCGGGACGGCGGCGGTCGAGACGTCGACCGGCTGAGCCGCCGGTGTCACGACCTCGTCGCCCTGGGCGGTGCTGACTGAGAAAAGCGTCGTGGATGCGGTGAGCACCACTCCTACGATCGCCCCCGAGAAGAAACGCATGACGTGACCCTAACTGCTGAACCTGAGAGTGCTGACGGACGTGGAGCGGCCTAGAAGCCGAACCAGTTGGACTTGAGCCCGAACGCCCAGCGGGCGTCATTGCCCGTGATCGTGACGGTCTTCTTCGAGCCGATGAGCTGGATGCTGCTGACCCGGCCGCCCCACGAGCCGCCGCCGGTGCGCCGGGTGATCGCGAGCCGCTGGAGTGTCCCGACCGCCGGGTACGCCTTCTGGATCGTGCTGGCGGCGACGGACGTGGTCCAGTCGTGGTTGGCGTTGCCCGACCAGCCGTCGTAGGGATCGTTGCCCGCGACGAGGTAGGGCTGCGAGCCGGCCGAGGTGCGACCACCCGACGACGACGAGAACTGGGTGAGCGCCGGACCGCCCTGGAAGCTCACGAACTGACCGCTCGTGGCGCGCGCGGCCGCATCGGTCGTGGCGGTCTCGCGTGACGCGCCGCCGTAGACCTGGCAGGCCGTCGTGCTGCAGATGTCGTAGTAGCGCGACGGGGCGAGGCTGCGCACACCGTACGTGCGGGCGGCGACAGCCTGGGCCTTGAGCGCCTCGGGCGCCCAGCCGGCGGGCATCTCGGCCGCGATGACGCCGCGGACGTAGTGCTCGATCGGCAGGACGTTGACGGTGTCGCGCGCCGTGGAGCCCTTCGACGGCACCGCCGAGCGGATGACGCCGCGGTACTTCACGACCGATCCGCCCGGGAGGAGCAGGCCGATCTTCGACGGGCCCTCGAACTGGCCGTCACCCGTCCACCGGATGCTCTTGTAGCCGCGGTAGCTCCCGGACGTGCGGTACTGCAGCATCGACTGGGTCTTGCGCGAGGAGACCCGCACGATGCGCCAGCTGCGGACCTTCGCGCCCCCGATCGATGTCGGCAGCTTCTTGCGGTAGGAGCTGGACAGCTTGCGGAAGACGAGTCCGGAGGCCGCCTGCACGTCGACCGCGTCGCTCGTGTCCTGCGAGACCAGCACCCGGATCGAGCCGGACTTCTTCGCGAGGGTCGTGCCCGGGTAGTACGTCGCCAGGATCTGGTCGTACATGACGCCCTGGCGGGCCGCGCCCTGCGCGCCGTACTGGCTCATGCCGATGCCGTGGCCGTAGCCGTGACCCTGGACCGTGACGCGGCCGTTGCTCGGCGTCGTGGTGTTGCTCGACGACGTCGTCGTCGACGCGTGGGTGACGGAGGACATGAGCGTCGGGGCCGCGGAGGACCTCCTGGCCGATGACGCGGTCGCGCCGGTGGCCATGTTGAACCCCTTGAGCCTCGAGTAGTCGCCCTTCACCGTGCCCGTCACGGCACGGACCTTCGCGTACCAGTCGGTGTCCTTCGTGGGCTTGAGCTTCGTCACCAAGACGGTCGTGACCGTGACGCCCGTGGCGACCCGGTCGCACGACGTGCTGGTCTTCGTCGCGTAGAGGCAGACGTCGTAGCTCGTGGCTCCGGCGACGGCGGGCCACGTGAGGCGTGCCGACTTGCGTCCCGGCTTGACGCCGACCTTGCTGACCGTGGCGGGCTTCGGCACCGGCGCGGGCGCGGCCACCGGCGCCGGAGGCGTGCCACCCTTGCCGGTGATGACGGCGCCGGCGTTGGTGTACGCGACGGCCTTGCCGGTCGCCGTCGTGACGTATCCGCCCTCGAAGGTCTGCCGAGTGCCGCCGGTGACCGCGACGGCGTCGCCGACCGGGTACCCGAGCGCGCCCGTGCGGCCACCCACGCGGTCGTACTCGGTGCGGATCCTGCCGCCCACGGCGCGGGCGGTGGCGTCGCCGGTCCGCGAGTAGAGATCCATCAGCGCGCCGCGCAGGCGGCCGCCGGTGCTGGTCCTCGCCTCGCCGACGAAGATCACGCCGACCTTGGCCGCGCCGAGTGAGCCGTAGAGCGTCTTGATCGGGGTCGAGTACGCCGCGAGGTAGGTCCCGACGCGGTCGCGCAGACCGCCCTTCTCCGAGAGCCAGGCGTATCCGTACCGGCCGGGGCACGCGGTGCTCAGGACGTCCCGGTGGCCCGCGATCATGTTGAGCGTCTTGCCGCCGAGGGAGTACGTGCCCTTCGCCTTCAGGAAGGTCGTGCCCATGCGCCAACCGATGAGCTTGACCATCGAGTCCTTGAGCGCGGTCGTGGGCTTCACGAGGTCGTAGTTGCCCATCATCGAGACACCCATGGTGTACGTGTTGACAGGCCCGTTGCCGGAGTGGGCGGCGCGCACGGCGCGATCCATGCCTCCGCGGCGGCCCTCGAAGATCTGGCCGTACTTGTCGACCAGGAAGTTGTAGCCCAGGTCGCACCACTTGCGTGACTTGACGTGGAACGCCTGCGTGGCGCGCACGATCGAGGCTGACTGCGCCTTGGTGTACGTGTTGGTGCCCGCGGTGTGGTGGACGACGACGCCGCGCGTGCGGTCGCCGGCGGCGGGGGTGTCGCACGGGGTGCCGGCGGACGCGCCCCACGCGCTGCGGGTGATGATCGTAGGCATCGCGGTGTACGTCGGCGATCCCTCGACCGCCGCCGTCGTCGCGGTGGCGACGCCGTTCGCGAGGCCCGACCAGGAGGCACCCGAGACGGTCGTGCCGTCGGTCGATTCGTCGTCGGCGGTCTCGCCGGCGTCGATCGTCGAGATCTTGACGTCCTGCAGGGCGCCGGACTGGCTCGTGACGCGCGCGGCGACGCCGTCGGCCTCGCCGACCCACCAGGGCTCGGTGCCGGGGACACCGCCCTCGCCGTTGTCCTCTACCCCGAGATCGGTCCACTCCGACCAGACGCCGTCGGTCCGCGTGCGGACCTCGACCTGCACGCCCGTCGTCGGCCCCGACGCCCAGGTGACGCCGACCATGCCGAAGCCGTCGGTCGACGTGGGCGGCAGCTCGGCGACGAGCTTGTCGGTCGTGGGCGTCGGCGGCTCGCTCGGCTCCGTGTCCGCCTCCACCTCGGGCTCCGGTGCCGCGACGGGCGGGACCGCCGTCGTGGTCACCTCCACCGCGGGAGTGACAGGTGCCGCGGGGGCGGCGGATGCCGTGGGCGCGGCGATCACGCCGGGCGTCTGGCCGCTCACCTCGGTGCCGTCGGCGTGGGCGGGGGTGGCCATCAGCGCGCCCGAGAGCACCACGAGAGCCGTGGTGATGCCGGACATGCGTCGAGCCGCGCGCCAGGAAAGCATGGGGAAGTCCATTCCTGTGACTGATGTGACTGGTGTGACTGGCGTGACCAATGAGGTCGCCGGTCGATTATGCACACAGTTTTTCCCGAGATGCGACCTAAAATCGCTGTCTGCGTGAACTACACGCGTGTCATTCCTGCGGTTGCAGCGCGCGGGTCCGGACCGGTCAGTCAGTCTGTCCGGTGCAGACGCCGGGCCGCCTCGGCCACTGAGCCCGACATCGACGGGTACACCGTGAACGCGTCGGCGACCTGGTCGACCGTCAGCGACGCCGAGACCGCGAGCGACAGCGCGTGGACGAGCTCGCTGGCCTTGGGTCCGACGACGACGCCGCCGACCACGACACCCATCCCCCGCCGGCAGAAGATCTTCACGAAGCCGTCGTGGACGCCCTGCATCTTGGCGCGGGCGTTCGACGCCAGCGGCAGCATCTGCACGTCGATCTGCAGATCGCTCTCCTCGACCTGCTTCTGCGACATCCCGACGGTCGCGATCTCCGGGGACGTGAAGACGTTGCTGGACACCTTGCCGAGGTCGAGCGGGTGCACCGCGTCGCCCAGCAGGTGCGACATCGCGATGCGTCCCTGCTGCGCCGCGACGGACGCCAGCATCAGGACGCCCGTGCAGTCGCCAGCGGCGTAGATGCCGCGGGCGCTGGTGCGCGACACGCGGTCGACCTTGATGAAACCGCCGTCGTCGATGATGACGCCGGCGTCCTCGAGCCCCAAGCGGTCGGTGTTGGGGATCGAGCCGAGCGCCAGCAGGCAGTGGGAACCCTCGACCGTGCGCCCGTCCGTCAGCGTGACCAGCACGCCGGCGTCCGTCCGCGTCACCGAGGCCATGCGCGAGTTGCCCATGACCGTCATGCCGCGGCGCGTGAAGACGTCCTCGATGACGTTGGCGGCGTCGACGTCCTCGCCGGGCAGCACCCGGTCGCGGCTCGACACCAGGGTCACGCGGGCGCCCAGGCCGTTGTAGGCGCTGGCGAACTCGGCTCCGGTGACGCCCGAGCCGACGACGATCATGTGCTCGGGCAGCTCCTGCAGGGCGTAGACCTGCTTCCAGGTCAGGATGCGCTCGCCGTCGGGCTGGGCGTCGGGGCTGACCCGCGGGTGCGCGCCCACTGCGAGCAGGATCGCGTCGGTCTCGATGCGCTGCGTGCCGCCGTCGGCCGTCGTGACGACGACCGCGCCCTCGCCCTCGATGCGCGCCGTGCCGTCGATCGTCGTGACGCCGCACGCGTCGAGGCGCAGCGCGATGTCCTCGGACTGCTTGAGGGCCAGGTCGAGCACGCGCGCGTCGACGGCGGCCAGATCGGCACGGACCGACGACGGCACCTCGACGCCGAGCTCGGACGCGCCCGCGACGTCGGTGAGGAGGTCGGACGTCGCGATGAGGGTCTTGCTGGGCACGCAGTCGGTCAGCACCGTGGCGCCGCCGATGCCGTCGCGCTCGACCAGCGTGACGTCGGCTCCCAGTCGTGAGGCGACCAGCGCCGCCTCATAGCCTCCGGGTCCGCCGCCGACGATCGTCACATGAGCCACGTGGCCATTGTCCCCCACCCGGTCCTCCCTCTGCGAATCGGTCGCATCCCGCGGGGTGCGGGGGCCGGGGTCCTCCTGATTCCCAGGAGAACCCCGGATTCTTCGGCGGACGAGGCGCCGATTTTGAGGACAACCCCGTTTTCCGGCACGTCACCCCTGTTGCAACGGGGGTGAGGTGCCGGTATCCGGGGCCAACCCAGAAAACTTCCGGGGTTCTCCTGGGAAACCCGCAGCGGGCGGGCGCCGGGGAAGGCGACCGCTCAGGCGCGCGCGTACTTGGGCAGGTGGGTGGTCATCTCGGCGAAGAGTCCGCCGTTGAGGCTGAAGACCGTCTTGACCTCGGCGAGAACGCGCGCACACTCCTGCTCGTCGAGGGGCAGGGCGTCGAGCCGCGCGCGGTACGCGTCCTTGTACAGCTTGGGCTTGGGCACGGCGTCGTCGAAGGAGTAGAACGCGACCCCGGCACCGTCGAGGTGGAACTCGCGGGTCAGGATGCGGCCGATCGCCTGTCCTCCAGACAGGTCTCCGAGGTAGCGCGTGTAGTGGTGCGCGACGAACAGGCCGCCCCACGAGGCCGAGTCCCGTATGCGGGCGACGTACGCGTCGGTCGCCGCGCTGTCGGCGTCGACGCGCCCCCAGTGGTCGAGATCGGCGTCGATCGCGGCGAGCCGCTCGATCGCCGTGTCGATGACGGCCGAGGCCAGCGGGTCGGACGTCAGACCGGCCGCGGTCGTCTCGAGCGCCTCGTACACCCGGCGCAGCAAGCCGAGGAAGTGCGCGTAGCCGGCCTCGTCGATGTGTCCGGCGAGCAGCTCGGACATGAAGCTCGATCCCTCGGCCGCGGTGTGCTCGGCCTGGGACCCGGTGCGCAGGAGGGTCGACAGCGACGTCGCCTGGCTCTCGGCGGTGACGGTCATGGCGACTCCTGGCTGGAACGGATAAGGGATTGATTATGACATGACGTCATCATGATCTGACAAGTTGTCATGACATGGATCACATGTTGGATAGGCAATCCTAAGTAATGCTAGCCTAACCACCACTCGTGGTCGAGAGAACCGGCGAGTGCCCCTGATGCGTAAGGACTCACCGTGCTCCGCCCCTTCACGACCCGCCCCGCCGCGCTCACCCTGGTCCTCGTCACGGCCGCCTGCGGCATCACGCCCGGCGGTCACGGCGGCGCCACCGACGACATCGCATCCGTCGCGCTCGCGGACGCCGAGATCCTCCCCGATCCGAAGACCCACGTGGGCGAGACCCACGCATCGCTGGCCGACTCCGGCATCGCCCCGATCGCCGAGTCGCCACGGCCGAAGCTGCCGGTGACCGTTACGGACGCGCAGGGCACGGAGGTCACCGTCACCGACACCAGCCGGATCCTCGCCCTCGACATCTACGGGACGCTGTCGCAGACGGTGTTCGAGCTCGGGCTGGGCGACCGGGTCGTCGGTCGTGACATCTCGACCCAGTTCGACGAGGCGAAGGACCTCCCCCTCGTCACGAGCAACGGTCACGACCTCAACGCGGAGGCCATCCTCGAGCTGGACCCGACCGTCATCCTCACCGACACGTCGTTGGGCCCCTGGGACGTCATCCTGCAGATGCGCGACTCGGGCATCCCCGTCGTCGTCACCGACTCCCAGCGCAGCCTCGACAACGTCGCATCGCTGACCAACGAGGTCGCGGCGGCCCTGGGCGTGCCGGCCGAGGGCGAGAAGCTGGCCGACCGCACCGAGGCGGAGGCCGTCGCGAAGCAGGCCGAGATCGCCGCGATCGCCCCTCAGGCCGTGCAGGACAAGCTGCGCATGGTCTTCCTGTACGTCCGCGGCCAGGCCGGCGTCTACTACATGTTCGGCGAGGGCTCAGGGGCCGACGGCCTCATCAAGGCCGTCGGCGGCTACGACGTGACCCAGGAGATCGGGTGGAGCGGCATGAAGCCGGTCAACGACGAGGCGATCATCGACGCCCAGCCCGATCTCATCATCATGATGACGAAGGGCCTGGAGTCCGTCGGCGGGGTGGACGGACTGCTCGAGCGCCTCCCGGCGATCGCGAACACCCCCGCGGGGCAGAACCGGCGCATCGTCGACATGCAGGACAGCCAGGTCCTGAGCTTCGGTCCCCGCACAGCCGAGGTCCTCAACTCCCTCGCTGTCGCGATCTACGCCCCGGAGTCGACGAAGTGACCGCGACGCTCCCCGGACACGCCTCCGCCGTCGCGGAGCCGGTGGCCGCACTCCCCCGCCGTCGCGCCGCGCGGGCGACGGCGCTGTTCGTCGTGCTCGGCGTCGCCCTCGCCGCGCTGACGATCTACGCCGGTGGCCGCGGCCAGCTCGCGATACCCGCGAACGAGGTGTGGGGCTCGATCCTGCACCGCGTGGGCCTCGACTGGGGGACGATGCCGACGCACCCCCAGGGCGACAACACGCTCTGGCAGGTCCGCTTCCCCCGGATCGCGCTCGCGATCATCGTCGGTGCTGCGCTGTCGACCGCCGGCGCGCTGATGCAGGGCATCTTCGGCAATCCGCTGGCCGAGCCCAGCGTCGTGGGGGTCTCCACCGGCGCGGCCTTCGCCGCGGCGATCGTCATCGTGTTCCAGATCCAGCTCGTCGGCAGCTGGACGACCGCACTGTTCGCCTTCGTCGGCGGGCTCGTCACGACGCTGCTCGTCTACGCCCTGTCACGCGCGGAGGGGCGCACCGAGGTCGTGACGCTCGTCCTGACCGGCATCGCGGTCAACGCGATCGCGTCCGCCGGCCTCGCGCTCATGATCTTCCTGGGCGACACCCAGGCTCGCGAGCAGATCGTGTTCTGGCAGCTCGGCAGCCTCAACGGCAGCCGCTGGGAGCACGTCGGCGTCGTGGCGCCGCTGGTGCTGGTCGGGCTGGCGGGCTCGATGCTGATGTCCCGCCGGCTCGACGTGCTGGCCCTGGGCGACCGCGCGGCGCGGCACGTCGGCATCGACGTGGAGCGGCTGCGCCTCGTCGCGATCGTCCTGGTCGCCCTGCTGACCGCGGCGGCCGTCTCGTTCGCGGGCATCATCGCGTTCGTCGGGCTCGTCGTCCCACACCTCATCCGCATGCTCGTCGGTCCCGGCCACCGCGTCCTGGTGCCCGCGAGCGCCCTCGCCGGATCCGTCCTGCTGCTGGGCGCCGATCTGATCGCCCGCACCGCGGTGACCGGCGCGGACCTCCCGATCGGCATGCTGACGTCCCTCGTCGGCGGGCCCTTCTTCTTCTGGCTGCTGCGCCGCACGCGCACGTCCGCCGGCGGATGGGCGTGACGTCATGACCCTGCGACTCGACCACGTCTCCGCCGCCCTGGGCGGTCACCCGATCCTGCACGACGTCAGCCTCGACATCGTCCCCGGCGAGCTCGTCGCCCTCGTGGGACCCAACGGCGCCGGCAAGACGACGCTGCTCAGCGTCATGTCCGGCGACGTCTCCCCCACGTCCGGCGAGGCGACCCTCGACCGGGTGCGGCTGGACGACTGGAAGGTCGCCGCGCTCGCCCGCCGGCGCGCGGTGCTGCCGCAGGAGCAGCGCCTCGCCTTCGGCTTCCGCGTCGTCGACGTCGTGCGCATGGGACGCGCGCCGTGGGCCCGCCTCCCGCAGGAGGACCTCGACGACGTCATCGTGGCCGAGTCGATGCACCGCACCGACGTGCTGACGATGGCCGAGCGGTCGTTCCCGACGCTGTCCGGCGGCGAGAAGGCGCGGACGTCGTTCGCGCGGGTGCTGGCCCAGCAGACGCCCGTCGTGCTGCTCGACGAGCCGACCGCCGCGCTCGACATCCGCCACCAAGAGCAGGTGCTCGCCGAGGCCCGCCGGCTCGCCGCCGACGGCCACGCGGTCGTCGCGGTGCTGCACGACCTGACCGTCGCGGCTGCGCACGCCGATCGCATCTGCGTGCTGGCCGGCGGCCGGCTCGCCGCCGACGGCACCCCCCGCGACGTCATGCGGCCCGCCCTCCTCGGCGACGTCTACGGCCATCCCGTCGACGTCATCGACCACCACGGACGCCTCGTCGTCCTGCCCCACCTGATCACCGTCGAGAAGGAGACGCCATGCGCGCCCGTGCCCTCCTGACCGCCACCGCCCTGGCGGCGACCGCCCTGCTCGTTCCCGCGCCTGCGCAGGCAGCGGCGCGGGTCACGATCAAGAACGACGACGGGGCGGCGAAGGTCGATCCCACCTACGCCACGAAGATCCGCGTCAGCGGCGCGGGCTTTCAGTCGATCAAGGGCGGCCACGGCGGCATCTACGTCTTCTTCGGAACGGTCAAGGGCGCGTGGCAGCCGAGCAAGGGCGGCCAGGTCGGCACCGACTACCGCTACGTGCCCGACGGCGAGAGCAAGAACAACCAGGGCTACCAGCGATTCGTGGCGTTCCCGGGCAGCGACACCGCCGCGGCGGCCAACGGCGGCACGATCAAGTCCGACGGCACGTGGTCGACCGAGATGACGGTGCCTGGCGCGACGTTCAAGACCGTCGACCGTGACGGCGACGTGGTGACGGTCGACTGCCGCAAGGTCACGTGCGGCGTCATGACGATCGGCGCGCATGGGGTCAAGAACGCGAAGAACGAGACGTTCACGCCGGTCTCGTTCGCCTCCCTGGACCAGTCGGTCGCTCCGGCGGCCAAGGAGACCGCAGCCACGACCGCCGCGCAGACCCCCGCAGGCGCTGCCGCCGCGCCGGCCCCCGTCACGCCGACGGCTGCCACGCCGGTCAAGGCCGCCGACGCGACAGCCGCCGTCGACACCGGCACCGCCGTCGTCGGGCGCGTCCTGTCGTTCACGGGCAGCGGCTTCCTCCCCGGCGAACAGGTCGTCGCGACGCTCGACGACGGGCGCGCCGCGGTCGGGCCGCTCAGCGCGGGACCGTCCGGCGAGATCGCCGGCGTCATCCAGCTGCCGGAGGGCACCACCGCGGGGACGCACGTGCTGCGCCTCATGGGCGCAGCGTCCGGCGCGACCCCCTCGGTCAACTTCCCCATCGCCGCGGACCCGTCAGTAGCCGTCGCCGACGAGGACGACGGACTGCCCGACTGGGAGCCGTTCGCCTTCCTCGCCCTCGCGATCGTCGCCCTCCTGGGTGCCGCCACGTTCGCCGCACTGCGCATCCGCGCGATCCGCAGGAGGCGCGACGGTCGCACTCCTGCCGACCACCCGGCGCCCCCGCCGTCGACCGGAGGGGAAGCCCATGCGCTGTGAGATCCGCACCGCCCTCGCGGTGCTCGCGACCGCCGTGGCGCTCCTGGGCTCGGCCACGATGGCGATCGCCGCCGACAGTGACGCCGTGGAGCCCGATCCCGCCGTGACGACGACCGCCAGCGCGTCGCCGGACCCGACGGACACCTCCCCGACACCCGAACCGACCGAGACGACGGCCACTCCCGAGGTTCCCAGCGGCGCGTTCACCGTCACCGATGCGCAGCTGCGCTGGGGCATCAACAACGAGTCGAACAACGCCGCCTTCGCGCCCGCGACCTACAACTTCTTCTCGGCCGGCAAGATCGCCAACCCGGGCAGGGGCGGCGTGAAGCTCACCCAGTCCGGCTGGAGCAGCACATCCGGCAACGTCCGTATCGAGAAGTTCGCCGCGGCAACGACGTCCTGGAACGCGGCCACCTGGGCCGGTCTGAGCACCGATTCGAACAACCGGCTCCTCACGACGAGCGGCGGCACCTTCAGCAATCACGAGGTCGTCATCTCCGGCGGCACCGGCACGGTCGACCCCGCCGCGGGCTCCGCGACGATCCAGTGGACCGGCTCGTTCACGGTTCTCTACTACTCCGGCTACAGCTTCTTCTACGTCACCGATCCCACGCTGACGGTCACCGGCGGCATCGGGAGGCTAACGGGCACGCTCAGCGGCTACGGATCGTCGATGGACGACCTGCAGAAGTGGGAACCCGTGGCCCCCGTGCCGAACGTCGTGCTGGCCGATCTCGGCCCGGTCGATCTCGCCGCTGATCTCGGCTTCTCCGCAACCCCTGCCTATGCCGGGGTCGCGGTATCCATCCCGGCCGGCCAGGCCGCCCAGGTCCGCAGCGGCAGCACGTGGGGATCGTTCCCTCAGTCGTTCGTGAATTACCAGCTGGCCTCGGGATCCGGCGCCTACTGGTACTCCAGTGGCGGTTCCGCCGACGCCCACAAGGCTGCGCTCCCCGTGACCGTCAGCTACGCCGCGGGCGTGCCTGTCATGGTGACGCCGAAGCCCAGCAAGGGCAACAAGACGCCCGACGTCACGAACGACGCTCCCGAGCGTCCTGATGCGTCGAGCGACCCGGCGGTGAATCCGAACGTGGGCGTCGTTCCGCCGGCTGCGCTGGCACCTCCTGTTCCAGCGACCGCAGACGCCGTCCAGGCCGGCAGCGCCCTGACCCAGTTCAGGCCTGCGTCGACCATCACGGGCGTCGTCCCGACGACCGACGAAGCGGACACCAACGGCATGTGGATCCTCGGCGGCATCCTGCTCGCCGCGGCGGCTCTCCTCGCGGCCGGTCCGTTCGCGTACTCACAATCCATCACTTCTCGATCGCGAACCGAAAGGTAGCCATGTCCCTCACCACCGGAGTCCGTCGCGGGCTCGCCAGCACGCTCGCCGCCGCGCTGGCCACGAGCGGCGTCATCGCCCTCGCCTCGCCCTCCCAGGCGGCGGACGCCGGCGTCTCAGGCGTCCAGTTCCGCTGGGGACTCAACGACGAGTCGACCAGCCTCAGCCCCGCCGGCTACAACTTCTTCTCCGCAGGCACGCTGGGCAACCCGGGCACGGGCGGCCAGAGCCTCAGCAACGCCAGTCAAGGTGCCACGTGGAGCAACGGCGCGACGGCGAACTGGTCGGTCAGCTCCGGCAACGTGTGGATCGAGAAGAAGCAGGCCGACGGTTCGTACGCCCCCACGACGTGGGCAGGCCGCAACACCACTCCCCAGGGCACGACAGTGACCTCGGCGACGTCGAGCGAGCAGCAGGTCGTCATCGATGCCGGCACAGGCACGGTCGACGAGGCGAATGACGACGCCGACATCCAGTGGGACGGGGACTTCTCGGTCATCTACTACAACGGCTTCTCGTACTTCACGGTCAGCGACCCCCACCTGCAGGTGACCAACGGCAAGGGCTCGATCACCGCAACCCTCGGCGGGTACGGCGCGAACCAGGTCGACCCCACCCAGTGGACGCCGCTGCCGGTCACCACCGTCACGCTGGCCGATCTGAGCGGAGTCGACGTCACCTCAGCTGGCATCGTGACCACGCCGGACTACCTCGGGGTCGAGTACGACCACACCGTGACCGGCGGCACCGCACAGAACCGCTCCAACCCGGCGACGTTCGGGGCCTTCCCCCAGGACTTCGTCGACTTCCAGCAGCAGACCGGGCTCTCGTCCTACTGGTACAGCAGCGGCGGCAGCGCCGACCCGAAGAAGCTGACGTCGCCGCTCTCGGTCGTCCGCAACCCTGGGGTGCGCACCCCCGCTGTCACCCCTCCCGTCGTCACGCCGCCGGTCGCCCCTCCGCCCGCCGCTGCCCCCGTCGTCAAGGCCGCAACGGCCAAGCCGACGGTCAAGGTGTCGAAGCGTCCGACGAGCAAGAAGGCGGGCAAGGCTGTCGTCACCGTCAAGTCCTCCGGATCGAGCCGCAAGCCGACCGGCAAGGTCACGGTCAGGCTGACCAAGGGCAGGAGCAAGAAGGCCGTCTCGGTGACGCTCAAGAACGGCACGGCGACCATCAAGCTGCCCAAGCTCAGGAAGGGCACCTGGAAGCTCACGGTCACCTACTCCGGCAGCGCGACGCAGCGCGCCTCGACCTCGAAGACCTACCGGGTCACGTCGTCCAAGTAGACCTTCCCCTCCTCCCGAACCCCCTAGATTCCGGTCCCCCGGCCGGTTCACTGAAAGGTAAGAAATGTCCCTCACCATTGCGCTCCCCCAGCGCCTCCGCCGACCGGAGCGCGTCCGTCGCCTGGCCGTCGGTGTTCTTTCCACGGCCATCGCCACGGCAGGTCTCACCGTGGCCTCCGCGCCGGCACAGGCAGCCGAGACGGTCACCGCACCGTCGCTGACCTGGAAGGTGTCCGACTACATCGCCAACCCCACGGGCCAGTTCGCCGACCACACCGTCAGCGGAGGTGCCACGGAGACCGATCGCGTCGTGACCTTCCCGGACGGGGTCTACGCCTACGACTCCGAGACCGGCGCGACCTCCATCAAGTACGCCGGAACGTTCAAGGCGGCCGGTCAGGGCGGGTCCTACTCGGTCACGTTCGCCGACCCGACCGTCACTCTCGACGCAGCGGGCGAGGGCACCATCTCAGCCGACGTGTCCTGGGCCATCGGTATCACCCAGGCCGCAGGACCGACCCGACTGACCGTGACGACGTTCGACGCCGAGCCGGCCGACTGGGCCGTCGCGGGCGGTCTCACCAAGACTCCGAACTGGGCCGGGGTCCTCCAGCCCGGCACTCCGGAGTCGGCTGCGGCCGGCATCACCAACCCCGCCAGGCCGGTCAACGGCGAGTCGTTCGCGCCGGAGTTCATCACGTTCCTGAACGCCCAGATCAAGGCGTTCTTCTACTCCACGGGCACCAACCCGACGAGCGACGCCCTCAAGGCTCCCGCTCCATTCACCGCTCAGGCGCCGATCGCGACGGTCGCGGCCGAGGCGACGTCGTCGTCCGACTCGGTGTCCGTCGCCGTCACCGGCGAGGGCTACAGCGCTGCAGCGCCGGGCATCTACGTCGGTGTGGCCGAGTCCGGTCTGACCGACCTGACAAACGCCACCACGTTCGCCGGCACGATCTGGTCGAACAGCCCCGGCAACCCGGCATTCGCGGTTCAGGAGGACGGCACGTTCGCCGCCACCTTGTCCTTGACCGCTGAGGTCATCGCCGGTCTTGACAAGAACAAGAGCTACTCGGTCTACACCTTCAAGGCGCACGGTCAGAACGTCACCGATCCGTCGCAGAACGCAGAGACGCCTGTCGCGATCGACTTCTCCGGCTTCCCGAAGAAGCAGTCCGCGGTGGCAGCGTCGGCTGCATCGTCGACCTTCGGCGCTGGCTCGGTCGTGACGGTCACCGTTCCGACGGTCGGCAAGCACCTGCCCACGGGCACCGTGACACTGTCCGGGGCCGGCACGCAGACGGCCACGCTCGCCGGCGGCACGGCGACCGTCAGGCTGCCGAAGACGCTGGCGGCGGGCACCACCACGCTGTCCGCGGCATACACCGGCGACGCCAACTACGGGTCCTCGACGGCGACGGTCAACGCGACGGTCACCACCGCCACCGTCTCGGTCAGGCGCGGCGCCACCACTAAGCCGACGACGAAGAAGACCGGCAAGTCCTCTCTCACGGTGAAGTCCTCGACCGGTGCTCCTGTCGATGGCAAGGCCACGGTCACCTTCACGAAGAAGGGTCGAAAGACCAAGACCAAGACCGTCACGATCAAGGACGGCAAGGGAAGCATCACGATTCCCACGCTGGCCAAGGGCACGTGGAGCGTCTCGGTGAAGTACACCGGCACGACCAACTTCGCCAAGACGGCAACCCTCAAGCGCGGCTCCTTCACCGTCAAGAAGTAGTCGCGCAGCACCGAATCATCAGCACCGAATCATCAGCACGGCCCGGTCACGGAACCCTGGTGGCCGGGCCGTCCTGCGTCCGGCGAGTGGTGCAAACCGGGCCCCGAGCGGCGCATTCCGGTCACGACACGCCGTCCGAAAAGTCCACAATGCACCACTCGCGGTAAGGGAAGGGCGGGTCAGGTGGGGGCGGTGAGGGCGTGCAGGACGTAGTGCTCGACCGCGGCGCGGGCGACGCGGCGGGTCGACAGCGACGAGTGGATCAGGGCCATCGTCGAGGGAACGTCGTCGACGGTGAACTCGCCGGCCGCGATGCCGTCGTCGATGATCGTCCGGAGCACCGACTCCACGGCCATGACGTGCTCGCGGATCTCGGCAATGGAGTCTCGCGACAGCATCCCGTAGAGCTCGGGACCGAAGCCGAAGTGGAACTCATCCGACAAGCTGAGGTGCTCACGGACGTAGATGCGCATCGCGTCGGCGGGGCCCGTCGCGCGGTCCAGCGCGGCGCCGAGCCGGGCGAGGTAGCGGTCGGTCTCCGCGCTGGCGAAGGCCACCACGACGGCGTCCTTGTCGGCGAAGTGGTTGTAGATCACGGTGCGTCCGATGCCCGCCTCGGCAGCCAGGTCGGCCATCGTCAGCGCGTCGAACGAGCGCCTTGCGAGCAGCGCCGACAGCGCCTCGAAGACGAGCCGGCGGGTCCGCTCGCGGTGCTCTTCGAGCGAACCACCGATGATCTTGGGCATTGTCGTAATGTACGGCAGGTGAGTACCTCAGATCTGGCCCGACAGGCTGCCGACGCACTGCGTGAACGGACCGGCGGAGGTGAGCACGACATCGCTCTCGTGATGGGCTCCGGCTGGCTCCCGGCCGCCGACGTCCTGGGCATCGCGGACCACGAGGTGCCCCTCGCGGAGCTGCCGGGATTCAGCGCACCTGCCGTCGCGGGGCACGGCGGAACGGTCCGCTCGCTGAAGCTGGGCGACAAGCGCGTCCTGATCTTCCTCGGCCGTACGCACTACTACGAGGGCAAGGGCGTGGCCGCTGTCGTGCACGGCGTCCGCACCGCCGCGGCTGCCGGCGTCAAGACGCTCGTGCTGACGAACGGCTGCGGCGGCCTGAACCCCGCCTGGGCCCCCGGCACCCCGGTGCTCATCAGCGACCACATCAACATGACCGCGACATCGCCGCTGGAAGGCGCGCACTTCGTCGACCTCACCGACCTGTACTCGTCCCGCCTGCGAGACCTGTGCCGCCAGGCCGATCCGAGCCTCGACGAGGGCGTGTACGTCCAACTGCCCGGACCGCACTACGAGACCCCCGCCGAGATCGGCATGGTGCGCGCGATCGGTGGTGACCTGGTGGGCATGTCGACGACGCTGGAGGCCATCGCCGCCCGCGCCGCCGGCATGGAGGTCCTCGGCATCTCCTTGGTCACCAACGCTGCGGCCGGCATGACCGGCGAGCCGCTCAACCACGAAGAGGTGCTCGAGGCCGGCCGGGAGGCCGCGACCCGCATGGGCGCCCTGCTCGGCGACGTGCTGCCCAGGATCTGATCCGATGAAGGTCCTCGTCACGGGTGCCGGCGGCTCGATCGGGCGGACGCTCGGGCGTGGGCTGCCACGTCTGGGGCACGAGCTGCGAGGCCTCGACCTGGCCGGCGAGCCGGTCCCCGGCTACGACGCGGGCTGGATCATCGGCGACTGCCTCGACCCCGCCGTCGTCGACGCCGCCGTGCGCGGTGTCGACGCCGTCGTGCACCTGGCCGGCAACCCCGAGGAGGACTCCCTCGCCGCGTCGCTGCAGTCCCACGTGCACACGACCGGCCGCCTGCTCGACGCGATGGTGCGGCACGGTGTCGACCGCATCGCGTACGCGAGCAGCAATCACGCGGTCGGGCGCACCCCGAGCGGCGAGACGCTGACGACGTCCGCCCGGCCGCGCCCCGACACCTACTACGGCACCGCGAAGGTCGCGGCCGAGGCGCTGCTGAGCCTGCACGTCGACCGGCACGGCATGTCCGCCGTCGCGATGCGCATCGGCACGGTCGAGGACGAACCGACGACCGTCCGCCAGCTGTCGACGTGGCTGTCGCCGGCCGACGCCGTCCGCATGGTCGATGCCGCGATCGGAGTGCCTGCTCCGGGGTACACGGTCATCTACGGCATCAGCGCCAACAGCCGGGGCTGGTGGGACCTCGGCCCCGGCCGGGCGATCGGCTTCGATCCGCAGGACGACGCCGAGGCCTTCGCCGGGTCGATCCTCCCCCGCCCCGAGGACGAGGCCGAGAATGCCTTCGCCGGTGGCCCGTACGCCCTGCCCGACCTCGAACGACCCGCCTTCTGAAGGGATCCACCGTGACCGACGACCTCCTCTCCCGCGCGCAGGACTGGCTCAGCCAGGACCCCGATCCCGCGACCCGCGCGGAGCTGCAGGGTCTGATCGACGCCGGCGACACCGACGCCCTCCAGGACCGCTTCGCCGAACGGCTCCAGTTCGGCACCGCCGGCCTACGAGGCGCCCTCGGCGCGGGACCCAACCGCATGAACCGGGTCATCGTGGCGCAGGCGGCCTCGGGACTGTCGTCCTACCTGCTCGAGCACGCCGGCAGCGACGATCCATCGGTCGTCGTGGGCTACGACGCCCGCCACAACTCCGACGTCTTCGCGCGTGACACGGCCGAGATCATGCAGGGCGCGGGCGTCCGGGCCCTCCTGCTGCCGACGCACCTGCCGACCCCCGTCCTCGCGTTCGCGATCCGGCACCTGGGCTGCAGCGCCGGCGTCATGGTCACGGCGTCGCACAACCCGCCGCAGGACAACGGGTACAAGGTCTACCTCGAGGACTCCAGCCAGATCGTGCCGCCCGCCGATGCGGACATCTCCGCCGCGATCGACGCCGTCGGCCGGGTCGACGAGATGCCCCGGAGCAACGACTACGAGACCCTGGGGCCGGAGGTCGCCGAGGCGTACGTCGACGCCGTCGTGGCGTTGCCGGCCGACGGACCGCGGGAGATCATCGCGGTCTACACGCCGATGCACGGCGTCGGCCGCGACACGCTCGTCGAGGCCGTCTCCCGCGCAGGATTCCCGGCGCTGCACACCGTCCGCGAGCAGGGTGATCCCGATCCGGACTTCCCGACCGTCGCCTTCCCCAATCCCGAGGAGCCCGGCGCGATGGACCTCGCGCTGAAGCTCGCCTCGACCGTCACGGCGGACCTGATCGTCGCGAACGATCCCGACGCCGACCGGTGCGCCGTGGGCGTCCGCGAGGGCGAGTCGTTCAGGATGCTGACCGGCGACCAGGTCGGCGTACTGCTGGCCGACTTCCTGCTGCGGCGGGGCGTCGAGGGCACCTACGGGTCGTCGATCGTCTCATCCGACCTCCTCGGCCGACAGGCCGCGGCCCACGGGCAGCCGTGGGAGCAGACGCTGACGGGCTTCAAGTGGCTCGGCAAGATCCCGACCCTCGTCTTCGGCTACGAGGAGGCGCTGGGGTACAGCGTCGCGCCCGACATCGCCCGCGACAAGGACGGCGTCTCGGCGATCATCACGGTGCTCGAGATGGCCGCGGAGCTCAAGGCCGAGGGTCGGTCGCTGATCGATCGGCTCGACGACATCTACCGCGAGCACGGGCTGCACGCGACGAGCCAGCTGTCGGTGCGCGTCGACGACCTGGCGATCATCGCCCGGGCCATGGACGCCCTGCGCACGTCACCCCCGACCGTCCTCGGCGGGCTCGACGTCACCTCCGTCGACGACCTCGCCGACGGCTACCACGGCCTGCCGCCGACGGACGGCATGCGGCTCGGGCTCGACGGCGGGGCGCGGATCATCTGCCGCCCGTCCGGCACCGAGCCCAAGCTCAAGTGCTACATCGAGGTCGTCGTGCCCGTCGACGACACGATCGCGACCGCCCGCGCCGCCGCGGAGGCCCGGATCGACGGCATCAAGACCGATCTGGCCGAGGCCCTCGGCATCTGACCCGTCACCGTCCGGGGCGGTGGATCCTCCCCCGTATGCCGCAGATTTCCTGCCCATAGGGTGGTGGATCCACCGCTCGTGCCTACTTCTTGCGGACCTTGACCGTGAAGCTGGTCGTCGAGCCGTTCGCGACGCCGTTGCCGGAGAATGTCGCGGTGGCCTTCTTCGCAGAGCCCGACGTCGTGAACCTCCCGAGCCGGATGCGCACCTTGCCGTCCCGGACGGCTCCGGTGTAGCTCTTGCCGTTGGCGCGGACCGTGACCTTGCCGCCGTCGACCGTGAAGCCCGCCGCCTTGACCGACAGCGTGACGAACGGCTTCGTGCGGTGGCGGACGATCGTGGACGGGCTGACCGAGACCTTCTTCAACGTCGTCGCCGCCTTCGCCACCGTGACCGACGTCGTCGTGGACGTCGGGTCGAAGTCGGCGTTGCCGTCGTAGAACACCGTCAGCGACGTCGTCCCGACCGGCAGCGTCCTCGACAGGTTGATCGAGCCCGTGCCGTTCGTCAGCCAGCCCGCGAGCTCGTCGCCCGCCGCGACACGGATCAGACCCGAGGCGCCGGGCTGGCCCGTAACGGTCAGGACGGCACTCGTGCCGTACGTGCCCCGCCCGGCCGTGGCGGTCAGGCCCGACGTCGCCTTGAGCACCTGCGTCGTGACCTCGCCGCTCGACACCGCATATTCGTCATCGCCCGCGTACGACACCGTCAGCAGGTGCGATCCGACGGGCAGATCCTCCAGGACGACGTCGACCGTGCCGGCGGCCAGCGTCTCACGCCCCAGCTCGGTCCCGCCCTCGGAAACGGTCACCTCACCGGACGGTGAGCCCGCGGCGCCCGCGACCGAGACCTTCACCGTCACGTCCTGGCCGGAGCGGACCGAGGCGGGCGCCGTGGCCGTCGTCGTGGTCGCGAGCCTGCTCGCGTCGAATCCGACGATCTCCGGGTCGTGGTCGCTCGCGCGGAACGGGCTGTCGTCGTACAGGTTGGTGACGTTGTAGTTGTACCGGCTGTACTCGCGTGCCAGCGCCTCGTAGGAGTTGATGTTCCAGATGTCGGTCCCCGTCACAGTCGGACGTGCAGCCGCCGAGGCGAAGACGTGGTCGAGCGATCCGACGGCACCGTCGAACTGGTACGTCTCCTTGTCGGTCAGCTCCTCGGCGAGGTTGACGAAGCCGGCGTCCTCGATGATGCGGACCGGGTCCTCCTCGTTGTAGGCGTTGAAGTCGCCGGTCAGGAAGACCTTGTCGGTGCCGGCCGCGGCCTCGACGTCGGCGGCGAACTCGATCAGCGCGGTGGCCTGCCTGGTACGCGCCTGGTTGGACGCACCCTGTCCGTCGCCCTGATCGGCGTCGGCGCCCGATCCGGAGCCCTTCGACTTGAAGTGGTTCACGATGACGGCGAACCGTCCGCTGAGCGGCTTGTCGACCTGGGTGAACGCCTGCGCCAGCGGAGCCCGGGCGTTGACGAACGCGGGATCGTCGAGGATCGTCGACGTCCCCACCGTCGTGAGCGTGGCGGCCCGGTAGATGAGCGCCGTCCGGATGACGTCCTCACCCGTCGTCGGCACCGTGGCCGGCGACGGCACCGCCGCCCACGTCCCCGCGCCGGCGTCGGCGTTGAGGGCCGCCACCAGGGTGTCGAGCGCCGTGTCGCGGGGCTTCCCGAGCGCCGCAGAGTTCTCGATCTCCTCGAGCGACACGACGTCGGCGTCGAGGGTGTTGATCGCGTTGACGATCTTGGCCTGCTGCCGCGCCAAGCTGGCCGCGTCGGCCGCACCGCGCGGCCCGTTGCCGGACGACGTGTTCGGGGTGCCGCACTCGTTGGTCGTGATGGGGTTGTCGTCACGGTCGTTGTAGTACGAGCACTTACCCCCGGCGGTGACGTAGTCGGCGCCGGTCGTGGTGAAGTAGTTCAGCACGTTGAACGTGGCCAGCTTGACCTTGCCACCGACGTCCTCGGGCGCCTGCTTGCGCGTCGACCCGAACGTCACGGGCTCGGTGCCGGCGCCCGTCACCTGCTCCCGCGGCTGCAGCTTCCACAGGTAGTTCCGGAAGTCGAGCACGACCGGCTCGGTGAACGTCACGGGCGCGCCCACCCGGACCTCGTTGTCCGGGCGGAGCCACGGCAGGGCCGTGTCCTGATTGGCTGCGCTGAGGTAGTTGGTCGTCGCGGCGTCGTCGAGGGTCACGAGCGCCGCGGCGTTCTGGGCGGCCTTGGCGATCGCCGCGGGACCGGGGGCGACGACGTTGGTCGGTGTGTCGAGCGGCTTGGCGCCCGGCGCCAGGCCGATCTCGCCGTACTGGTTGGTTGCGTAGTTGTCGGTGACCGTCATGGGCCCCTTCGGGGCGAGCAGCATCCCCTCGAGCGACTCCTTCTGCTCCTCCGTCAGGGGGAACGTGACCTCCGCGGGCTCGACGGCCGCCGGAACGTCCGCGAGCTCGGTCCACGAGACGGACGTCAGCTCGGTCATCCGCTGGTACTCCACGACCTTGCCGGTGACCTCGACGTAGTCGCCCTGATCGACGGCGTTGGCGAAGGTGCTGCCGAAGACGAACACGCCGTCCGAGGCGGCGTGGGTGCCCAGGTCGAGCGGGCCACCCGTGCCGGGCGTCTGGAGGTACGCGCCGCTGAAGCCCCCGGTCTTGTAGACCGCCGTCACGACGCCCTTCGTCGTGGCCTGGCCACGCCGCTGCGGGCTCTTGGGGCCCGTGCCCTGGATCTCGGCGATCGTGCCCACGAGCGGCGCCGGCGCCGGCAGCACGCACGTCGGGCCACAGGCGACCGGGGTCGCGCCCTTGACCGCCGACAGGGTGAAGTCGGAGGCGTTGCTGTCGGTGTCGGCGAAGCCCGTGCGGTTGATCGATCGCGCGTCGCTCGTCGCGGAAGGCCCGGGGGCAGCAGCACCCTCGAACGTGTTGGTCGTGCCGTAGCCGAGCAGGTCGACGATGCCGCTCGAGCCGGCGACGTCCGGCGTGACGGCTCCGATCACGGCGGCCGGCAGCGGATCGGTGGAATCGACCAGCGCGACCGTGCCGCCGCCGTTGGCCGGCGCGAGGGTCGTGGTCTGATCGGGGGTGGGCAGGTCGGCACCGGTCGCGCCGTTGGATCCGCCGGCCACGAGGAAGTACTGCCCCGGCGCGATGATGCCGTCGAGCTCGAACAGGGTCGAGAACGCGCCCCTCGTGCCGCCCCCGCGGTACTGCAGCGACCAGTCGCTGATGTCGATCGCGGTGCCGCCGGGGTTGTAGAGCTCGACGAACTTGTTCTTGTAGGCCGCGTTCGCGCTGCCGCCGTTGACGTACAGCTCGTTGATGATGACGTGGCCGGTCGGCGCCGCGCCGGCAGGTGCGGCCGGAATGGCCACGAGCGAGGCGACGGACACGGTCGCTGCGGCCGCCCATCGCGTGATGATCGACTTCTTCATGAGTTCCCCGGGTTCTCGAAAGCGTGATGGTCGTGCGATGGGCCGTGCCAGGCCCGGGGCGGTCGTGGGGCCGCCCCGGAGCCTGGGTGGATGGTGCTACTTCTTGGCGACCTTGACCGTGAAGGTCTTCGACGAGCCGTTGGCGACGCCGTTGCCGGAGAAGGTCGCCGTGACCTTCTTCGCGGGGCCCGAGGTCGTGAACGTCCCGAGGCGGATGCGGACCTTGCCGTCCTTCACCGTGCCGGAGTAGGTCTTGCCCGACTGGCGCAGCGTGACCCTGCCGCCGTCGACCTCGAAGCCCGAGCCGTCGACCTTGAGGGTGACGAAGGGCTTGGTGCGGTTCCTGACGATCTTCTTCGGGCTGACCGAGATCTTGCCGATCGAGGTCGAGCCCTTCGCGATCGTCACCGACACCGACGTGTCGGTGTTGTCGAACTTCTCGCTGCCGCCGTAGAAGAGGTCGAGCGCGTGGGTGCCCGGCGCGAGCGCGGTGCCGTCGAGCGTGATGGTCCCGGCGCCCTTGATCAGGAAGCCCAGACCGACGAAGCGTCCGTTCTCGGCCACCTGCACGATGCCCGATGCGGCGGAGTCGGCCGTCATCGTGATCTTCGTCGGCTTGCCGTACGTGCCGGCCGCAGCGGTCGCCGCGAGGCCCGAGCTGCCCTTGACGATGTCGATCGAGCCGGCCGAGCCCGCCGACGCGGCGTGGTCGTCGTCACCTGAGTAGACCACCGTCAGCGTGTGCCTGTCGGCACTCAGCGTGCTGGCGTTGACCTTCACGGCCGCCGTGCCGTCGACCAACGGGGCGGACCCGAGGACCGTGTCGCCCTCGGTGACGGAGACGGTGCCCGTGGCATCCGTGCCCGACTCGGACTCGACCGTCGCGTCGACCGTGAACGTGGTGCCCGTCTTCGCCCTGTCCGGCGCGGTGCCGGTCGTGGTGGACGCGTACTTGACCTTCAGCGGGATGCTGACCGAGGTGCCTGTCGGCGCCGCGGTCAGGTTCAGCGTCACGTCGCCGGCCAGGCCGGCCGGCAGGGTGAACCCGACCGTCGCCGCACCGGCGGTGACCGGGAAGCTGCCCGCGCTGACGGGTGAGCCGCCGGCCTTCGTCAGCGTCGCCGCGACCGTCGTGTTGGCCGGGGAGTTCTTCGACGTCAGGTCGAGCCTCGGCAGCGTGATCGAGACCGCACCACCGGGCTCGTACGAGCTCTTGACACCCTGCACGTCGACCGCGTGCGCCGAGAAGTCCGGCGTGATCGGGCTGTTGGCGGCGATGTAGTCGTTGAAGCCCGTGTAGTCCACCAGCCCGCTGTCGACCGCCGTGCCCTCGGTGAAGGCACGGAAGTTGTCGCCGCCGGACGTCAGGAACGACGGCACGGCGACCTTGATGCTGTCCGACGGCACGACGACCTTGTTGTTGATCGTGATCGACGTGATGCGGTCGCCCTCGGGACGGGTCGAGTCGAACGTGTACGACATGTTCTTCGACAGGCCGAGCTGCAGGTACGCACGGGTCGGCACCGTGCCGTCGGCGTTGCGCTGCCACTGCTGCTCGAGCACCTTCTTCAGCGACTCGCCGCTGAGCGTGACGGTGCTGAGCTGGTTGGCGAACGTGAGGACGCTGAGCGCCTCGGAGAACAGGATCGTTCCGGCTGTGTCGGGCGATGCGCCAGGCGCATACAGCAGGTCGGCCCGCACGCCACCGGCGTTGTTGAGGCCAATGTCCGCGCCGGCAGGAGTCTGCGAGACGCTCGCCCGCATGGCCTCGGCGATCAGGTTGCTGAGGTTCGACTCTGCACCGCGGTCCTCGATGCCGGCCTTGTAGGCGCGGGTCAGATCGGCGGTCTGTGAGCCGACCGGCTGGTTGCCGACCGTCGCGGCGTACGCGAGCGCCTCGTCCGTGTCGGTCTTGACGGCCGCGACGCGCGGGTACGTCGCCGTCAGCTCGCTGTCGGCGGTCGTCGTGCGGGCCTGGTTCTTCCTGGTGTAGCCCGTGACGGTGCCGGACACCTTGTCGAACGTCAGCTTGATCTGGCCGACGTTCGTCCCGTAGTTGCCGGTCTGCAGCACGGGACGGGTCTTGCCCGCCTGGCCGGGGATCGGTGCGTCGTACGCGTACGCCTGGTGCGTGTGGCCCATGAAGATCGCGTCGACGGCCGGATCGGTCTCCTCGACGACCTTCGTGAACACCGGGCTGGCGGCCGCGTTCTGCTCGAGCGTTTGGTTCCCGTCGGGCGCACCCTCGTGGATCGACGCCACGATGACGTCGGGCTGCTGGTCGGCGGGCAGCGCCTCGAGCTCGTCGACGGTGTCGTTGATCGAGTCGACCGGGTCGTCGAACGTCAGGCCCTGGATGCCCGCGGGACTCACGAGGGACGGCGTCTCCTTGGTCACGGCGCCGATGACGGCCACCGTGACGCCGTCGACGTCGAAGGACGCGTACTTGTCGAGCAACGGAGTCTTGTCAGCCTTGAACGTGTTGGCCGACAGGAACGGGAAGTCGGCGGCGTCGCTGAGGCGGCCGGTGAGATCGTCCGCACCCTGGTCGAACTCGTGGTTGCCGGCGGCCGAGGCATCGAGCTCGAGGTCGTTGAGCACGTCGATCGTCGGGATGTCCTTCTGCACCGACGATGCGAACAGCGACGCGCTGACGTTGTCGCCCGCGGAGATGAGCAACGAGCTGCTGGGGTTCTGGGCGCGCAGCTGCTCGACCGTGCCGGCGAACTTCACGGTGTTGGCGTCGATGCGACCGTGGAAGTCGTTGATGCCGATCAGGTTCAACGTCACGTCGTCGGCGGCCTCGACGGGGGCGGCGACGAGCAGCGCCCCGCCCATCAACGTCGCGACCGCTGCGGACGTGAGTCCTCGGGCAGTGAATTTCACAGCTGTACCTCTCCGAAAAAGTGATCGGTGAGGACTCGCGAGCCCATCCCCCGATGGTGTGAAAACCTGGGAGATCTCTCAGGTCGTGACCACAGGACACAACGCTCGCGATCCGAAGTCAACGGCTTTTACGAGGACGAAACATGTCGAATCGGTGAAGTTGGCCGGTGAACCCGGCGTTGCAGGACGGCCCATCGCAACGGCGGCGAAACCCGCGTCAGTACGAGCTCTCGTCGGTCCCGCCCGAGGCGGTCGCGCCCTCCGCCCGCGCCGCGACGTCGTCGAGGATCGTGGCCGTCGCGCTGGTGCCGAACCGCGTCACGCCGAGGTCCCGCATCTCCAGGAGGGTGTCGAGCCCGCGCACCCCGCCGGAGGCCTTGACCTGCACCGCGTCGCTCACCGCGGCCCGCATGAGCCTGAGGTGCTCGACCGTCGCTCCGCCGCCGGCGAAGCCCGTGGACGTCTTGACGAATGCGGCGCCCGCCCGTTCGGCCGCCTGGCAGCCGGCCACGATCTCGTCGTCGCTCAGGAACGCCGTCTCGAGGATCACCTTCACGACGTGCTCGCCGGCGGCCATGACGACGGCGCGGATGTCGTCCTCGACGTCATCGATCAGGCCGCTGCGCAGGCGGCCGATGTTGACCACCATGTCGAGCTCGGACGCGCCGTCGTCGAGCGCCTCCGTGGCCTCCGCGACCTTGGTCCGCGTGGTCGTCGTGCCGTGCGGGAAGCCGATCACGGCGCACACCGCGACATCCGAGCCCTCGAGCACCTCGTACGCATGCGCCACGTCGCTCGGACGCACGCAGGCGCTGAAGACGCCGTACCGGGCGACGAGCGCCAGCTGCTCGTCGACCTCCGCACGGGTCAGCTCGGGCTTGAGGATGGCGTGGTCGATGGTACGGGCGATGTCGGTGACCGAGATGTCGCTGCTCATGGGTGACATCCTAGGCTTGCCGCCCATGGGAGTCGTCATCGTCGCCGGGCCGTCGGGGTCCGGCAAGTCGCACCTCGCAGCGGTCCTCGACTGGCCCGTGCTGCGGCTCGACGACTTCTACCGCGACGTGGACGAGCCCGACATGCCGCGCTCGACGCTCGGGATCGTCGACTGGGACGATCCCGCGTCGTGGAGCGCGGTCGACGCCGTCGGGGCGATCGCCGAGCTGTGCGCCTCCGGCTCGGCGCAGGTGCCCGTGTACGACATCGCGACCAGCCGCCGCACCGGCACGCAGACGCTCGTGGTGCCGGCCGGACGCTTCATCGCCGAGGGGCTGTTCGCCCCGGTCATCGTCGACGCGTGCCGTGAGGCAGGGCTGCTGGAGGCCGCGATCTGCCTGCGCCGGCACCGCGCGATCACCTTCGTGCTCCGGCTGGCCCGCGACCTGCGCGAGGGACGCAAGACCCCGTCGGTGCTGGTGCGGCGCGGCTGGCGGCTCCTGCGGGACGAGCCCCGCATCGTCGCCGAGGCCGTCGCGCACGGCTGCACGCCGATGACCCCGCACGAGGCCCGCGCCCTCCTCCGCGGCTGATCGCCCACCACCGACGCAGGTCTGCGTCCGCCGTCAGCGAACAGACGTCGTGCCCCGGAACAAGCACCTCCTCGCCAGGGTTGAGCCCTTCAGACTCAACTCCGAGTAACTCGGTGACATAGGAGCAATCGTGACCGTACTGCAGAAGTTCCCCGTCCTGGCCCTGGAAGACGTCGTCGTCCTGCCCGGCATGGTCGTCCCGATCGAGCTCGACGACGCGGCGCGTGCCGCCGTCGACGCCGCTCGCACGAACAACGACGACCGCCTGATCCTCGCCCCCCGCCTCGAGGACCGTTACGCGACCCACGGCGTCGTCGCCACGATCCAGCAGGTCGGCCGGCTGCCCGGCGGCGGTCCCGGCGCCGTGCTGCGCGCCGGCCAGCGGGCCCACATGCAGGGCGGCGTGTCCGGACCCGGCGCGGCCCTGTGGGTCGAGGCCGAGCTGATCGACGACGTCGAGCCCACCGAGGCCGTCCTCGACCTCGCGCAGGAGTACAAGGGCCTGCTCGTCACGATCCTGCAGAAGCGCAACGCGTGGCAGGTCATCGACGGCATCCAGCGCCTGACCGACCCGAGCGCGCTCGCCGACACCGCGGGCTACGCGTCGTATCTGGAGAACGAGCAGAAGCGTCAGCTGCTGGAGACCGAGGACGTCCACGAGCGCCTGACGTTGCTGACCGGATGGGCCCGCGAGTACCTCGCCGAGGCCGATGTCAACGAGAAAATCTCCGAGTCCGTCCAGGAGAGCATCGACAAGAACCAGCGCGAGTTCGTCCTGCGCCAGCAGCTGGCGGCCATCCGCAAGGAGCTGGGCGACGACGAGCCCGAGGACACCAAGGACTACCGCGAGCGCGTCGAGGAGGCTGACCTGCCCGACGACGTCCGCAAGGCGGCGCTGCGCGAGGTCGGCAAGCTCGAGCGCGGCAGCGATCAGAACCCCGAGGCGGGATACATCCGCACGTGGCTCGACACCGTGCTGGAGCTGCCGTGGGGCGTCACGACGCAGGACCGCACCGACATCGCGGCGGCCCGCGCCGTGCTCGACGCGGACCACCACGGGCTCGACGACGTCAAGGACCGCATCGTGGAGTACCTCGCGGTGCGCGCCCGCCGGGCCGATCGTGGCCTGGAGGTCGTGGGCGGACGCGGATCGGGCGCCGTCATGGCGCTCGTCGGCCCTCCCGGCGTCGGCAAGACGTCGCTCGGTGAGAGCGTCGCCCGCGCGCTGGGTCGCAACTTCGTCCGTGTCGCCCTCGGTGGCGTCCGTGACGAGGCCGAGATCCGCGGTCACCGCCGCACCTACGTCGGCGCCCTGCCCGGACGCCTGGTGCGCGCGATCGGCGAGGCCGGCTCGATGAACCCCGTCGTGCTGCTCGACGAGATCGACAAGGTCGGCGCCGACTACCGCGGTGACCCCGCGGCCGCCCTCCTGGAGGTGCTCGACCCGGCGCAGAACCACACGTTCCGCGACCACTACCTTGATCTCGACCTCGACCTGTCCAACGTGCTGTTCCTGGCGACCGCCAACGTCGTCGAGCAGATCCCCGAGGCGCTGCTCGACCGCATGGAGCTCGTGCAGCTCGACGGGTACACCGAGGACGACAAGGTCGCGATCGCCCGGCAGTACCTGGCGCCCCGTCAGCTCGAGCGGTCCGCGCTGACCGACGACGAGGTGACCATCACCGATGAGGCGCTGCGCTCGATCGCGGCGTCGTACACCAGGGAGGCGGGCGTGCGACAGATGGAGCGTCTGCTCGCGAAGGTGTTCCGCAAGGTCGCGACGAAGCTGACCGACCCCGACGTCGTACGCCCCGTCGTGGTGGACGAGACGACGCTGGTCGACTACATCGGCCGGCCGCGGTTCATCCCCGAAGTGGCCGAGCGGACGGCCGTGCCGGGCGTCTCGACCGGGCTCGCTGTCACGGGCCTCGGCGGCGACGTGCTGTTCATCGAGGCCAGCGCATTCGATGGCGAGCGCAACCTCGCGATCACCGGCCAGCTCGGAGACGTCATGAAGGAGTCGGCGCACATCGCGCTCACGTACGTCCGGTCGCACGCCGAGGCCCTCGGCATCGACCCGGCCATGCTGGAACGGTCGATCCACCTGCACGTGCCGGCCGGCGCGGTCCCCAAGGACGGTCCGTCGGCGGGCGTCACGATGGTCACCGCGCTGACGTCGCTGGCGCTTGGGCGCAACGTCCGGGCCGATGTGGGCATGACCGGCGAGGTGACCCTCAACGGTCGCGTCCTGCCGATCGGCGGCGTCAAGCAGAAGCTGATGGCGGCGCAGCGTGCCGGGCTGAAGACGGTCTTCATCCCCGCCCGCAACGAGGTCGACCTCGCCGACGTGCCCGAGGAGGTGCTGGCCGAGCTCGACGTCCGCCCGGTCGCCGACGTGGCGGAGATCCTGGCCTACGCCCTGGAGCCCGTCGCGGCAAGCGAGCGCAGCGAGCAAGCCGCCTAGCTCGCTGAGGGGGTACTTCCCGCCCCGCGAGGGGGTAGTTCCCGCCCCGGAGCTGGGGCGAGAAGTCTCCCCTCGCGGGGCGGGAAGTACCCCCTCAGCGTTATGTGGTGTGGGAACCGACCCAGACCGACCCGACGTCAGAGGGCTGCGTAGCCCGGCTTGATGACGTCGTTGATCAGCACGAGGCGCTGGTCGAAGGGCAGGAAGGCGCTCTTCATGGCGTTGACGGTGAACCAGCGCAGGTCGTCGACGCCGTAGCCGAAGGCGTCGACGAGCAGCTGGAGCTCCCGCGACATCGACGTGCCGCTCATAAGCCGGTTGTCGCAGTTGACCGTGACCCGGAAGCCGAGATCCTTCAGCCTGCCGATCGGGTGGTCCGCGATCGACGTCATGCCCGGCACGGCGCCCGTCTGCAGGTTCGACGACGGGCACATCTCCAGCGGGATGCGGCGGTCGCGGATGTAGGCCGCGAGATCGCCGAGCACGGGTCCGCCGGGGGCGTCCCAGTCGATGTCGTCCACGATGCGGACGCCGTGGCCGAGCCGCTCGGCGCCGCAGCGCTGGATGGCCTGCCAGATCGACGGCAGGCCGAACGCCTCGCCGGCGTGAATTGTGAAGTGCGCGTTCTCGCGGCGCAGGTACTCGAACGCCTCGAGGTGCAGGATGGGTGGGAACCCGTCCTCGGCCCCGGCGATGTCGAAGCCCGCGACGCCACGGGTGCGGTACTCCACCGCGATCTCGGCGATCTCGAGCCCGCGCTTGGCATGGCGCATGGCCGTCAGCAGCTGCCCGACGACGATGGGGTGGCCCGCGGCGGCCGCCTCCTCGCGTCCGGCCTCGATGCCGTCCTGCACCGCCTCGACCGCCTCGCGCAGCGACAGCCCCGCCGACTGGTGCTGCTCGGGTGCCCACCGCAGCTCGGCGTAGACGCACCCGTCGGTCGCCAGGTCGACGACGGCCTCGCGCGCGACGCGGGCGAGATCCTCGGGCCGCTGCATCACCGCGACCGTGTGCACGAACGTCTCGAGGTAGCGCACGAGGGAGCCGGAGCTGGACGCCTCCTCGAACCAGTCGCCGAGCGCGTCGGCGCCCTGCGCGGGGAGGTCGTGCCCGATCTCGTCGGCGATCTCGACGATCGTGGCAGGACGGAGGCCTCCGTCGAGGTGCTCGTGCAGGGCGACCTTGGGGGCCTGGGCGATCTGTTCGGACGTGGCGCTCACAGGGCTCATCGTGTCATGACGCCATGAGGAGGGTGACGGTCTCCGCCACGCAGGCGGGCCGGTCGCCGCCCTTGATCTCGATCGTGTGCTGCAGCGTCACGCGCTGGCCCTTCTCGATGTCGGCGACCGCGAGCAGATCGACCTTGCTCCGCACCTTCGAGCCGACCCGGACGGGCGCCACGAATCGCACCTTGTTGAGGCCGTAGTTGACCCGCGCGACGTTGCCCGCGAACGCGAAGACCTGGGCGCCCAGGAAGGGCAGCATCGACAGCGTCAGGTAGCCGTGGGCGACAGTCGCCCCGAACGGGCCGTCGGCCGCGCGCTCGGGGTCGACGTGGATCCATTGGCGATCGCCGGTGGCGTCGGCGAACATGTCGATCCGGTCCTGGGTGATCGCGACCCACTCGCTGACGCCGAGCTCCTGCCCCTCGGCGTCTGCGATCTCCAAACTGTTGTTGAGAATCCGCATCGTACGAACCTAACCGATGCGGTCGATGACCACCGGGACCGGCTGCATCGCGGACGTGCCGATGTCGTAACCGCCCTCGAGCGCGGCCACGGCCCGCTCGAAGCGCTCGGGCGTGTCGGTGTGCAGGGTCATGAGCGGCTGACCGGCGGTCACCGCATCGCCGGGCTTGGCATGCATCACGACACCCGCGCCGGCCTGCACCTGCTCGCCGGGACGTGATCGCCCGGCGCCGAGCCGCCACGCGGCCACGCCGACGGCCATCGCGTCGAGGCGCGTCAGCGTGCCGGAGGCCGATGCCGTCACGACGTGGGTCTCCTTCGCCGTCGGGAGGGCGGCGTCGGGGTCGCCGCCCTGGGCGGAGATCATGCGCCGCCACACGTCCATCGCGGCGCCGGACGCCAGCGCGTCGGCCGGGTCGACGTCGGCCTTGCCCGCGGCAACCAGCATCTCGCGGGCCAGCGCGAGGGTCAGCTCGACGACATCGGACGGCCCGCCTCCGGCGAGCACCTCGACGGACTCGGCGACCTCGCACGCGTTGCCGGCGGTCAGGCCCAGCGGCGTCGACATGTCGGTCAGCAGCGCGACGGTGCGGACGCCCGCATCGGTGCCGAGCGCGACCATCGTCTCGGCCAGCTCGCGTGCCATGGCCTCGGACTTCATGAAGGCGCCCGTGCCGACCTTGACGTCGAGCACCAGCGAGCCCGTGCCCTCGGCGATCTTCTTGCTCATGATCGAGCTCGCGATGAGCGGGATCGCCTCCACCGTGCCGGTCACGTCGCGCAGGGCGTACAGCTTCTTGTCGGCCGGTGCGAGACCCGGGCCCGCAGCGCAGATGACCGCGCCGACGTCCTCCAGCTGCGCCATCATCTCCTCGTTCGACAGATCGGCCCGCCACCCCGGGATCGACTCGAGCTTGTCGAGCGTGCCGCCGGTGTGGCCGAGCCCGCGACCCGAGAGCTGCGGCACCGCGATGCCGCACGCCGCCACGAGCGGGGCCAACGGCAGGGTGATCTTGTCGCCGACGCCGCCCGTGGAGTGCTTGTCGGCGGTCGCCCACGACAGGGACGAGAAGTCCATGCGCTCACCGCTGTCGATCATGGCGTTCGTCCAGCGCGAGATCTCGCGGCGGTTCATGCCGTTGAGCAGGATCGCCATCGCGAGCGCCGACATCTGCTCCGGGACGACGACGCCGCGGGTGAAGGCGTCGACGACCCAGTCGATCTGCGGATCCGTCAGCTCGTGCCTGTCACGCTTCACGGCGATGATCTCCACCGCATCGAACGATTCACTCATGACGCCACCTCGACGTTGATGCTCTCGTACCCGCGCAGCACCCAGGTCGGGCGGCGTGGCGACTCCCCCGCGAGCCGTAGCTCCGGGAAGCGGTCGAGCAGGGTTCGGATGCTGATCTGCAGCTCGGCCCGCGCGAGCGGCGCCCCGAGGCAGAAGTGCACGCCCATGCCGAATCCGACATGGGGATTGGGGTCGCGGCCGACGTCGAACACATCCGCGTCCTCGAAGACCGCGGCGTCGCGGTTGGCCGAGCCCATCAGGCAGGCGACCTTCTCGCCGGCGCGGACCAGCTGGCCGGACACCTCGACGTCGGCCGTCGCGGTGCGCTCGAACAGCTGCAGCGGGGCATCGAAGCGGATCAGCTCCTCCAGCGCGATCTCGACCGGCACCTCGCCGCCCGTGATGCGCGCCAGCTGCTCGGGATGCTCCAGCAAGGCGTGGAAGCCGTTGCCGAACACATTGACGGACGCCTCGTGGCCGGCGTTCAGCAGCAGCACGACCGAGGCGACGAGCTCGTCATCGCTGAGCCGCGTGCCGTCGTCGCGGGCCTCGATCAGATCCGTGATGAGGTCGTCGCCGGGCGACGACCTGCGTTGCTCGACGACGTCGCGCACGTAGTCGCTGAACGCCGTGCTGGCGTCGATCGCGGCCTTCTTGGTCAGCGCGCCGACGTTCGGCTCGTACATGTGGACGATGGCCTGCGACCAGTCGCGCAGCTTCACGTGGTCCTCGCGCGGGACGCCCAGCAGGTCGGCGATGACGAACACGGGCATCGGCTCGGCGTAGTCACCGAGGACGTCGAAGGACTTCCCCAGCTCGTCGACCATCGAGGCCGCCAGCTGCTCGATGCGGGGCCGCATGCGCTCGACGTGGCCGCGCCCGAACGCCGCCGCGACGAGCCGGCGCAGACGGGTGTGCGTCGGCGGCTCGTTCTCCATCATCTGGTTGCGGTGCAGCGCGTTGAACGGCTCCATCTGGGCGGCCGGCTCCCAGTCGGTCCAGAGGCGGCCGAAGGCCCGGTTGCGCAGCACCTGGCTGACCGCGTCGTGCGTCGTCGCGAGCCACACGCCCATCGGCTCGTGCCACAGCACGGGGCCCTTGGCGCGCAGGGAGGCCAGGACCGGATAGGGATCGCGGACGAAGTCCGGCGAGCCGGCGTCGAGCTGATCCCCCGCAAGCGGGAGGTGCCCCCAGGTGTGGCGGGTCAACGCGCCGGTCCGTCCTTCCTGGCCAAGTCGTCCGCGCCGAAGGCGTCGGGCAGCACCTCGTCCATGGTCTTGATGCCCGACGCCGTCATGAGCTGCATCGCGGGGCCACCGTTCTCCCACAGGAGCTGGCGGCAGCGTCCGCACGGCATCAGCGGCTCGCCGCGGGAGTCGACACAGGCGACGGCCACGAGTCGGCCGCCGCCGGTCGCGTGCAGGGCAGAGACCATGCCGCACTCGGCGCACAGCGCGACGCCGTACGCCGCGTTCTCGACGTTGCAGCCGAGCACGACCCGGCCGTCGTCGACGAGGCCGGCGACGCCGACCTTGTAGTCGGAGTACGGGGCATAGGCGCGTCCCATGACCTCGGTCGCATAACGCCGGAGCGCGTCCCAGTCGATGGGATCGCCCGGACCGTTGATACCCAGTGCCATCAGATATCCCGGGCCACTAGCCCGCGCTCCCTCGTCGGTACGGCCTGCCGTCGGCGGCCGGCATGCGCAGGCGCTGCGATCCGAGGGCCAGGACGAACAGGGTCGTGACGTACGGCGTCATGACCGTGAACTCGCGCGGCACCGTGTCGGTCAGCAGGAACCAGGCCAGGACGGCGGCACCGGCGACCGCCACGACGGCGGCCCCCGTGATCTGCCCGCGGTAGGCGCGGTACGCGGCGAAGGCCAGCAGGGCGATGCCGACGAGCAGCAGCAGCGCGTGCACCGACTGCGTGTCGCGCAGTCGCAGCGAGTCGGTGTAGCCGAACGTCAGGGCGCCCGCCAGCAGGCCGCCGGGACGCCAGTTGCCGAAGATCATCGCCGCGAGGCCGATGTAGCCGCGGCCGCCGGTCTGGCCCGTGCTGAACCCGCTCGACGAGACCAGCGCCAGGAAGCCACCGCCGATGCCGGCGAGCGCTCCGGAGATCAGCACCGCGACGTACTTGTAGAGGTACACGTTGACGCCCAGCGTCTCGGCCGACTGCGGGTTCTCGCCGCACGAGCGGAGTCGCAGCCCGAAGGACGTGCGCCACAGCACGACCGCCGAGACGATGACCAGCGCGAAGACGAACAGGCTGAGCGTCGAGATGTTGGTCGTCAGCGCCTGGACGAACGAGGCGACGTCCGAGACGAAGAACCAGTGCTTGTCGGCGATCGTGTTCGCGAGGTCGGAGACCCCCGGGATCGTGATCTGTGCCGGCGCCTCGAGACCGTTGAGCTGCCTGGGGCCGCCGCCCTCGTAGTCGGGGAAGATGGCCTCCGCGAGGTACGTCGCCGCGCCGGCGCCGATCAGGTTGATCGCGACGCCGGACACGATGTGATCGACGCCGAAGGTGACGGTCGCGATCGCGTGCAGCAGGCCGCCGATCAGGCCCAGCAGCGCCGCGCCGGCGATGCCGACCCACGGGCCGTAGTGGTAGGTGAAGAACGCCGCACCCCACGTGCCGAGGATCATCTGGCCCTCGAGGCCGATGTTCACGACACCGGCCCGCTCGGCCCAGAGGCCGCCGAGGGCGGCCGCCAGGATCGGGCACGTCGCGATGATCGCCGCGCGGATCGTGCCCGCGCCCGTTAGGTCGTCGGTGTCGGTCACGATGCGCACGAAGGACACCAGCGCGACACCGGCCAGGCCGATGTACAACCAGCTCTTCGTCAGTCGCTCGACGATGCCGCGCTTCTGGACTGTTGCGGCGCTCATGACGTGGCTCCGTTCGCGCCGGCCAGCTCACGGCTGACGGTGCGTTGCTCGAGCCGTGTGCGCCATCGGCGCACCACCTCGTAGGTGACGACGACCGCGAGGACCGCGACGCCCTGGGTGATCTGGACGATGCTCGGCGACACGTCGGTGCCGAAGGTCAGGTCGTTGGACTTGACCGAGAGGAACGCGAACAGCAGTGCGCCGAACAACATGCCGAGCGGACGGTTGCGGCCCAGCAGCGCGACGGCGATGCCCAGGAAGCCGAGCCCCGCCTGGAAGGACGTGCCGTAGTTGCGGGCGCCACCGAACAGCGCCGGCAGCCAGATCAGCCCCGCGACGGCGCCCGAGAGCATCATCGAGATCAGGATCATGCGCTTGGGGTTGATGCCGCTGGCCAGGGCCGCGCTCTCGGACTGACCGCTCGCGCGCAGGTCGAAGCCGAAGCGGGTGTGGTTGAGCAGCACCCAGAACCCGATGCCGACCAGCACGGCGATGATCGTGAGCGCCCAGATCTCACCGTCACGGTCCTCGAATGGCGCGAACCCGCCGAGCGTCGAACCGGCCTCGAGGTTCTTGGTGTGCACCGTGTTGCCCTCCTTCACCCCGCGGGTGTTGAGGAAGTAGCCCACCAGGGTGATCGCGATCGAGTTCAGCATGATGGTCGAGATGACCTCGCTGACACCCCGGGTCGTCTTGAGGACGCCGGCGATGCCGGACCAGAGGGCGCCGACGGCCATCGCGACGATGATGGCCGCCGCGACGTTGGCCAGGCCGCTGAGGTAGGCCGCACCCGCGAATGACGCGGCCGCGAACGACGCGATCGTGTACTGCCCCTCGAGCCCGATGTTGAACAGGCCCATCCGGAAGCCGATCGCGGCGGCGACCGCGGCGATGTAGATCATCGCGGTCTGGTTGAGGATGTCGACGCGCAGCCGCGGCTTGGGCACCTCGAACATCGTCGACCAGAAGTCGCCGGGCGAACTGCCCACCGCGGCGATGACGACGGTCGTGACCAGGATGCTGAGCACGATCGCGATGGCGGGGGCCAGCAACGACAGGCCGATCGACCGCAGGCGTTCAGACGTCATGCGGCCTGCCCTCCGGTCATGGCGGACCCGAGGTCCTGGGGCGTGACGTCGGACGGGTCGAACGTGCCCACGAACCGTCCGCGCAGGATGACCTGGATCGTGTCGGACAGGCCGATCAGCTCGTCGAGGTCGGCGGAGATCAGCAGCACCGCGAGACCCGCACGGCGGGCGCGCTTGATGTGGTCCCAGATCGCGGCCTGGGCGCCGACGTCGACACCGCGGGTCGGGTGCGACGCGATGAGCAGGACCGGATCGCCGCTCATCTCGCGGCCGACGATGAGCTTTTGCTGGTTGCCGCCGGACAGCGCGCGGGCCGGGGTGTCGATGCCGGGCGCGCGGACGTCGTACTCCTCGACGATGCGGGCGGTGTCCTGGCGGGCGCCCCTGCGGTTGATCCAGATGCCCTTCGAGCTGGGCGGGCGCGTCTGGTGGCCGAGGATGCGGTTCTCCCACAGCGGAGCGTCCAGCAGCAGGCCGTGCCGGTGCCGGTCCTCGGGGATGTAGCCGATGCCGGCCTCGCGCAGCCGGCGGGTGTGCCAGTTCGTGACGTCCTCGGCGCCCAGGTGGATGCGGCCCGCCGTGGGGATGCGCATGCCCATGATCGTCTCGACCAGCTCGGACTGGCCGTTGCCCTCGACACCGGCGATGCCCAGCACCTCGCCGCGTCGGATCGTCAGCGACAGGTCGGTCAGCAGGTTGCGCCCGAACTCGTCGGTCAGCGTGACGTCGGCCAGGGACAGCTGCACCGTGTCGGTGACGGTCGACTCCTCGGTCTCCGGCGACGGCAGCTCGGAGCCGACCATCAGCTCGGCCAGCTCGTGCTTCGTCGCGGTCGCCGGGTCGGCGGTGCCGACAGTCGTGCCCCGGCGCATGACGGTGATGTCGTCGGCGATCGCGAGCACTTCGTCGAGCTTGTGGGAGATGAACAGCACCGAGTTGCCGGCGTCCTTGAGCTCGTCGAGGTTCGCGAAGAGCGCGTCGACCTCCTGCGGCACGAGCACCGCGGTGGGCTCGTCGAGGATGATGATGCGCGCGCCGCGGTAGAGCACCTTGGCGATCTCGAGGCGCTGGCGGGCGGCGACGCCGAGCTTCTCGACCAGCACGTCGGGATCGAGGTCGAAGCCGAAGCGGTCGGAGATGCGGCGGATCTCAGCGCGGGCGCCGTCGCCGATGCCGTGCAGCTTCTCCGCACCCAGCACCATGTTCTCCAGCACCGTGAGGTTGTCGGCCAGCATGAAGTGCTGGAAGACCATGCCGACGCCGGCCTCGATGGCCTCGGTGGGCGACTTCAGGACGACCTCGCGGCCCTCGATCGTGATGGTGCCCTCGTCGGGGCGCTGGACACCGTAGAGGATCTTCATCAGCGTCGACTTGCCGGCACCGTTCTCGCCGATCAGCGCGTGCACGGTCCCGGACCGGATCGTCACGTCGACATCATGATTGGCGATGACGCCCGGGAATCGCTTGCCGATCCCCCGCAGCTGCACTGCATCGACTGCAGACGGCACGGACACTCCCTACGTACGACGATCGCGACTGGTGCGAGACCTGGACAGATGAGACGAACCTGGGCTGAACGCTACCGCGCCAGCCCAGGTCCGTCGCCGCTAGATGCAGCAGGTGATGCGTTACGGCTTGGTCGGAACCGTGATCTCGCCGCTGATGATCTTCTCCTTGTAGGAGTCGATGTCGGCCGTCAGGTCGCTGATGACCGACTTGTTCGACGTCGAGTAGCCGACCCCGTCCGCCTTCAGGTCGTAGACCGTGTAGCTGACCAGCGGCTTGCCCGCGTCGATCGACTTGGCGAAGTCGTACGTCGCGGTGTCGACGCGCTTGAGCATCGAGGTCAGGATGAACGGCTTCTGCGCGTCCGTCGCGGTGAGGTACTGGTCGGAGTCGACGCCGATCGCGAAGTTGCCCTCGCCGGCCTCGACCGCGGCGTCGAAGACGCCCGAGCCCGAACCACCGGCGGCGTGGTAGACGACGTCGGCACCCTTGTCGAACTCGCCCGTCGCGGCGGCCTTGCCACCGGCGGGGTCACCGAAGCCGGACAGGTCCGACTCCTGGATGTACTGGACCTCGACCTTGATGTCGGGCTTGGCGGCCTTGGCGCCTGCGGTGTAGCCGGCCTCGAACTTCTGGATGAGCTCGGTGTTGACGCCACCGACGAAGCCGATCGTGCCGGTCTTGCTCTTCTGCGCGGCGGCGACGCCGACCAGGAAGGAGCCCTGCTCCTCGGCGAAGCCGAGGTATGCGACGTTGTCGTTGGCGTCCTCGTCCGGGTCGAAGCCGTCGATCACGGCGAAGTTGACCTCGGGGAAGTCGGGAGCGACGGCGTTGACCGACTCGCTGTAGGCGAAGCCGACACCGACGATCGCGACGGCGCCGTTCTCGGCCATGTTGCGCAGGCGGTCCTCGCGCGCGGACTCGGCCTCACCGTCGGTGGCCTCGCCCTCGACGCAGGTGGCGTCGAAGTCCTCGACGGCCTTCTCCAGACCGGCGTACGCCGAGTCGTTGAAGGACTGGTCGCCACGTCCGCCGACGTCGTACGCCAGGCCGATCTTGGGCCCGTCTCCGTCGGCCGACTTGCAGACGTCGTCGCTGGCGGCAGTCTTGTCGCTGCCGCTTCCGCTGCCACCCTCACTGTCGCTGCCCCCACAGCCCGCAAGAGCGAGCGCGGCGACGGCGGCAACAGCGGAAAGCTTGGTCAATCGACGCAAAATTCCTCCTCAGTACGGAGCCGGGGAGCCCGGCACTCCGAACCGACCCTAATGTCCCGGTGTGCGGTACGGCAGACCGTTGGAGGTAAAGACGGCGGCCGTAACCGTATCTTCACCTCACGGCGCCCACCGACGCGTCCCGCGGGAGTCAGGTCACGGCCGCGGTCGCCAGGACCTTCGCGCCGATCGCGATCGCGCGCTCGTCGATGCGCAGATTGCCCTGGTGCAGGTCGTACGTCGGGCCGTCGGGGGTCCGCGTGCCGAGCCGTCCCATCGCGCCCGGCACCGCCTCGACGTACCACGCGAAGTCCTCCCCGCCGAGGCTCTGTGCGGTCGACGCGACCCCGCTGGGACCGACCGCCTGGGTCACGGCCCGGCGCATGATCTGGGTCGCGCCGAAGTCGTTGACGACCGGCGGGACGCCCCGCGTGTACGTGACGTCCGCGCTGACCCCGAAGGGCTCGATGATGTCGCTGATGAGGCCTCGCACGAGGTGCTCGGCCTGGTGCCACGCGGCGGCGTCGAGCATCCGCAGCGTGCCGCTGAGCTCTCCGGACGACGGGATGACGTTGGCCGCGTTGCCGGAGTGGATCTGGCCCCACACCATGCTGGCGCCGGCGCGGGGGTCGAAGCGCCGCGACAGCACGGCCGGCAGCTGGGTCAGCAGGTTGCCGAGCGCGAAGGTGAGGTCCTCGGTCAGGTGCGGGCGCGACGTGTGCCCGCCGC
>JAOPXY010000165.1 GCA_025964895.1 Aeromicrobium sp.
CCCCGTGAGAGCCCTCGCCGAGATCGCCGACGGCGATGACGGTGACGAGCTCTGGCTCCGTGCCGTCGTCGGAGACCTCTCCGGCTCGCCCACCATCCGACTATCCGCCACCGGCAAGCCCAGCGAAGCCGCAGCGGTCGGTGAACGTCTTGCTGTCGAGATGCTCGCCGAAGGCGCCGACGCCCTCGTGGCCGTCGCCTCCTGACCCCCTGACAGACCAGAAAAGGAACACCGTGACCCTCACCCCGATGCGAGAAGCACCGACCACGCCGACCCCCAGCGAGCGCAAGGCCGTCCGCGGCCACGTGAGCTTCGTCGGCGCCGGACCCGGTGACGCGAGCCTGCTCACGGTCCGCGCGACCGAGCTCCTCGCGCAGGCGGACATCGTCATCATCGAGCTGCCGGACCAGGCCGCGCTCGTCACCAACGGTGCCGAGATCATCGACGGCGGAGTCGGCGAGGACGGCGAGACGCTGACCCACGCCGCCCGCGCCCGTCTGGTCGTCAAGCACGCCAAGACCGGCGCCAACGTCGTGCGCCTGATCGCCGGTGACCCGTTCACGTACGCGACGGGCCCCGAGGAGGCCGCGGCGTGCAGCAAGGCGGGCATCGGCTTCGAGATCGTCCCGGGCATCTCGTCGATCTCCGCCGTCCCGGCCTACGCCGGCGTGCCGCTGACGAACCGGACGCACCGCGAGTACTCGGTCGTCAGCGTCGGAGACTCCACGATCAACTGGTCCGACCACGCCACCGAGGACACGCTGGTGCTGCTCTCGGCCGTCGCGCGCATCGGCGAGGTCGCCGACGGTCTCGTCGACGCCGGCCGCAAGCCCGACACCCCGGTCGCGATGACCCGGGTCGGCACGACGACCGAGCAGACGACCGTCGTGTCGACGCTCGCGGAGATCGCCGCCGACGCCAAGGCCGCCGGCATGACCGCTCCGGCCATCACGGTCGTCGGCGAGGTCGTGTCGATGCGCGAGGCGCTGTCGTGGTTCGAGACCAAGCCGCTGTACGGCTGGCGCATCCTGGTGCCCCGCACGAAGGAGCAGGCCGCCGGACTGGCGTCGCGCCTGCGCAACTACGGCGCGATCTCCGAGGAGGTCCCGACGATCTCGGTCGAGCCGCCGCGCAACCCGCAGCAGATGGACAAGGCCGTCCGCGGCCTCGTCGAGGGACGCTACGAGTGGATCGCGTTCACGAGCGTCAACGCGGTCAAGGCCGTCCGCGAGAAGTTCGAGGAGTACGGGCTCGACGCCCGCGCGTTCTCGGGTCTGAAGATCGCCGCGGTCGGCGAGAAGACCGCCGAGGCCATCGCGACGTGGGGCATCCGCGCCGACCTGGTCCCGTCCGGCGAGCAGTCCGCCCGCGGCCTGCTCGACGACTGGCCGCCCTACGACGACCTGCTCGACCCGATCAACCGGGTCTTCCTGCCGCGCGCCGACATCGCGACCGAGACGCTCGTCGCGGGCTTGATCGACCTCGGGTGGGAGGTCGACGACGTCACGGCCTACCGGACCGTCCGGGCCGCCCCGCCGCCGGCGCCGACGCGCGAGGCGATCAAGACCGGCAAGTTCGACGCGGTCCTGTTCACCTCGTCGTCCACGGTGCGCAACCTCGTGGGCATCGCCGGCAAGCCGCACACGTCGACGATCATCGCGTGCATCGGCCCGGCGACCGCCAAGACCGCCGAGGAGCACGGCCTTCGGGTCGACGTCCTCGCCGAGTCTCCGTCGGTCGAGGTGCTGGCCGATGCGCTCGCCGAGTTCGGCACCGCGCGTCGCCTGGGCTTCGTCGAAGCCGGTGAGCCGGTCACGAAGCCGTCGCAGAAGCGTCCGTCGTCGCGCCGCAAGGCGTAGCGATGAGCTTTCCCGCCGACCGCCCTCGTCGCCTGCGCTCGTCGCCGGCGATGAGGCGGCTGGTCGCGGAGACGCACGTCCGGCCGTCGCAGCTGGTGCTGCCGATGTTCATCGCGGAGGGGCGCACCGAGGTGCGTCCGATCAGCAGCATGCCGGGCGTCGTGCAGCACACCCGCGACTCCGCACGCCAGGCGTACGCCGAGGCAGCCGAGCTGGGCCTCGGCGGCGTCATGCTGTTCGGGCTGCCCGAGCACAAGGACCCGCAGGGCTCGGGCGCGCTCGACCCGGACGGCATCCTCAACGTCGCCCTCGCCGACGCCCGGGCCGAGGTCGGCGACGCCCTCTTGGTCATGGCCGATCTGTGCCTCGATGAGTTCACCGACCACGGACACTGCGGCGTGCTCGACGCCGAGGGGCGGGTCGACAACGACGCGACGGTCGAGATCTACGCGCAGATGGGCGTCGTGCAGGCCGAGTCAGGAGCGCACATCGTCGCGCCCAGCGGCATGATGGACGGCCAGGTCGGCGCGATCCGCGCGGCGCTCGACGCCGCGGGCCACGACGAGACCGTGATCCTTGCCTACGCTGCCAAGTACGCCTCGGCGTTCTACGGTCCGTTCCGCGAGGCGGTCGACTCGTCGCTGCAGGGCGATCGCAAGACGTACCAGCAGGATCCGGCCAACGGCCGCGAGGCGATCCGCGAGGTGCTCCTCGACATCGAAGAGGGTGCCGACATCGTCATGGTCAAGCCCGCGCTGTCGTACCTCGACCTGATCGCCGACGTCCGGGCCGCGGTCGACGTGCCCGTCGCGGCCTACAACATCTCCGGCGAGCTCGCGATGGTCGAGGCGGCCGCGGCCAACGGCTGGATCGACCGCGAGCGCGCGATCGACGAGATCGTCCTGTCGATCCGCCGCGCCGGAGCCGACATCGTGCTGACCTACTGGGCCACCGAGCTCGCCGCCCGCCTGCGCTGACGCGGGCGGCCTACGCCCGCGCCCATGGTCATCAGTGTGTCAAGTCGTACACGCAGGCGTCGAACTGGACCTTCTGCAAGATGGGCGAGAACGTGAGTCCGCACTGGACCTGCGCCTGGACGGTGGTCAGCAGCCCGGTGACTGGCTCGGTGACGGGGGCGAGCGGTGCAGCGGGGGTGTCGTCGACGAGGTCCTGGACATCGTCGCCGACGGTGCCGCCGCCTCCACCGCCACCTGAGCCGCTACCGCCGCCGGATCCGTTGCCACTGCCGCCACCCGAACCGCCTCCGGCGCCCGGGGTCGGGGTGCCGGCCGCGGGGGTCCCGCCGCCGCCGTTGGAGTCGTTCTTCTTCTTGTCGGCGGCCCTCTTCTTGTCGGCTGCCTTCTTCTCGGCGGCGGCAGCGGCCTTGCCGGCCTTCTTGCGCTGACCGGGCGTCAGGGTCTGGTCGTACTGACTCGACGTGAGGGTCGAGGGGGACGTCACGCCGTTGGGGGACTGGGTGAAGTCGCCCTTGGCGTAGGCGGCCGAGATCTTCATGACGAGATCGACGTACGCATCGGAGTTGTTGTAGCGCTTGACGGCCGCCGCGGTGTCGCTGGGATCGGAGAGGTCGCCCTCGCCGGCGCACAGGTAGATGCCGGCCGACGTGGCCGCGTCGTCGATGTCCTGGGGGTTCTTGGCGTCGTCGTTGTCGGAGTCGACCGCGATCGACTTCCAGGTGCCCGGGATGAACTGCATGGGGCCGACCGCCCGGTCGAGCACCGTGTTGTCGTCGATCTCGCCGTTGTCGGTGTCGGTGATGCGCGCCCGGCCGTCCTTGCCGTCGAGCAGGACGCCGTAGATGCCGGGCGTCGCGACGCCGTCGCCGTCGAGGGAGTTGCCGTTGGTGCGTCCGTGGTTGGACTCGACCCGGCCGATCGCGGCGACGAGGTTCCAGGGCAGATTGCACGACTCGTCGGCCTTGCCCAGCAGCGTCTCGGCGCGGCGGTACGCGTAGAGCGCGGCGGACGGGATGCCATTGGTCGACAGCGTCGAGACCGTGCCGGTGATGCCGGCCTTCTGGTCGATGCCGCTGGGAATGCCGCTCGGTGTCTGCTGCACGCTGGCGGGCTGCTCGAAGGCGGTCGCGGGGACGTCAGGGATCTCGGTGCCGTCGTCGTTGCTCTCGGCCGTGGCCAGTCCGGAGTTGCCCAGGGCAGCGCCCCAGGCTCCGACGAGCACGGCCATCGGCACGAGGGCGCCGGCCTTCTGCCAGCGCGTGAGCTTACGAGCTCCCATGTGTGTCGCCCTCCCCAGCGGACGCGAGGATCGCATCCGGCGTAAACCGATGTTACGTGAGCCACACTCGGGCGGCTAGTCCAGCCGTGTCGCAGGACACATCACCAACGATGCCGCAGCACTGAAGTTACGGCGAACCGGAGCCCGTGCGGTGGTATCTTTCGGCACGCGGGACAATGGAGCGGTGACGTCCTCCTCCGCCTCCGAGCAGCTGTTCCTCCGCGCCCGCGCCGTCTCGCCGGGCGGCGTCAACTCGCCGGTCCGCGCGTTCCGCGCCGTCGGCGGCTCACCCATCTTCATGGCGTCCGCGCAGGGCGCCTGGCTGACCGACGTCGACGACCGGCAGTACGTCGACCTGGTGGGGTCGTGGGGACCCATGCTGCTGGGCCACGCCCACCCCGAGGTGCTGGCAGCGGTCGGCGCCGCGGTGGCGCGGGGCACGTCGTTCGGCACGCCGAGCGAGCCAGAGGTGCTGCTCGCCGAGGAGATCGTCGGCCGCACGTCGGCCGAGATGGTCCGCATGGTGTCGTCGGGCACCGAGGCGACGATGTCCGCGATCCGGCTCGCCCGCGGCTTCACCGGCCGCGACAAGATCGTCAAGTTCGCCGGCTGCTACCACGGGCACGTCGACGCACTGCTGGCCGAGGCCGGCTCGGGCGTCGTGACGCTGGGCCTGCCGGAGACGCCCGGCGTGCCGGCCCACGTCACGGCCGACACGATCGTGCTGCCGTACAACGACCGCGCCGCGGTCGAGGCCGCCTTCGCCGAGTACGGCGACCAGATCGCGTGCCTCATCACCGAGGCCGCCGCCGGCAACATGGGGGTCGTCCCGCCGGAGCCCGGCTTCAACCGCTTCCTGTCGCAGACGTGCACGCGTCACGGCGCCCTGTTCATCAGCGACGAGGTCATGACCGGCTTCCGGGTCACCCGCTCGGGCCACTGGGGGCTCGACGGCGAGCCGGAGGGCTGGGCGCCGGATCTCGTGACGTACGGCAAGGTCATGGGCGGTGGCTTCCCGGCAGCCGCCTTCGGGGGGCGCCAGGACGTCATGGAGCAGCTCGCCCCGGCCGGGCCGGTCTACCAGGCCGGGACGCTGTCGGGCAATCCGATCGCGACGACCGCGGGGCTCACGACGCTACGGCTGGCCGACGCCGATGCGTACGCCCGTCTCGACGCCGCCTCGCTGCAGCTGCGTGGTCTCGTCGCCGACGCCCTCGACGCGACGGGCCTGCCGTACTCGTTGCAGAACGCGGGCAACATGTTCAGCGTCTTCTGGGGCGTCGAGGGTCCGGTCACCGACTTCGCCGGCGCGCAGGCGCAGCAGGCGTGGCGCTACCGCCCCTTCTTCCACGCGATGCTCGATGCGGGCGTGTACCTCCCGCCGAGCGCCTTCGAGTGCTGGTTCGTCTCGGCAGCTCACGACAACCAGGCACTCTCTAGAATTGCCGAGGCGCTGCCCGCCGCGGCGCGGGCCGCCGCCGACGCTACCGCGTCGAGCTAGCCCGGCACGGTCACCCAGCACCAGCAGCACCCACAGCCGCACCGACAGCAAGGAACCCGCGATGTCCGAACGTACGATCGTGCACCTCATGCGCCACGGCGAGGTCCACAACCCCGGGGGCGTCCTGTACGGCCGGTTGCCGGAGTTCGTGCTCTCCGAGCTGGGCCACCAGATGGCCCGCCGGGCCGCGGAGTTCCTGTCGAAGAACGAGATCGTCCACATGGTCGCCTCGCCGCTGGAACGCGCACAGCAGACCGCCGAGCCGCTGTCGAAGCTGCTGGAGGTGCCCGTCGTCACCGACGACCGCGTCATCGAGGCCGACAACCTGTTCGAGGGCAAGACCGTCGGCGTCGGCAACGGCGCGTTCTCCAACCCGCGCAACTGGTGGATGCTGCGCAACCCGATCCGCCCGTCGTGGGGCGAGCCGTACAAGGAGATCGCGGCCCGCATGAAGCTCGCGGTCGACGACGCCCGCGCGGTGGCGCGCGGCCACGAGGCGGTCATCGTCTCCCACCAGCTGCCGGTGTGGATCGCCCGTCGCGCCCACGAGCAGAAGTCGTTCATCCACGACCCGCGCAAGCGGCAGTGCACCCTCGCGAGCCTGACCAGCCTGTACTTCGACGGCGATGAGTTCATCGGCGTCACCTACAGCGAGCCCGCCCGCGACCTGCTGCCGACCGCACTGGCCAGCGGCAAGAAGTTCGTCGCCGGAGCCTGATCCCGTGACTCTGCGAACCCGCGTCGTCGCGGCGGTCGGCGCGTTGGCGCTGCTCGCCGCCTGCAGCGGCGCCGGCAACCGGGGCACGACGGACGGCTTCGTCTCCGGCGACGGCTCCATCACGACGGTCGACGTGGCCGATCGCAAGGACGCCCCGGTGCTTGAGGGCAAGGACCTCGAGGGCAACCCGCTGTCGACCGCGGACTTCGCCGGCAAGACGATCGTGGTCAACCTGTGGGGCCCGTGGTGCCCCCCGTGCCGTGCGGAGGCCGACGACCTCGACATCGTCGCCGCCGAGTACGCCGACAAGGACGTCCAGTTCGTCGGCATCCTGACGAAGGCCAAGGATCCGTCCGAGGCCATCGCGTTCAACCGCAACCGCGACATCAGCTACCCCAGCTTCGCCGACCAGGGCGGCCGCCTCGAGCTCGGCTTCACCAGCAGCCTCCCGACGACCGCGATCCCCACGACCTGGATCATCGACGCAGAGGGCCGCGTGGCCGTCCGCATCCTCGACAAGGTGTCGGCGTCCACGCTGGCCAATCTCGTCGACGACGTGCAGGCGAGCACGGCACAGCCCAGCGAAGCGCAGAGCCCCGCGTGACGGACTGGTTCCAGGACACCGTCTACTCCGGCAACCTCCTGCTCGCGGTGCCGGTCGCGGCCCTCGCGGGACTGGTGTCGTTCTTCTCGCCCTGCGTGCTGCCGCTGCTGCCGGGCTACCTGTCGTACGTCTCGGGCGTCGCCGCGCAGGACCTTGAGTCGGCGCGGCGTGGGCGCCTGCTGGCCGGCGCGGTGCTGTTCGTCCTCGGTTTCTCCGCGGTGTTCGTGCTGGGCGGCGCGCTGTTCGGATCGATCGGCCTCGAGCTGCGGCGCTACCAGGACACGCTCTCGATCATCGCCGGCATCGTGGTGATCCTGGTGGGGCTCGCCTTCATCGGCCTGATCCCGTTGCTCCAGCGGGAGTTCCGCGTGCACGCCGTGCCGGCCGTGGGCCTGGCCATCGCGCCCCTGCTCGGCGTGTTCTTCGGGGTGGGCTGGGTGCCCTGCATCGGCCCGACCCTGACGGTGGTGCTGAGCCTGTCGTTCGCGACCGATGACGCGTCCGCGTCGCGCGGTGCTTTCCTGACGCTGGTCTACTGTCTCGGCCTCGGCATCCCGTTCGTGCTGGCCGCGCTCGGCTTCGGCCGCTTCATGCATGCCGTCTCGTGGTTCCGCCGACACCAGCGGGCCGTCTCGCTCGTCGGGGGCGGGCTGCTGATCGCGGTGGGCATCCTGCTCGTGACGGGGATCTGGGATGACATGGTCGGCGAGATGCAGACCTGGGTGACGGGATTCGAGGCGCCGGTATGACCCGTTCTGAAGGAGTCGCATGAGCAGCAACGCGGTCAGTGAGCTCGGTCGCCGGGAGCTGACGCGGTGGTTCTGGCGGCAGCTGACCTCGATGCGCACCGCACTGATGTTGTTGCTACTGCTGGCCATCGCCGCGGTGCCGGGATCGCTCTACCCGCAGCGCGGGGTCGACGCGCGGGCCGTCGAGCAGTACTTCATCGACCACCCGACCTCTGCGCCGATCATGGACAACCTCGGCCTCTTCGCCGTCTACAGCTCGCCCTGGTTCAGCGCTGTGTACCTGCTGCTGATGGTGTCACTTGTCGGCTGCATCCTGCCGCGGTCGTTCGTGTACCTCCGCGCGGTGCGCGCGCGCCCGCCGAGGGCGCCGCGCAACTTCGCCCGCCTGCCGGCGTCCGCGTCGTTCGAGACCGACG
>JAOPXY010000194.1 GCA_025964895.1 Aeromicrobium sp.
TCTCATCTTCTCGCACCCGGCCCATCGATCTCATCGGCCGTGTCCCCACGCGACACCGACTGGTCAACCACATACACATCACTGAGGAGACACCACACTCGTGGCAGTCAAGATTCGCCTGAAGCGCATGGGCAAGATCCGTACCCCGTTCTACCGCGTCGTCATCGCCGACTCGCGCACCAAGCGCGACGGCCGTGTCATCGAAGAGATCGGCACGTACAACCCCAAGGCCGAGCCGTCGATCATCAAGATCGACACCGAGCGCGCGCAGTACTGGCTCGGAGTCGGCGCTCAGCCGACCGAGGCCGTCGCCGCCCTGCTCAAGATCACCGGCGACATCGGTGGCAAGAACACCATGAGGTTCGCCGAGGAGAAGCGCAGCAAGGAAGACATCTTCCAGGACGCGCTGAAGGAGCTCCACAGCGAGCCCAAGACCTCCGCGACGACCAAGAAGGTCGCCGCCAAGAAGGCCGAGCCGAAGGCTGACGACGCCAAGGCCGACGAGCCCAAGGCCGAAGAGCCCAAGGCCGACGCCGAGGAGAAGGTGCACGGAGACCCCGTCGCCGACGCCGCCGAGGCAGCAGCCGACGAGAAGCCGGCCGACACCGAGTCGGCTGACGAGGCCAAGGCCTGATCATGGCCGCCCCCCTCATCGAGGTCATCGAGCACCTCGTCTCCGGTATCGTCGAGCACCCCGACGACGTGACCGTCCGCACGAAGCAGACGCGTGGAGGCGAGCTGTTCGAGGTCCGGGTCAACCCGGACGACCTCGGCAAGGTCATCGGCCGCCAGGGCCGCACGGCCACGGCCATCCGCAAGGTCGCGGGCGCGATCGCCGGACGTGGCGGCGCGCGCATCGACTTCGTGGACGTCGACCGTCGTAGCTAGCGGCATCGACATGCAGGTCGTCATCGGCCGGATCGGTCGCGCCCACGGCATCCGTGGCGAGCTGAACGTCGACATCCGCACGGACGAGCCCGACCGGCGTTTCGCCGCGGGCTCGTCCGTCGTCTGCGGCACCAGGACGCTGACCGTCGCGTCCGCACGCCATCACAGCGGCCGCCTCGTCGTGGCCTTCGCCGAGGTGCCCGACCGCACCGCGGCCGAGGCCCTCCACGGCTCGATCCTCGAGGCCGTCATCGACCCGGACGACGTGCCCGACGACCCCGACGAGTTCTACGACCACCAGCTGGTCGGGCTCGAGGTCAGATCCGCAGGCACCGTCGTCGGCACCGTGACGGGCCTCGTCCACCTGCCGTACCAGGACACGTTGACCGTCGACGTCGACGGTCGCGAGGTGTTCATCCCCTTCGTCACCGAGCTCGTGCCGGTCGTCGACGTCGCGGGCGGATTCGTGACGGTCGAGGACGTCGACGGGCTGCTCGACCCGACGCTGGCCGAGAACGCCGCCGCCGACCTCCACGCCCAGGACTGAGCGCACGATGCGCATCGACGTCGTCTCGATCTTCCCGTCGTACCTCGACGCGCTGCAGCTGTCGCTCGCGGGCAAGGCGCAGTCGTCCGGATTGCTGGAGATCGCGACGCACGACCTGCGCGGCTTCGCCCACGACCGGCACCGCAGCGTCGACGACACCCCCTACGGCGGCGGCGCCGGCATGGTCATGAAGGCCGAGCCGTGGGGCGAGGCGCTCGACACCGTCGCGACACCCGAGAGCGTCGTCGTCGTGCCCACCCCCTCGGGAGCGCCGTTCACACAGCGCCTGGCCGAACAGCTGAGCACCGAGCAGCACCTCGTCTTCGCGTGCGGCCGGTACGAGGGCATCGACCAGCGGGTCATCGACGAGGCCGGCGACCGCTGGCGCGTCGAGGAGATCTCGCTGGGCGACTTCGTGCTCAACGGGGGAGAGGTCGCGGCGCTCGCGATGATCGAGGCCGTCGTCCGGCTGATCCCCGGTTTCATGGGTAATCCCGCCTCGCTCGTGGAGGAGTCGCACGGTGAGGACGGCCTGCTGGAGTACCCCGTCTACACCAAGCCGGCGAGCTGGCGCGGCCGCGACGTGCCGGATGTCCTGCTGTCGGGGCACCACGCCGCGATCGCGGCCTGGCGACGCGAACAGGCCCTCGAGCGCACCCGCGCGCGGCGTCCCGACCTCCTCGACTGAGCGTCCTGCCCCCGTCGTTCCAGGGCGCCGGAGCGTTCATGCACCTGGAATTAACACGAACGACGATCACGTAACATCTCCGAAATCCTCAGGCAAGCCTCAGAAAACCTCGTCCCGACACAGTGACTCGTGCATCGGGCGCAGCATCGTCGCTGGTCCGCTCGGCGCGTCTGCCCCCCACGAGAGGTTTTTCGCATGGATCTGTCTTCTGCCTGGTTGCTGCTCACCGCAGCGCTGGTGCTCTTCATGACCCCCGGACTGGCGTTCTTCTACGGCGGCCTCGTCAAGGCCTCGAGCGTCGTCTCGATGATGATGCTGAGCTTCGGTGCCATGGGCCTCATCGCGGTCCTGTGGGTCCTCTACGGATTCAACATGGCCTTCGTCGACGGCAGCAGCGCCGACTGGATCCCCGAGGTCGTGGGCAACGGCTTCTCCGACTTCGGCCTGGCCGACGGCGCGCAGGCGGCCTTTAGCGGCGAGGGGGACCTGGTCTTCGCCGGCGTCATCTTCGGTGCCACGTTCGCCATCATCACGGTCGCGCTGATCTCGGGCGCGATCGCCGACCGCGCGCGGTTCTTCCCGTGGATGGTCTTCGCGGGACTGTTCGCGACGCTGGTCTACTTCCCGGTCGCCGCCTCGGTGTTCTCCTTCGTCACCGACGACGAGGGCGTCCCGACCTTCACGGGCTGGGTCGGCCAGCTCGGCAGCCACCTGGGCCTCGACGTCGGCACGATCGACTACGCCGGTGGCACCGCGGTGCACATCAACGCCGGTGCCGCGGCCCTCGCCCTGGCGATCGTCCTCGGCAAGCGCGTCAACTTCAGCCGTGAGCTGCAGAAGCCCCACAACGTCCCGCTCGTGCTCATCGGCGCCGCGATCTTGTGGTTCGGCTGGTTCGGCTTCAACGGCGGCGCGGCCCTCGCGACCGGCACCGCCGGCACCAACGGCTCGGCCGGCCTGATCTTCGTCAACACGCTGGTGGCCCCCGCCGCGGCGCTGCTGGGCTGGATCATCGTCGAGCACTTCAAGAACGGCAAGGCCACCGCGGTCGGTGCGGCGTCGGGCATCGTCGCCGGACTCGTCGCCATCACGCCGGCGTGCGCCAACCTCTCGCCGCACTGGGCCATCGTGCTCGGCCTCCTCGCCGGTGCCGTCTGCGCCCTGGCGATCGAGTTCAAGTACAAGCTCGGCTTCGACGACTCGCTGGACGTCGTGGGCATCCACCTCGTCGGCGGCGTCATCGGCACGCTGTTCCTGGGCTTCTTCGCCATCGGCACGGGTCTGTTCACCGGTGGTGGCAACCTCGACCAGTTCATCGTCCAGCTCATCCCGGCGGTGGCCATCGGTGCGTACTCGTTCATCGTCGCCTTCATCCTGGGCACGATCATCGACAAGACGATCGGCTTCCGGGTCAAGGAGGACGAAGAGGCCGCAGGCATCGACTCCGTCCTTCACGGCGAGTCGGGCTACGCGTTCAACTGACCGTCAGCAGCCCCGCACGACACGACGCGCCCGCCGGTACGCCCGGCGGGCGCGTTGCGTCGTCAGGCGCCCCGTACGGGGCGTGACCGATTAACGCCGGGCGGCAGCGGTGTGGCAATATTGACCCTTGGCGCCGGACGGATCTGCCACAGGGGAACCGTCGATCATCGCCGCACCACTTCCTTTTGAGCCAACCATCCGTGGGTGACCTGTGTGCACCAGCGAGGAGCAGAACATGACCAACATCATCGATCAGGTCGCCAGCGCGTCGCTGCGCACCGATCTTCCCGCCTTCC
>JAOPXY010000200.1 GCA_025964895.1 Aeromicrobium sp.
CTCTCAGCCCACGCCGCTGACATCGCCAAAGGCCACCCCGGCGCCCGCGACTGGGACGATGCCTTGTCCAAGGCGCGCTTCGAGTTCCGCTGGCACGACCAGTTCGCGTTGTCACTTGACCCGCACACCGCAGAGTCCTTCCACGACGAGACCCTGCCAGCGGAGGCCAGCAAGACCGCGCACTTCTGCTCCATGTGCGGTCCGAAGTTCTGCTCGATGAGGATCAGCCAGGACGTCCGCGACTATGTGGCTTCAGGCATGGAGAAAAAATCCAGCCAGTTCGTGGAGCTGGGTTCGTCGATCTACGTCGACGGGCCTGCCTATGATCAGGCCCCATGACATGGAACCGACCGGTGCCACTCATCGGTGACCACGCCTCGGCCGCCGACAGCAAGACCGTCCGGGTGTCTGTCGCGGGTAGCGAAGGATCCGTACGCAGGCCCAACCTCGTCGGCGCAGTGGTCGGTAAGACGGCAGCGCTCAGCAACGTGCTCGATCGGCTCATCACCGCGGGGGAGGTGTAGTCATGCCGGAGGACTTCGTCATCGCCCGCAACGAGGAACCCGGGTCGACGCTGCCGTACGGCGGGAGCCTCTCAGGGCCGGCGACTACGGACTCCTCGTCGACGGGCTGCTGCAGGCCACGGTGGAGTGCACGTCGCTGGCAGACCTCGACACGTCGCTGACGACCGGCAAGCTCAAAATTCAGCTCACCGAACTGGCTGCGATTCCGCGCGCTGCGGTCGTCGTCGAAGAGGGCTACTCGCGGGTCTTCACGGTCGACCACGTCCGGCCCAGCGTCGTGGCCGACGGGATCACCGAATGCCAGATCCGGTTCCCGACCGTTCCGATCGTCTTCTGCGAGACCCGCAAGCTCGCCCAGGAGTGGACCTACCGCTTCCTCGCGGCTGCCCAGGTCGGGCTCGCGGAGGAGATGATCGGCGACCTCGCCTACGAGCCCTCGAAGCGGCGCCTGCGCGCGCCCGTTGACGTAGGTCGCTGGGCGTTCGCGAACGACATCGTCGTCTCCGGCCGCGTCAAGGTCCCCTGACGGCGGACGCAGCCGCAGAGATGCAACAGGGCCTCGAGGACGACCGGGAGTCCTTTTTCGACCAGTTCATGACTGACTTTTTCTCCGCCGGCGGCCAGCTCAAGGTCACGGAGGAGCAGCGCGAGGACGCGATCGGGCTTTGCCACCAGGCCGATCAGACAGCGGCACTGGGATGCATCGAGGCATTCGGCACGACCGACTTCCGCGGCGACCTGCTGAAGATTGCGCTGCCGACTCTCGTCATTCACGGCGACAGCGACGGATTGTGCCGTTCGAAGGTTCGGGAAAGCGCACGCATGAGGCAATCGGGCCTAGCGATCTGGTGGTGCTCGACGAGCGAGATGCACCGCTCCCTGGGCGGGGCAACGTCTGGCCCGTTGTTGTCGACGACGCGCGGCATCCTCACCCGGAAGAGACGTTGTCCTTGATGCCCCGTCATGACCTCGGGAGGCGTGTGGAAGGCGGGCAACCCGGTGCGGCCCGCGATCAAGTACGACCTGCGGCGCGCACGCAGGCTGCGGAGGCTGATGCCGCGACCTGGTGGCTGCTCTCGGGCGAGGCGCCTTTCAACGACCGGGCGTTCTTCGACATCAGCAGCGGCCGGTGAGGCACCGGCCGCCGCTGCTGCGTGTGCGTGTCAGGCCGGCTTGAGCGTGGGGTAGTCGACATACCCCTCGGCGCCGCCGCCGTAGTAGGTGGCGTCGTCGCCCTCGTTGAGTTCCGCGCCTACGCGGAACCGCTCCGGCAGGTCGGGGTTGGAGATGAAGGCTCGGGCGAACGCGACCAGGTCGGTGCGTTCAGCCGCGACGGCCGACTCCGCGGACTCCCGGTCGTACTCACCGGCGCTGATGATCGTGCCGTGGTAGGTGGAGCGGGCAAGCGCGGTGGGCCCGCCGACCTCGTCGAGGCCCACCGGCGGGAGTGTCTGGGAGGTCTCGACCACGTGCAGGTAGGCGAGGTCGTAGCCGTTGAGTGACTTCATCGCGTAGCCGAAGGTGTCGACCGGGTCATCGTCGCTCATTCCGCCGAACGTGCCGCCGGGCGAGAGCCGCAGGCCCACACGGCCTGGGCCCCAGACGTCGGTGACGGCGTCGAGCACCTCGAGCAGCAACCGGGTGCGGTTCGTCACGGACCCGCCGTACTCGTCGGTGCGCTGGTTGGAGCCGCTCTGCAGGAACTGGTCGATCAGGTAGCCGTTGGCGCCGTGCACCTCGACGCCATCGAACCCGGCCGTCTTCGCCTGGTGTGCCGCGAGCCCGAACTCCTGCACGATGGCGGCGATCGAGGCGGAGTCCAGCTCTCGCGGCGTCGGGATCGGTTGCAGGCCCTCGGTCGTGAAGATGTCCTCGCCTGGAGCGATCGCGGAGGGCGCTACCGGTGTCTGGCCGTGGACGGTGGGGTGGCTCATCCGGCCGACGTGCCACAGCTGGGCGAAGATGCGGCCGCCGTTCGCGTGCACGGCGTCGGTGACCTTGCGCCAGCCCGCGACCTGCGCGTCCGTGTGGATGCCCGGGGTGAACGGGTAGCCCGCACCGAGCTCACTGACCTGGGTGCCCTCAGTGATGATCAGGCCCGCACTCGCGCGTTGCGCGTAGTACTCCGCGTGGAGGTCTCCCGCGACGGTGTCGAAGGCCCGGGATCGGGTCATCGGCGCCATCACGATCCGGTTCTTCAGCTCGATCGGTCCGAGCTGGTAGGGCTCCAGTAGCCGCATGCGCGTCTCCTTCATGTTCGGATGGTTGTCCTTCTCCTTTCAACAACCTCTGACGCCGGGCCGTCCATCCCGATCGACCCTGTGGCTGTTCTCACTAGACCTCCGCTTTGATTACGGTCGACGGCCACCTCCGCTGCCGGTCGCTCAAGGCGTACAGCGGCTCGGCGTCGGCGTGCCGCGGATCCACCAGCGCATGGCGGGCGGCTCGTTCGTTGCCGAGCGAATCGGGTCCCAGTAGGTGGTCGACGAGCCTCCACTCCTTTCCGGCACGAGGAGCTCACGAAGAAGGAGCGCCAGCGGCTGCGTGCGATCGTCGCAGCGGTCCAGAAGGACCGGGCGCTCCTGCTCGAGGTCCCGAACGCCGAGGGCTCGCTCAACGGGCTCGTCACGTCGGCGGACGTGTAGCCGTCCGCCGACGTCTTGGACACCGTCCGGCCCGAACGTCTTCAAACAGCCTCGCTATCGTGACGACGTGCCTGAGGATTTCGCCATCGCCCGCACGCCGAACCCGCGTCGACACTGCCGTATCTCCTCCATGTGCCGCTCGGGGACGGGATCCTCCTCAAGGCCAAGGACACCTGGCCTCGCACCGGCAAGGTCTACTGCCACCGCGTCGAGCAGTGGCCGGCAGACGCCGAGATCATCGAGCGGGTATCGGTGCGTTCCTGTGTAAGGCGGGGCGCCGCGATCGACCGCGTACTCGACCGCGGGCGAAAGAGCCGCTCAGAGATCGTCATCACCAACGCTCGCGGCCGACAAATGATGTTCTGGCAGACCGCCCGCGCAGCGAAGCAGGCGCCTCCCGCGGTTGCCCTTCCCGGCGCCCCCGCCAGCGGAGTCGCCGACCTGGACGCGTGATCGTCGCGCCGGCACCAGTCAGCGGCGATGGACTAGGAAGGCCATGACGCCGGCGTTCAGCGCGAGGCTCACGAGGGCGCCGTCGGCTCGCGGCGCCACGAGCAGCGGCACGGTGAGGAGCAGCAGCACGTCGAAACCCCGGAACACGCTGCCGATCAGGCCGGTCGGGATCGCGCCGGCGGGGGAGGAGACGAGTGGCTGGGAGTAGTCCGGCGCAGGCGCGAGCAGCCACCGGGCCGTGGCGCCGAGCGCGGCGGCGCCGGTCGCGATGGCCACGGGCACGACCTCGCCGGGACGCGTGTCGGGCACGGCGTGCGCGATCGCGGGCGCCGCGGCGAGCGACCACACGGCCAGCGCGCCGGCGGGCACGACGAGCGTCGCGGTGCGGATCGTCGCGAGGGTCATGGGGAAGCTGCGCATGAGACCGGGGTTGCGGCCCGTCGTTCGCAGGGCGGAGCACAGCCACACGCCGGTGAGGAAGGCCGCGAGGGCGCTCGCCAGGACGATCACGCCGTCGAGACCGAGACGCGCCACGACGTACGGGACGAGCAGCGAGGCCGCGAGGGCCGTGACGGCCCCGCGTGACCGGCGCAGCCGCACGACATCCCGCCAGATCAGAGCCCCCACGCCGCCCGGTCCCCCGCGCACGGGCCGGACGGTCGCCCGGTTCCTCCAGCGGCGGGCCACGAGCACGTCGTACGCGAGGGTGAGGTCGAGCCCGGCCAGTGCCCCGGACAGGCTCGCGAGCAGCGATCCGCCCGGCACGAGCTGCGCCCGGAGCAGCATCGTGAGCCGGCCGACCGCGACCACAACCAGGGCCGCCGCCGCCACCGCGGCGACGCCGAGGACGATCCATCCGGTGATGCCGGCGGACCAGTCGTCCGACGTCCGCGGTGCGCGATCGAGGGCGATCAGCAGCATCCACGCCGTCGTCACGGCCCCGGTCGCGGTGGCCGCGCGGCGCGTGCCACGTCCGCCGCTCGCCTGCCACATCGCGGCCGCCAGCACGGCGGCCGAGCCCAGCACGGCGGCGAGAAGCGCCAGCGCGACGATCGCCGCGGGCGAAGAGCCGGCCAGGAGCGTCGTCAGCGCCACGACGGCGCCGCACCCGATCGCCGACGTCAGCGCGGCCAGCAGCAGTCGCGACCGGAGCAGCGGTCCGCGGTCGACGGGCGTCGTGAGCAGCCAGGCACCCGTCGCGGGCGTCACCATGACGGGGCCGACGGCCTGCGCCGCGGCCAGCGCGACGGCGACGACGCCCGCGACCGACGCCCACACGAGTGACGTCCGCGCGTCCTCGCACGGGCCGGCTGTGCACCCCGTCGCGATGCCGACGCGCGTCTGGATCAGGGCGCTGATCGCCATCGCCCCGATCACGACGATGCTGAACACCCAGATGTACGCATCGGACAGCTGCTCGTACAGCGTCGTGTCGGCGCGCCCACGGCGCCACTCCCGCATCTGCCGCCGCAGGGAACGGGCCGTGACCTCGGCACCCGCCGTCACAGCAGGCCCAGGTCGAGCACCTCGTCGGCGACGGCCTCGACCAGGGCGGCGTCGTGGCTGACGAGCAGGATGCCGAGGCCGTCGGCCTTCTCGGCGACGAGGCGATCGGCCAGCCATGCGAGCCCGTCCACGTCGAGACGCTGCTCCGGCTCGTCCAGGATCAGCAGACGCCGCGGGCGGACGAAGGCGCTGGCGAGCGCGAGGCGGCGGCGCTGACCCGATGACAAAGTGCCGGGCAGCTGCGCCGCCTGGTGCTCGAGGCCGACATCGGCCAGCACCCGGTCGACCAGCCCGTCCGGATCGTCCACGCGGTGTGCGCGCGCCAGCAGATCCAGGTGCTCGACGACGCTGAGGTCGGGGAAGAAGTCCAGATCGTCCATCACGACGGCCAGGTCGCGGCGCGTCGCGGCGGATCGCTCGTCGAGCGGCGCGCCGTCCAGCTCGATCGTCCCGCTCGTGGCCTCGTCGGCACCCGCGATGCACCGCAGGGCCGTCGTCTTGCCCGATCCGTTCGGGCCGACCAAGGCGAGCGCCCGCCCGCTCTCGACGTCGAGGTCGAGGTCCGTCAGCACGTGCAGGTCGCCGAAGTGGCGGCACAGGTCGCGGACGCGCAGCAGCGGGGAAGACGACGTCGGCTCTGGCATGCCGTCCAACGTAGGTGCCCGGTGCGAGCGAGTGGTGCGAACCCGTCTCCGACAGGTGCGTCGTGGACCGACACACCGTCTCAAAATATCCGGTCCGCACCACTCGCGGTTCTGGTTCGGGGCGGGGAGGTGTCAGAGTGTGCGCATGCGCTTCGCCGATCCGCACGCCTGCCCCGACTGCCGCGGCGTTCTCGAGGGCGAGGGGACGTGCCCGCACTGCGGGCTGGAGCTCACCTCGGTCGAGATGCGTGCCCTGTGGCAGACGCTGCAGCGTGCCGACCAGCTGCTCGAGTCCGCCGTGCGGGCGCGGGACGCGGCCCGCAGCGCCGCGCCGGTCGCGGAACCGGTCACCGAGCCGGTCGCGGAACCCGCCGCGCCGCCGCAGCCGGTCTCGTCGCGGACGTTCGACCTGCCGCGGTACCCCGCACCCGTCCGCGTCCCGACGCCGCGCCGCCGGATCTCGGCGGGGGCGGTCCTGCTGGGCCTCGGCGCCCTCGGCATGGTCGTCGCGGCGTTCATCTTCCTCACGGTCAGCTGGGGATCGCTCGGCGTCGCGGGACGAGCGGTGGTCCTGCTCGCGTTCACCGCGATCGTCGGGGGAGCCGCGGCGTGGGCCACGCGCCGTCCGCTGCGCGGATCGGCCGAGGCGCTGTGGACGATCTTCCTGGCGATGGCCGCGCTGGACTGGTTCGTCGCGTGCGACCAGGGCCTCCTGGGGCTCGACGCGCTCAGCGGGCGGGCCTCGACGATGGTGTGGGCCGTGGTGATGGTCGCGATCGGCACGCTGGTCGTGGCCTGGGGTCGGGCGCCTCTGGGGCTCGACCTGACGACTCCCATGATCGTGGCCGGTCTCGCGGCGGTGGCCGGCGCGGCCGTCGCCGCGGACGAGCTCGAGGCACAGGGGGTCAACCTGTTCTGGTCGACGACCGCGTCCGTGGCACTCTCGGCCGGGGCCACCGCCCTCTTCGTGCGCGTCCGGCAGCGCGTGTCGGTGCTGATCGCGGGGGCCTTCGCGGTCCTGTCGATCGCGGCGGCCGGCACGCTGGCCGTCATCGAGGTGCTGCAGAATCCGTCCGCCCGCGAGCTGGTCGGGGGTCACGGGGTGCCGATGCTCGTGGTCGTCGCGGGCCTCGTCGCGGCGGGCGCATCGGTTCCGCGCGCG
>JAOPXY010000187.1 GCA_025964895.1 Aeromicrobium sp.
GGTCGGACTGGCCGTGCACCGCGACGAGCTCGTCGGTGACCTCCGCCAGCAGGGTGGCCGGCACCGTCGCCCCGCCCGCGACTGCCCGAGAACGTCCCTGCGCGGACAGCACCCGGCCCAGGATCACGACGTCGTCGTCGACGCGTCCGCCCGCCTCCTCGATCGCCGCGGTCGCGCCGGCGCCGGGACGGACCCCGATGCTCGCCTCGACCCGCGCCTGGTCGGCGCCCCGGCGCACGAGCCCCGTGTCGGCCCGGTCGCCGCGCAGCAGCCCCAGTGCCGTGACGACCATGGTCTTGCCCGCTCCGGTCTCGCCGGTGATGACCGTGAAGCCCTCGCCCAGCTCGAGCTCGGCGGACTCGATGACGCCGAGGTTACGGAACGACAGCAGCTGCCAGCTCGAGTGCGCCGCGGTCATCAGGTCTCGTCCCCCCACCGGCGCTCGGCGGCGCCACGCCAGCCCGCGACCGGGAGGTGGAACTTGCGGACCAGGCGGTCGGCGAACGACGCGTCGTGCAGCCGGGCGAGCCGAACCGTCTCGCGGCCCTTGCGGACCTCGACCCGTGAGCCGACCGGCAGATCGGCGGCGCGCCGCCCGTCGCACCACAGGACGCCCGTCGACTGCTCCCCCACGACCTCGATCGCGAGGGTCGAGTCGGGCGAGACGACCAGCGGCCGGGCGAACAGGGCATGGGCGCTGATCGGCACCATGAGCAGCGCGGACACCTCCGGCCACACGATGGGCCCGCCGGCGCTGAAGTTGTAGGCCGTGGAGCCGGTCGGCGTCGCGCAGACGATGCCGTCGCAGCCCCACCGCGACACGGGACGGTCGTCGATCTCGACGACGACCTCGAGCATGCGCTCGCGGGCGTCCTTCTCGACCGTGGCCTCGTTGAGCGCCCAGTTGGTCGCGACGATCTCGCCGGCGACCATGACCGAGACGTCGACGGTCAGCCGCTCCTCGACGCTGTACGTGCGGTCGGCGACGGCGCGCACGACGAGCTGGATGTCCTCGACGTCGGCCTCGGCCAGGAAGCCGACGTGGCCGAGATTGACGCCCAGCACCGGAGTGTCGGTGCCCCGGCACAGCTCGGCGGCGCGCAGGATCGTGCCGTCACCGCCGAACACGACCGCGAGCTCGCAGCCCGCCGCCGCGCCCGGTCCGGACGTCACGACGAGCGCGTCCTCGACTCCCGCGGCCCTCAGCGCGTCGGCCTCGGTGTCGAGCACCGCGACGTCGATGCCCTCGGTGCGCAGATCGGCCGCGAACGACGCCGCGATCTTGGTGGCCTCGTCGCGTCCCTCGTGCACCGCGAGCAGGACCCGCCTCATGAGTCCGCCCCCGGTGGCGACTGGACCGGTGGCTGGAGGGGTGACTGGAGAGGGCCGGCGGCCACGACGTCACGGGCGGCCTGCTCGTCGGGTGCGTCGGCGTCGGAGCGCAGCCAGCAGAAGTACTCCACATTGCCGGCCGGTCCCGGCAGGGGGCTCGGGGCCAGCGCCCGGGTGCCCCACCCGAGCTCGTGGGCCGACGTGCACACGCGGTGGACGGCGTCGGCGTGCAGCGCGGGATCGCGCACGACGCCGTTCTTGCCGAGATTGCTCTTGCCCACCTCGAACTGCGGTTTGATCATCAGCACGATGTCACCCTCCGGACTCGGCTCGCACACCCGCGTGAGCGCCGGCATGACCACGGTAAGGGAGATGAAGGACAGATCGGAGACGATCAGCTGCACGGGCCCGCCGATGTCGGATGCCTCCAGGTTGCGGACGTTGGTGCGATCGTGCACGTGGACCCGGTCGTCGGACTGCAGCGCCCAGACGAGCTGTCCGTAGCCGACGTCGACCGCGCACACCTCCCGCGCACCCTTGCGCAGCAGGACGTCGGTGAAGCCGCCGGTCGAGGCGCCAGCGTCGAGGCAGCGGCGCCCCGCCACCGTGAGTCCCATCGGCTCGAACACCGCGAGCGCACCCAGCAGCTTGTGGGCTCCTCGCGAGGCGTACGTCGGCTCGTTGCTCTCGCGCACGACGATCGCCTGGTCGGTCGTGACCCCCGTCGCGGCCTTGCTCGCCACGGCGCCCCCGACACGGACCAGGCCGTCATCGATCAGGGAGCTGGCGTGCTCGCGCGAGCGGGCCAACCCGCGCCGCACCAGCTCGGCGTCGAGGCGCAGACGGCGGGTCATGCCTGCACGCTCACGGTGACTCCGGCGCGACGTCGTCGCGTCCCGCGTTGGCCAGCGACTCGCGCAGCACGCCGTGGATCGCGTCGAACTCCTCCGGGTGCAGCGAGATGTCGAGCTCGTCGAGGCGGTTGAGTCGCTGGAGTGCCTCGTCGATGCGGGCGTGCCCCGTCGGCTCGTGGCCCGCGCCCTGCCCGGCGTCCGTCTCGGTCATGCCCCCAGTCTCCCATCCAAGGTCACCGTGACGTCGGACCGATCCCGCACGTCCCAGGCGAGCCCGACGGCCGCGCGCAGGGTCGAGGTGGCCGACGGCTCGCCCTCCTTGATCGTGACCGTGCCGTCGACGAGCTCGACGAGCGAGCCGCCGCACCGGGCGCGATCGCCCTCGAGCACCACATCGGGGTGCGCCTCGTCGAGGCCGCGCAGGTCGGCCGCGACGAAGGTGGGCCGATGACCGGGCAGGGCGGCGGCGATCTCGGCGAGGTCGCTGACGCCGGTCAGCACCACGAGGCTGTCGATCCCGGCGTTGATCGCACCGTCGATGTCGGTGTCGAGGCGGTCCCCGACCATCAGCGGCCGGCGACCGCCCACGCGCGCGATGGTCTCGTCGAACAGGGCCCGCTCGGGCTTTCCGGCGATGATTGGCTCCGCGCGGGTCGCGTTGCGGACCGCCTGCACGAGGGAGCCGTTGCCGGGCGCGATGCCCCGGGCGGTCGGCACCGTCATGTCGGTGTTGCTGGCGTACCACGGCAGACCGCTCTGGATCGCGTAGGACGCCTCGGCGAGCTCGTGCCAGCCGATGTCGGCGTGGAAGCCCTGGACGACCGCGACGGGTGACTCGTCCAGCGTCGACACGCAGCGCAACCCACGTTCCTCCAGCGGTGCGCGCAGTCCCTCGCCGCCGACGACCAGCACCGCCGAGCCGGGCGGCAGGTCGTCCGCCATGAGGTGGGCCACCGCCTGCGCCGACGTCACGACGTCCTTGTCGGACACACCCGGCATGTGCATGCCACGCAGCTTGTCCGCGACCTGGTGGGCCGTGCGGGACGCGTTGTTGGTGATGTACGCGAGCCGGAGCCCGTTGTCGCGCGCGGTCGTGAGAGCCTCCGCGACGCCGGGGATCGGATCGGCGCCCAGATACACGACACCGTCGAGGTCGAGCATCGCCAGGTCGTACGTCGTGCTGAGTGCCTGCGTGGTCGAGCCCAGAGTCATGCCTGTGAGGCTACCGCCGCGGGCGTGACCTTCCGCCAGGAGTCGACCTCGACGCTCACCCAGCTGGCCACGCCGGCTCCCCCGCGCGAGAACCTGCGGCGCAGCGACCCGGTCACGGTCACCTCGGTGCCGGCCTCGAGCTTCGCGACGGATCGCCTCAGGCCGGCGGGCCACACGGAGCACTCGATCGTGTCGACAACCTGCTTCGATCGTCGTCGGGCGGCTGCGCTGCGACGCACGACGAGTCGGAACGAGAGCATCTCATCACCACTCGGCAGTACCCGCGCCTCGGGTCCGGCGGAGATCCGCCCGATCAGCTGAACTGTGTTGTTCGGATCAGTGTGGCTGTGGTTGGCATGAGTCATGAGACGACGATGCCCCTCACGCAGGCGTGAGGGGCATCGTGCAGCAGAAGCTGTGGACAGACGTCCGGGCGGATCAGCCCTGTGGACGCTTGTCGAGCTCGGCGAGGCGCTCCTCGGCATCGGTCGCCTTGTTACCGTCGACCGCGACCGTGCGGTGGAACCACTCGATCGCCTCATCACGCCGTCCGGCCGCGAGCAGCGAGTCGGCGTACGCGTAGCGCAGGCGCGGGACCCACTCGCCGCGCCCCTTGGTGTGCAGCGGCTCGGTCTCCAGCAGGCGGATCGCCGCGTCGTACTGTCCCTGGTCACGGCGCGCGCCCGCCACGACGATCGACAGCTCGATCTGGCCGGAGTCGTCGAGCTGGCTGCGGATCTCGGTCGTGTCGTACGCGATCGCCTTGTCGGGACGCTTCAGCGCCCGCTCGCAGTCGGCCATCATGGGGGCGTACATGTAGCCGCCGGTCATCCGGCGAGCCGCACGGAACTCCGAGAGCGCCTCGGCCCACCTGCCGCATGCGTACGCGGTCTCGCCGCACGCCTCGCGGACGAGGCCCGTGCGGGTCGCCCGCGCACGAGCGGCCAGTGCGTGCTTGTGCGCGGTCTCGGGATCCTCCGAGATCAGCAGGCCAGCCATCACGAGGTGGCGGGCAACCTTGTCGGCGAGCTTCTCGGGGAGGCTCTGCAGCGCCTGTCGGGCGTGCTTGTCCAGATCGTTGGCGCTGACGTCGTCGGGGATCGGAGGTCCGTCGTAGATCTGCTGAGCTGCAGTGCGGTCGCCCTCCTCCTGGCGCCGGTCGCGACGTGCCTCGTAGGGCTTGCCGTCACGGCGCGGGGTGACGGGCTTGCCGTCGCGGCGTGCTGCCGGCTTGCCGTCACGGCGCTCCGTGGGCTTGCCGTCACGGCGCGTGGGATCGCCGCTGCCGCGCCGATCGCGCCCGCCACCCGCGGCGGGCTTGGCGCCACGACCTTTGCCTGCGGCGCCCTTGCCTGCAGCACCCTTGCCTCCTGCACCGCGTGCAGAGGACGGCCCGCCGTCACGGCGGGGATTTCTCGACTCGGCCATGAGTCGTTCCTTCCATCGAAGATTGCCTTGTAGCCAAACTACTGGGTAAATGCAGCGAGGCCGCCCCTCGTGGGGCGGCCTCGCGCTAATGATTGTCCGGCGACGTCCTACTCTCCCACACCATCTCCGGTGCAGTACCATCGGCGCTGAGAGGCTTGACTTCCGGGTTCGGAATGTAGCCGGGTATTTCCCTCTCGCCAT
>JAOPXY010000048.1 GCA_025964895.1 Aeromicrobium sp.
ACCGGCTCGGTGGTCATCATGCCGCCGGCGGTGCGCTCCTCGTACGACAGCAGCCGCCGGACGTCCTCGGCGTCCTCGGGCTCCATCTGCGTCAGCAGCTGCTCAGCCGTCGCGGGCGAGAGCTCGCCGAGCAGATCGGCGGCATCGTCGGGGTCCATCTCGGTGAGGACGTCGACCGCGCGGTCGGGGTCGAGCACGCCGAGGATTTCGACCTGGTACCGCTCCGGCAGCTCCTCGAGGACGTCGGCGAGCCGCTCGTCGTCGAGCTCGCCGATGACCTCCATGCGGCGCTTGGGCGGCAGGTCGCGCAGCGCGTTGGCGACGTCGGCGGCGCGCATCTCGTCCATCGTCGCGAGCAGATGGGTCGCGCCCTGGGTCGTGTCCTCCGATGTGAGGCCCTTGACCTCGTCCCACTCGAGCACCTGGTGTGGGCCGCGCCGGCCGAAGCGCTTGCCTGCCGCCTGCACGGCGACGTTGGAGATGTACCAGTCGCGGCGGGGGTCCTGCTCCATCGCGAGGTCATAGACGGTGCCGGGGCTGCCGTCGGGCAGGGTCACCGAGCGGTCGAACAGCTCGTGGATCGCCAGCGTCTCGGTGCTCCGCTGCTCGAACTTGCGGACGTTGAGCACCCCGGTCGTGATGATCTGTCCTGAGTCGAGCGACGTCACACGGGTGATCGGCAAGAAGACGCGCCGACGACCGAGCACCTCCACGACGATGCCCAGCACGCGCGGTCTCTGCTTGACGGACCGCACGGCGATGACGACGTCGCGCAGCTTGCCGACCTGGTCTCCCGCGGGGTCGAACACGGCCTGCCCGACGATGCGGGACAGGAAGATCCGGCCGGGGGTTGCGCTCACGTGCAAACCCTACCGGTGCCGTCGACGTGCGGGATGGACGCTGGCGCCCTACGTTGAGGCGTGGATCGCACGCTCCTGGGGGGAACCATGGCACTGGCAGTTCTTGATCGTCGACACAGCATCGCAAAGCCCGGCTTCAACCGCTGGCTCATTCCACCGGCGGCGCTCGCAGTGCACCTGTGCATTGGGCAGGCGTACGCGACGAGCGTCTACAAGGCATCGCTCGTCCAGCACTTCGACTCGTCACTCACCGCGATCGGGGTCATCTTCTCGATCGCGATCGTGATGCTCGGCGTGTCGGCCGCGGTCTTCGGCACGTGGGTCGACACCGGCGGGCCGCGTCGGGCGATGGTCACGGCGGCGCTGTTCTGGTCCGGCGGCTTCATGATCGGCTCGCTGGGCATCGCGAGCGATCAGCTGTGGCTCGTCTACCTCGGCTACGGCTTCATCGGCGGCATCGGGCTCGGTATCGGCTACATCTCGCCGGTGTCGACGCTCATCAAGTGGTTCCCCGATCGTCCCGGTCTCGCGACCGGCATGGCGATCATGGGCTTCGGCGGCGGCGCGATGATCGCGAGCCCGCTGTCGTCGAAGCTGCTGGGCATCTACGACGACTCGTTCGACACCGCGACGGGCTTGGCGTCCGGCTCCGCGGTCGCCAAGCTCTTCGTGACGCTGGGCGTGGTCTACCTGCTGATGATGCTGTTCGGTGCGTGGCTCATCCGTGTCCCGGCCGACGGGTGGAAGCCAGCCGGGTTCGACCCGTCGACGGTCAAGAGCAAGTCGCTCGTCACGACCGACAACGTCTCGGCGACCAATGCGATCAAGACGCCGCAGTTCTGGCTGTTGTGGGTCGTCCTGTTCTGCAACGTGACGGCCGGCATCGGCATCCTGGAGCAGGCAGCCCCGATGATCCAGGACTTCTTCCGCGACGGCGAGAAGTCGTCCGTCGCGGCGGCGTCCGCGGCCGGCTTCGTCGGGCTGCTGTCGCTGTTCAACCTGTCGGGCCGGTTCATCTGGTCGTCGACGTCCGATGTGGTCGGCCGCAAGAACATGTACGTCGGCTACCTGGGCATCGGCGTCATCCTCTACAGCCTGCTGGCGTTCCAGGGCTCGTCGTCGACGATCCTGTTCGCGCTCGTCGCGGGAGTCATCATCAGCTTCTACGGCGGCGGCTTCGCGACGGCACCGGCGTACCTGCGCGACCTGTTCGGCACCTTCCAGGTCGGCGCGATCCACGGCCGGCTGCTCACCGCGTGGGCAGCCGCGGGCGTCGTCGGCCCGCTCATCGTCAACGGCTTCCTGGACGCGCAGGGCGAGCCGGGACAGCTGAACGCCGGCGACTACCGTCCGGCCCTGCTGACGATGGTCGGCATCCTGGCGGTCGGCTTCGTAGCCAACCTCCTGATCCGTCCGGTCGCCGCGCGCTTCCACGAGGAGAAGCGCGACGTCGCCGACGCGCCGGTCGAGTCGAGGGCCGTTGGGCACGACGTCGCGATCGACAAGGCCGGTCCGCTGCTGGTCATCGCCTGGATCGTCGTCCTCGTGCCGCTGGCCTACGGCATCTACGAGACCGTCGTGAAGGCCGCCGACCTGTTCTGACGTCGGACCTGACCGCGGACCCGGGCACTGTCAGCTGCTGAGCAGACGGATCGTGCCCGGGTCCGCAGTGCCGCCGAAATGACGGTCCAGCAGCCGGTCGAGCAGGTGCGTGCCGGGCACCGCGGCGGCGAACAGGGTCAGCGACGAGTGCAGCTTCTGCGCGTCGACGGAGCCGAGCACGTCGACCAACGACACGTCGCCCAGGTCATCGACGGCGCCGGCGCACTCGCGGTAGCGGGCGCCGAGCACGGCGTGCTCCCAGTACGCGCCGGCCTCGTCCGTGCCCGAGAGGGCGTAGCGGACGGACATCTGGCTGTGACCCAGCCCGGCGACCTGCGGGAAGACGAACCACATCCAGTGGCTCGTCTTGCGGCCGGCGCGCAGCTCGGCGAGGGCACGCTCGTACGTTCCTCCGGCCTGCGCCGCGACGAAGTGCTCCAGGTCGTACGCATCCTGATCGAGCGGGCCGCTCACGACAGGTGGCGCGGCTGACGGTTGGACTTGTGGCTGTCGTCGGAGCCGACGGCGTCCTGCGAGGCGCCCTCCTGGGCACCCGCCTCCTGGCCCGTCCCCGCCGGCACCAGCCGCACGATGACGGACTTCGAGGTGGGCTGGTTGCTCGACGTGGCCGTGGAGTCGAGGGCGACCAGGGGATTGGTCTCCGGGTAGTACGCCGCCGATGATCCGCGCGGCGTGTCGTACGCGACGATCCGGAAGCGCTGGGCGACGCGCTTGACGTCGTCATCGCCCCAGTGCGCCACGATGTCGACGATGTCGCCGTCGGAGAAGCCCTGGCTCTCGATGTCGTCGGGGTGCACGAACACGACCCGGCGGCCGTCCTCGATGCCGCGGTAGCGGTCGCTCAGGCCGTAGATCACGGTGTTGAACTGGTCGTGACTGCGCAGCGTCTGCAGCACGAGGTGACCCTCGGGGACCTGCAGGACCTCCAATGGCGACGGCACGAAGTTCGCCTTGCCGGTCTTGGTCTCGAAGGTGCGCGAGTCGCGCGGTGGGTGCGGCAGCACGAATCCGCCGGGACGGTCGGCCTTGCGCGAGTAATCCTCGCAGCCGGCCACGACGCGCGAGATGTGCCCGCGGATCAGGTCGTAGTCCTCGGCCATGGCGCTCCAGTCGATGCCGTGGCGGTGACCCAGCGTGGCCTCGGCGATGCCGGCGATGATCGCGACCTCCGAGCGCAGGTACGGGCTCGCGGGCGCGAGCACGCCGCGGGACGCGTGCACGGCCGACATCGAGTCCTCGACCGTGATGTACTGCTCGCCCTTGGACGACATGTTCTTCTCGGTCCGTCCCATCGTCGGCAGGATCAGCGCCGTGTCGCCGCATTCGAGCATCGACCGGTTGATCTTGGTCGCGACCTGGACGGTCATGGCGGCCTTGCGGAGCGCCTTCGTCGTCACCTCGGTGTCGGGGGCGGCGGCCACGAAGTTGCCGCCGAGGCCCATGAAGAACGACGCCTTGCCGTCGCGGAACGCACGGATCGAGTCGACCGTGTCGAGGCCGTGCTCGCGCGGCGGGTCGAAGCCGAACTCGGCCTGCAGCGAGTCCAGGAAGTGGTCGGGGACGCGCTCCCAGATGCCCATCGTGCGGTCGCCCTGCACGTTCGAGTGGCCCCGGACGGGGCACAGGCCCGCACCGCGCTTGCCGATGTCGCCGCGGGCCAGGGCCAGGTTGACGACCTCCTTGATCGTCGCGACCGAGTTGCGGTGCTGCGTCAGGCCCATCGCCCAGCAGTAGATCGTGGCGTCGGAGTCGCGGATCATGCCGGCGACCTCGGTGATCTCGTGGCGGGTCAGGCCGGTGGTGCTCTCGACCACAGCCCAGTCGACCTCGCGGACGTGCTCGGCCCACGCCTCGAAGCCGTCGGTGTACTGGTCGATGAAGTCGTGGTCGAGGGCGTCCCACTCCACCAGGAGCGAGCCGATGGCCTGGAACAGGGCGAGATCGCCGTTGAGCCTGATCGGCAGGTGGACGTCGGCGATGTCGGTGCCGCGCCCCACGACCCCGCGGGGGACCTGCGGATTGCGGAAGTTGACCAGCCCGGCCTCGCGCAGCGGGTTGATCGCGACGATCTTGGCGCCGCGCCGCTTCGCCGTCTCCAGCGCCGACAGCATGCGCGGGTGGTTGGTGCCGGGGTTCTGGCCGGCGATGACGATGAGCTTCGCGTCGTACAGGTCGCGCAGGCTGACGCTGCCCTTGCCGATGCCGATCGACTCCGTCAGGGCCGTGCCGCTGGACTCGTGACACATGTTGGAGCAGTCGGGCATGTTGTTCGTGCCGTAGGCGCGGATGAACAGCTGGTACAGGAATGCGGCCTCGTTCGACGCGCGGCCGGACGTGTAGAAGATCGCCTCGTTGGGGTCGATCGAGCCCAGGTGGCCGGCGATCAGCGAGAACGCCTCGTCCCACGACAGTGGCTCGTAATGCGTGCCGCCGGGACGCTTGACCATCGGGTGCGTGATGCGTCCCTGCTCGTTGAGCCAGTAGTCGTCCTGTGCCTCCAGCTCGGCGAGGCTGTGCCGTGCGAAGAAGGCCGGCGTCGCCCGGTCGCGGGTGCCCTCGTCGGCAACGGCCTTGGCGCCGTTCTCGCAGAACTCGGCGGTGTGCCGGTGCTCGGGATCGGGATCGGGCCAGGCGCAGCTCATGCAGTCGAAGCCGTCGGCCTGGTTGAGCTTCAACAGCGTCCGTGCCGAGCGGGTCACCCCCATGTTCGACAGTGAGCGCTGCAGGGCGACCCGCACTCCGGTGACTCCCGCCGCGGCGTTCTTCGGGTCGTGGACCTCGAGCTCGTCCTCGTTGATGTGGTGCGCCTTGGTCATGACTGCCGTCCCGTCCGTCGTGTCGCGTATCTTGCTGGCTCGGGTACCCCGCGCGAGGAGGATGTACCCGAAAGCCGAGGTCGTGTAGCGCGCAGCGAGGGGTCGATCGTCGCCGGCACGTCCGGGGGGCCCGAGGGCACCAGCCGGACGACGACCGACTCGTCCGCCCATCGCTGGACTGCCGTGTCGCCGTCGCTGAGGTTGAGCCTGCCGGCCTTGAGCGCCGTGGTCGTCGGGTCCCAGTGCTCGGACGCCGGGGCGACGACCTCGACGCGTGCCTCGACGCGGGCCACGAGCGCGCGGGTCGTCTTGCTGCGCAGGAGGAGCGTCACGGTCTCCTGGTCGGCGATGGCCGGGAGCGACTGCTCGGTGCCGCCGGAGACGACGCAGACCGCGTCGCCGACCCACTCGTGCCAGACCGCGTGCGTCCGGCCGCCGTACGAGACCCACACCAGGCCGGACTTCTTGGCGAGGCTGGCGACGAGGTCCGTGGTGGGCACAGGTTCAGCGTACGGCGGCCTGGGCGGTGCGCGAGCGGGGCGTCTCCGGGGCGGGTGTGGCAGCCGCGACCTGCTGGCCCACGAGTCCTCGGACGAAGGACCCGATCTCGTCGATCGCGAGCCGAGCCTCCGGCACCCACGAGGCGGCCGCGTGGAACACGTGCACCTGCTTCTCCCACACCTGCAGGTCGCACGGCACACCCGCCGAGACGAGCCGGTTCGCCATGAGCTCGGCGTCGGCCATCAGGACCTCCCGCGAACCCACGTGGATCATGGCCGGCGGCATGTCGGCCAGCGGCATGTTGACGGGGTCGACGCGACGTCCGGCGATGCCACGCCGGTTGTCGAGGCGCAGGGAGACGTCGGTCAGCTTCGCGACGGCGTGCATGGGGAAGGTCTGGCACCGGTTGGCGTTGCGGTGGGCCTTCTTGCCGGCGGGGTCGAAGTCGAGGAAGGGAGAGATCGCGACGACGCCGGCGGGGCGTCCCCACCCCGTGTCGTTCACGGCCCGGGCGACGCTGAACGCGAGGTACCCGCCGGCGGAGTCTCCGGCGATCGTGATGTCCTCGGCCCGGTAGCCCTGTTCGACGAGCCAGCGGAAGCCGTCGACCCCGTCGGCGACGGACTCGGTGATCGGCTCGTACGGCATCTGCCGGTACCCGACGTTCAGGACGGGCTGGTCCGCGGCGTACGAGATGCGCGAAACGAGGCGGCGGTGGGTGTTCAGCCCGCACGTCAGAAAGGCGCCGCCGTGGAAGTAGAGGATCGCGCGGTCGTTGCCGCCGGTGATGTCGGAGACGCCCTTGGCCTGCAGCCACTCGCTCGTGCTCGAGGCCAGGTCGACCGTGCGCCACATGGTGCCCTCGTGAACGGGCAGCAGCTTGGCCGCGTGCTCGATCGCATTGGGCGGGAACACGTCGAACGGCAGTCGCGCCCACAGTCCGAGCGCCGGACGGACCGTGTGCCGCAGGCCCAGACCGAGGAGCCTGGACTGCAGGCTCGCGCCGCGGATGTACTGCGGATGCGCGGCGAGCGACAGGTGTGCCATGGGATTCCCCTTCGGCGGACGTGATTCCGGATTCAACCAACCCGCGTTTACAGTATTTCACATAGAGTGACGTGCGCCACACGGGCGGCCACGCTCCGGGGCGCCCACTTCCGCCGAAGGATGCCTCATGCCGTTCATGCCGCCCACCGACTCGATGTTCCTGCTCGTCGAGTCGCGCGAGCACCCGATGCACGTCGGCGGCCTGCAGCTGTTCGTCCCGCCGGAGGGCTCGGGCCCGGAGTTCGTGCGCGAGATGCTCGACGCGTTCCGCCACCCGGGGGAGATCTCGCCGCTGTTCCGCAAGCGTCCCGCCGAACCCGTCGGATCGCTCGGCAACACGTGGTGGCGAACGGACGAGACGATCGACCACGAGTACCACGTCCGCCACTCCGCGGTTCCCCAGCCGGGACGCATCCGCGAGCTCCTGCAGCTGACCTCGCGCTGGCACGGCTCGCTGCTCGACCGTCACCGTCCGATGTGGGAGGCGCACGTCATCGAGGGCCTGGCGGACGGGCGGATCGCCGTCTACACCAAGATCCATCACTCGATGCTCGACGGTGTGGCGGCGCTGCGCCTCATGCAGCGCACGCTCAGCGACGACCCGGACGCCCGCGACTGCCTGCCGCCGTGGGCCCAGCCGAGGAGCGGCGGGGGTGTGCCGAGGGGCCTGGACCCCATGGCTCTGCTGCGCTCGGGGGCCGGCGCGGCCGGTGAGCTGGCCGGCCTCCTGCCTGCCTCGCTGCGGATCGGCAGCCAGATCGTCCGTGACGGGGACGTGACGCTGCCGCGTGCCCCGAAGACGATGCTGAACGGACCGGTCGGGGGAGCGCGGCGCTTCGCGGCTCAGTCGTGGGAGACCGACCGCATCCAGGGCGTCGCCAAGTCGTCCGCGACCACCATGAACGACGTCGTCCTGGCGATGGTCTCCGGAGCCCTTCGCGACTACCTGCTCGAGCAGGGCGCCCTGCCGGACGAGCCGATGACTGCGATGGTCCCGGTCTCGCTGTCCCTGCGGGCGGACGCGACAACGGGGGGCGACGGAGACGGCGGCGGGGGCAATGCGGTGGGCGCGATCGTCGTGAACCTCGCCACCCACCGTGAGCACGGGGCGACCCGGTTGGAGGAGATCGCCTACTCGTCCCGGCAGGCGAAGAAGATCATGGCCGACCTGACGCCGACGCAGATCCTCGCGTTCTCGGCGCTGCAGATGCTTCCGCTCGCGCTCGCGCCGATCCCGGGCTTCGTCAAGTACACGCATCCGCCGTTCAACGTCATCGTCTCGAACGTGCCCGGCCCCCGCGGCCCGATGTACTTCAACGGCGCGCGGCTCGACGGTCTGTACCCCGTCTCGATCGTGCTCGACGGGCAGGCGCTCAACATCACGCTGACGAGTCGCGACAAGCACCTCGACTTCGGAATCACCGGCTGCCGCCGCTCGGTCCCGCACCTGCAGCGCCTGCTGATCCACCTCGAGTCGGCCCTCGCCGAGCTCGAGCGCTCCTGGGGCTGAGTGCGGCGGGGCCGAGGGGTGGCGGGTCGCGCGGGTCAGAGCACGAGGAGCAGGATCCCGCCGATGAGCAGCACGTCGCCGACCACGAAGAACCACAGGGACTGCGTCAGCGGCGGCACGATCCGCGCGTCCGTCGGGTTGGCGGAGTCGTAGCGGATCTGCACCGTGCTGCCGACCGCCGGTCCCGTGCCGGTGCCGGTCGGCGACCACACCGTGTGCTCGGAGCCGTCCTTGGCGGTGAAGCGGAACGACGCGGCCCGGTGCGGGTCGAGGAACGTCCCTCCAGTCGCCGAGGTGCCGAGGAGCTCGCCCTGGGCGCGGGAGCCGCCGTTCGCGACCAGGAGCCGCAGCGTGCCCCACGAGGTGATGGCGACGCCGACGACTATCAGGGCGATGGCGAGGAGCGTCATGTCGTCATCGTGACACGGACGGGGATTGAACATGTTCAAATAATTGTCTACCGTGCTAGTTGAACACGTTCAACTACGAAAGGGTCGTCATGAATCACCGTGAGGGAGGGCGGGCGTTCGCCTGCACGACGGGACTCGGGGCAGCGTGGGGCTGGCTCGCGGCGACGTCGTTGTTGTCGATCGGCGCAGAGACGGACGAGTTCATCGGTTCGCTGGCGATCGGATTGGTCTACGGCGGCACCGTGGGGGCGCTGACCGGGATGCTCATCGGCATGCCCGTCGCGATCGTCGTCGGACGCCTGCGCCCACGCCTGCCGCACTGGCGGGCGGCCGGCACGCTCCTGGCGGTGGGGATGGCGGTCGTCGTCCTGGTGCTCTTTGCGGTCGACAACGGCTCGGAGTTCTCCTGGTCCGCGATCTACACCGTCGGGCCCCTGCTGGCCGTCGTGGGCGGCAGCGCGTGGTTCGGCCTGGGCTGGATCTTCGCACCGCCCGACGCTGACCCCGGGGACGTCATACCAAGCGAGGCCCCTGCACCACGCTTTCGATGACGTCCCGGCCCGGACCGCGTCCAGGACCCGCCGGACGGCGCCCGGCACACTGTCGGGGTGAACGCCTTCCTCGCCCTCGTCGCGATCCTGGGCGTCTCGGCCTCGGGTCCGCTCATGGCCGGGGCCTCGGCGCCGGCCCTCGCGATCGGCTTCTGGCGCAACGCGCTCGGGACGCTCGCGGTCGCGCCGTTCGCAGCGCCCCGCGCGAGGGGCGAGCTGGGGGCGCTGGGGCGGGACGGCTGGCGCACGACGGTCTTCGCCGGCGTCATGCTCGCGGCGCACTTCGGCACGTGGGTGACCGCGCTGAAGATGACATCGGTCGCGGCGGCTACGGCGATGGTCAGCATGCAGGTCGTGTTCGTCGTGGTGATCGACCGGCTGCGCGGGGAGGCGACGCCGCGATCGGTCGTCGCCGGGATGGGGCTGGCCGTCGTGGGCGTGCTGGTCATCACCGGTGTCGACTTCTCGCTGTCCGCACGGGCCCTGGTCGGCGACCTGCTCGCCCTCGTGGGCGGCCTGACGGCTGCGCTCTACTTGATCGCGGGCAGCCAGGTGCGCGAGCGCGTGTCGACCAGCTCGTACACCGTCGCCTGCTACGGCATCTGCGCCGTCACGCTGGCCGTGGCGTGCGTCGTCGCGCAGGTCGAGATGGTCGACTTCTCCGGCCGGACGTGGCTTGCGATCGTCGGCGTCACGATCTGCGCGCAGCTGCTGGGCCACTCGGTGCTCAACCACCTGCTCGCCGTCATGAGCCCCGGCCTGATCTCGCTCCTGCTCCTGCTGGAGGTGCCGGGCGCAGCGATCCTGGCCGGGATCTTCCTCGACCAAACCCCGCCGATCGGTGTGTACGCCGGGCTCGCGCTGATCCTCGCCGGTCTCGTTGTCGTGGTCGTCCGGCGCCCGCCGCCTCAGCCCGTTCAGGCCGACTGACGCGTCCGCCAGGTTAACGGCTTGTAACGCAGGTCACCCCCCGGTGGAGGGGACGTGACGGTCGCCACTCGATACAGTCGGCAGGTCGTCGAAGCACTCTGGAGGAGCACACGATGGGTCGTCTTGTCAGCACCGAAGGTCTCACCGAGGATCAGCAGGAGATCCTGAAGGTCGTCCGGCAGTTCGTGGAGAAGGAGATCATCCCGGTCGCCACGGACCTGGAGCACAAGGACGAGTACCCGACCGACATCGTCGAGGGGCTCAAGGAGCTGGGCATCTTCGGCCTGATGATCCCCGAGGAGTTCGGTGGCCTCGGCGAGTCGCTGCTGACGTACGCGCTCGTGGTCGAGGAGATCGCCCGCGGCTGGATGTCCGTCAGCGGTGTCATCAACACGCACTTCATCGTGGCGTACCTGTTGATGCAGCACGGCACGGACGAGCAGAAGGCCAAGTACCTGCCGAAGATGGCCACCGGTGAGGTCCGTGGCGCGTTCAGCATGAGCGAGCCGAGTCTCGGGTCCGACGTGTCGGCCATCAGCACCAAGGCGACACGTGTGTCATCTGATGGGGCCGAGGACGGCGGCTACGAGATCACGGGCCAGAAGATGTGGCTGACCAACGGCGGCAGCTCCACGCTCGTCGCGGTGCTCGTCAAGACCGACGAGGGCGACGACAGCGTCTACAAGAACATGACGACGTTCCTGATCGAGAAGGAAGCCGGCTTCGGCGAGACGGCCCAGGGCATCACGATCCCGGGCAAGATCGACAAGATGGGCTACAAGGGCATCGACACGACCGAGATGATCCTGGAGAAGCACCGGACGACCGCCGACCAGATCCTCGGCGGCGAGCCGGGCAAGGGCTTCTACCAGATGATGGACGGTGTCGAGGTCGGCCGCGTCAACGTCGGCGCCCGTGCGGTGGGCATCGCGAACCGGGCGTTCGAGCTCGGCATCGCGTACGCGCAGCAGCGTGAGACGTTCGGCAAGCCCATCGCGCAGCACCAGGCGATCTTGTTCCGCCTGGCCGAGATGGGCACCAAGGTCGAGACCGCGCACGCGATGGTCGTCAAGGCCGCGCGCCTCAAGGACGCCGGCAAGCGCAACGACGTCGAGGCCGGCATGGCCAAGATGATCGCCTCGGAGTACTGCAACGAGGTCGTGCAGGACTCGTTCCGCATCCACGGTGGGTACGGTTACTCCAAGGAGTACGAGATCGAGCGTCTCTACCGCGAGTCCGCCTTCATGCTGATCGGCGAGGGGACGTCCGACATCCAGAAGATGATCATCGGTCGCGCGCTCCTCAAGGACTACAAGCTCTAAGGAGCCAGACACATGGCCGAGATCTTCTCACTCGAGTACCCGCAGTCGCTCGGCGTGTTCGACAAGTACGCCGACGCCCAGAAGGCGGTCGACTTCCTGTCCGACAAGGAGTTCCCCGTCCAGAACGTGCTGATCGTCGGCACCGAGCTGCGCCAGGTCGAGCGGGTCACCGGCCGCCTCACGTGGGGCCGAGTGCTGTCGGCGGGGGCGGGGTCGGGTGCCGGCTTCGGCCTGTTCGTCGGGCTGCTGCTGAGCCTGTTCGCGGACGGCTCCTCGGTCGCGGTGACGATCCTCGGTGGCGTGCTGCTGGGGGTCGTATTCGGCATCGTCTCAGGTGCTCTGGGCTACGCCGCGACCCGCGGCCAGCGTGACTTCAGCTCGGTGCAGAAGGTCGTCGCCACGAAGTACGAGGTGCTCGTCGAGCACAAGTTCCTGGCCGACGGCACGGCGCTGCTCGCGACGATGCCGGGTCGCGCCGCCAACCCCTTCGCCTGACCGTCCTGCCTGATCGTCCCGTAGGAGTCGCATGACCAAGACCAACCCCGGCCACTTCTTCGAGGACTTCACGGTCGGGCAGGTGCTCGACCACGCGACGCCGCGGACCGTGACGGAGGGCGACCGCGCCCTCTACGGCGCGCTGTACCCGTCCCGGTTCGCGATCGCGTCGTCGGCGGAGTTCGCGGCGTCGGTCGGGCTGTCGCCGGCCCCCGTGGAGGAGCTGATCGGCTTCCACATCGGCTTCGGGAAGACCGTGCCGGACGTATCCCTGAACGCCGTGGCGAACCTCGGCTACGCCGAGTGCCGCTTCCACCGGCCGGTCGTGCCGGGCGACACGCTGCGCACGTCGTCGGAGGTCATCGGGCTCAAGCAGAACTCCAACGGCCGCACCGGCGTCGTCTACGTCCGGTCGACCGCGACGAACCAGCGCGGCGAGGTCGTGCTCGACTGGGCCCGCTGGGTCATGGTCCACAAGCGCGACCCCGCGGCCCCCGCCCCCGAGACGGTCGTGCCGGAGCTGGCGTCCGCAGTCGCGCCGGAGGACCTCGTCGTGCCCGACGGCCTCGACTTCACCGCCTACGACTTCGCCGCCGCCGGCGAGCCGTACCGGCTCAACGACTACGAGGTCGGCGAGAAGATCGACCACGTCGACGGTGTGACGCTGACCGATCCCGAGCACATGCTCGCGACGCGGCTGTGGCAGAACACCGCCAAGGTGCACTACAACACCGAGGCCCGGCCCGACGGCACGCGGCTCGTCTACGGTGGGCACGTCATCTCGATGGCGCGTGCCTTGTCGTTCAACGGCCTGGCCAACGCCCAGCTGATCGCGGCGATCAACGCCGGTTCGCACACCGCGCCGGCGTCCGCGGGCGACACGGTCTACGCATGGTCTGAGGTGCTCGACAAGGCCGAGAGCCCGGCCCCCGGCGTCGGTGCCCTCCGGCTGCGGCTGGTCGCGACCAAGGGACGGGACGAGTCGACGACGCTGCGTGGCGAGGACGGGAAGTACGCTCCGGGCGTCCTGCTCGACCTCGACTACTGGGCGCTCGTGCCGCGGTGACGTCAGCGACCGGCGCCGGACGGCTGTGGCTCGTCCGGCACGGCGAGACCGAGTGGAGTCGCAGCGGGCAGCACACGTCCGTGACGGACCTGGAGCTGACCGACGCCGGTGAGGCTGTCGCCCGCACGCTGGCCGCGCCGCTCGCCGACGTCGCCTTCGCCCAGGTGCTGACCAGTCCGCGCCGTCGCGCCGTCCGCACCGCCGAGCTCGCGGCCTTCCCGGACGCCGAGCCGGACGAGGATCTCGCCGAGTGGGCCTACGGCGACTACGAGGGACTCACGTCCGCCCAGATCCACGAGACCGATCCGGGATGGACCATTTGGACGCACCCGTCGCCCGGCGGCGAGACGGCCGAGCAGGTCGCCGAGCGCCTCGACCGGGTCGTCGCGCGGGCCCGCGCCACCGACGGCAGCACCCTGGTCTTCGCGCACGGGCACTCGCTGCGCGTGCTGGCCGCCCGCTGGCTCGGGTTGGGCGCCGCCGACGGTCGCATCTTCGACCTCGACACCGCGACGATCTCGGTGCTGGGGGTCGACCGGGGCACGCCCGTCGTGCACCGCTGGAACATGCCGGCCGCCCGATAGCCTGACCGCGTGCGCATCGACCTCCACACCCACTCCAACCGGTCCGACGGCACCGACAGCCCTGCCGAGCTCGTCGAGAAGGCCCGCGCCGCCGGTCTCGACGTGGTCGCACTCACCGATCACGACTCCACGGCAGGGTGGGACGAGGCGCAGGCCGCCGCCGACCGGGTCGGCATCACGCTGCTGCGCGGCATCGAGATATCGACGATGCTCGACGGCGTCAGCGTGCACCTGCTCGGGTACGGATTCGACCCGGAGGACGCGCCGCTGCTGGCGGAGCTCGACCGCATCCTGCGAGGCCGTGACGACCGGCTCCCGCAGCTGCTGGCCCAGCTGGCCGAGCACGACATGCCCCTGACGCAGGACGACGTCATCGCGCAGTCCGGCAACGCCGCGGCGTCAGGGCGCCCGCACGTGGCCGATGCCATGGTCGCCGCGGGCTACGTCGCCGATCGAGACGAGGCGTTCCGCGACTGGCTCTACGACGACGGGCCCGCGTACGTCGAGCGGTACGGGGCTCCGCTGCTCGAGGCGGTCGACCTCGTCCGGGAGGCCGGCGGCGTGTCGGTCGTCGCGCACCCGTGGGCCCGCCGCGGCCGGCAGGTGCTGACGGCCGAGCTGCTGTCAGAGCTCAGGGCCCGGGGCCTCGCGGGCGTCGAGGTCGACCACAACAACCACTCCGCCCCCGTGCGTGCCGAGCTGCGGGAGCTGGCGGTCGACCTGGACCTCGTCGTCACGGGCTCCAGCGACTACCACGGCACGGGCAAGGGCCCGGAGTTCCACCTCGGCGCCAACACGACCGCTCCCGAGGAGCTCGAGAGGCTCCTCGACCGACCAAGATTTGGCGCCTGAGCAACCGTTTCGTGGTGAGGATCGGTCTCGAATGGTTGATCAGACGCCAGATCTCGGTTAGCCGGTCGGGCCGAACTGCTCGACCCTGACGGCGTCGCTGCGTACTCCGGCCTCGCCGAGGATGCGGCCGACGAAGCTCACGAAGCCGACCGATCCGCACACGTACGCCCGCTCGATCCCGTCGGCCAGCGGCACGATCTCCTCGGGGTAGATGTGCGCCGCGACCCGTTCCGAGCCGTCGGGCAGCGGCTGGTTCTCGCGCGTCAGCGCAATGAACGCGCCGTACGACTCCAGCTCGTCGGCGTAGGGCAGCTTGTCGCGGTGCTGCGCCGACGCCACGACCCGCAGCAGCGGCTCGGTGCCGGTGCGGCGGGCGTAGCGCATCATCGAGACGAACGGGACGACCCCGGAGCCGCCCGCGACGCACAGCGACGGCGTCGTGCCGCCCCACACGAACCAGCGTCCGATCGGGCCGCGCAGCTCGAACTCGTCGCCGACCTCGGCGACCTCGTGCAGGAACGAGGAGACCTCGCCGCGCGGCAGGCACTCGACCAGCAGCTCGACCAGCGGGTCGTCGGGGTCGGACGCGATGGAGTACGAGCGCTGCGCGGTGTACCCGTCGGGGGCGCGCAGCCGCAGCACGTAGTGCTGGCCCGGGACGTGATCGGTGCGGTCGGCGACCTCCAGCCTCAGCCGGACGAAGTTGTCACCGATCCGCTCGACCTCGCGGACCGTGCCGGTCGTCCAGCTGCTCGCGACCGGCTGTTGCGTCTCCGCCGTCATGCATCGCCTTGATAGCGCTGCTCGAGCCACGGGTCGCCGCGGTCGTGGTAGCCGTTGCGCTCCCAGAAGCCCTGCTCGTCGTGGTCGCGCAGCTCCAGGCGCGTGATCCACTTGGCGGACTTCCAGAAGTACAGGTGCGGCACCAGCAGGCGCACGGGTCCACCGTGCTCGGGCGTCAGGGGCTTGCCGTCGAACTCCCAGACGATCCAGGCCTTGCCGTTCGTGATGTCATCGAGCGGCAGATTGGTCGTGTATCCCGTCGTCGACGTCGCGAAGACGTGCGTGGCGTCGGGCTTGACCCCCGTGACCTCAAGGAGGGCGTCGACGCTGACGCCGGTGAACGTCGTGTCGAACTTCGACCATGTCGTCACGCAGTGGATGTCGCCGAAGTACGAGTCGCTCGGTAGGGCGTGGATGCCGCGCCAGTCCCACGTCGTCGGGTGCTCGACAAGGCCGTCGACGGTCATGGTCCACTCATCGACGTCTACCGACGGCGTCAGCTCGGCGGTCAGCGTCGGCCAGCCCTCGCCCGTGTCGTACTGGCCGGGAGGCAGGCGGTCGTTCCCGCCGCGGCGGGGCCTGCCGGTGAATCCTCGGGTGACGGCCATCAGCGGACCTCCAGTGGGTGTGCGTCCAGAAAGGGTAGCCAGGCCCCGAGGAGCCCCGTGGGGTTCTCGACCGCGGGGGAGTGGGCGCAGTCGGGGACGATCGCGATCGTGGTGTTGAGCCGCTCGGCCATCGACGCCTGCACGTCGTGCGGCCACGCGTCGTCGTCGGTGCCGCGACCGACCCACGCCGGCACGCCGGTCGCGCGGACGTCGTCGACGACGTCGGGGGCGTCGATCAACAGCTGCGTCATGGCCCGGAGGGAGGCCGGCGCGTTGGCCGTGAAGCGCTGGGCCAGGAAGCGGGTGATCTGTGCCGGACGCTTGACCCCGCGCTCGCGCAGCTCGTGCAGCTGCAGCAGCGGCACCTTGCCGATCGCCGCGACGAGCCGCCTGAGCGGGCGGGTGGGGGAGTCGCCGAGCGCGCCGGGGCCCGAGCACAGCAGGCTGAGGCTCTGCCAGGCGGACGGATCGGCGACCACCGCGTGCTGCGCGACGAGTCCGCCGAACGAGTGCCCCAGCAGGGCGGACGTCGGATGGTCCGCGGTGGCCCGCACGGCGAGCGCGTCGGCCGCGAAGCCGTCGAGCGTGTAGTCGTCCTCGGCGGTGCCGGCGGTCTGGTACTGGCCGCGCTGGTCGTACGTCGTGACGTCGAGTCCCGCCGCGGCGAGCAGGGGCAGGAGCGGGCTGAAGTCCTCCTTGCTGCCGGTCCAGCCCGGAATGAGCAGCACGTGGCCCACGGGATCGTCCGCGTGGATCGTGTGGGCGGCGAAGGATCCGCGCGGCGTGTCGAGCATGACCGGGCGGACGTCAGGCGGCAGCTCCAGGCTCCGGGGCACGCTCATGTCAGCGCCCGCGCTTGGCGACCCGCGTCACGAACGGGGCCGGGAGGTGACGGGCGAGCGCGGCGAGCGTCTTGTAGCGCAGCGAGGGGATCGAGACGGGCTTGTCGCGGGTGAGGTCGCGCAGCGAGGTCGCGACGACCTTGTCGGCCCTGAGCCACATCCAGCGCGGGACGCCGGAGATGTCCATCTCACCGCGCTGGTGGAACTCGGTGCGCACGAAGCCGGGACACAGGGCCTGCACGGCGATGTTGACGTCGTCGTAGTGCACGTCTGCCCAGCGCGACAGGTTGAGCAGCCAGGCCTTGTGCGCCGAGTAGACGCCGCGGGGCGTGAACGCGGCGACGCTCGAGACGTTGATGATCGCACCGCCACCGCGTCCGGCCATCGACTTGATGGCGGCATCCATCAGGTGCATCGGCGCGCGCACCAGGAGGTCGAGCTGCCGGTCCTCGTCGGCGATGTCCGTCGTGCCGAACCAGCCGGCCAGGGAGGCGCCGGCGTTGTTGACGAGCAGGTCGACCGGGCGGGTCGTGTCGGTCAGCGCGTTCGCCGCGGCCTCCATGCCGGCATCGGTCGACAGGTCGGCGGTGAGCACGTCGACCTCGACACGGTGCTTCGCGCGCAGCTGCTCCGCGACGGCCTCCAGACGATCGGTCGTGCGGGCCACGACGACCAGGTCGTGACCCCGGTGCGCCAGCTCGGTCGCGAATGCGAGACCGATCCCGGAGGTGGCTCCTGTCACCAGCGCACGACGAGTCATGGGGCAAGCATGCCAAACGGTCCGGCGCGAGGGTCGTGAGGTCGCCATGATCGCCGGGCCGACCGTGTTCGGTGACACAATGTCGATGTGACGATGACGATCGCGGTGGCCAACCAGAAGGGCGGGGTCGCCAAGACGACCACCGTCGTGTCGCTCGGGGCGGCCCTCGCCGAGCTGGAGCAGAGGGTCCTCCTCGTCGACGTCGACCCGCAGGGCAGCCTGACGTTCTCCCTCGGCATCGATCCGGAGGACCTCGAGGTCACGGTCGCCGAGGTGCTGCTGGGCACCACACCGGCCGATGACGCGATCGTGATCACCGACGACGGCATGCACCTGCTGCCGGCCAACATCACGCTGACCCACGCGGAGGAGACGCTGTCGGGCCGCACGGGCCGGGAGCAGCGGCTGCGGGTCGCGCTCGACAAGGTCGCCGACGACTACGACTGGATCCTGATCGACTGCCCGCCCACGCTCGGCGTGCTGACGGTGGGTGCGCTGTCCGCGGCGCGCCGTGTCCTGATCCCGCTGCAGGCCGAGACGCTGTCGCACCGGGGCGTCGGGCAGCTGCTCGACACGATCCACGACGTCCGGCAGTTCATCAATCCCAAGCTGGAGATCATGGGCGTCCTGCCCACGATGTACGACGGGCGCACCAAGCACGCGCAGAACGTCCTGCAGGCGATCCGCGACACGTACGAGCTGCCGATCGTCACGCCGCCGATCCCCAAGACGATCCGCTTCGCCGAGGCGCCGGCGTACGGTCGCTCCGTTCTCGCGACGGCCAAGAACCACAAGGGCGCGGACGCCTACCGCCAGGTCGCGGCCGGCATGGTCGCCGACGCGACGGGCCCGCGCGGGAAGTAGCGCGGCGGCGCGGCAGCGCAGCGGCGCGAGCGACCCCGCCGGTAGGATGACGACGTGTCGAAGCACCGCGCGAGCCAGCGCACCCTCCGCCGTCGTGGCCGGCTGGTCGCGCTGGGTCTTGCGCTCGGCGTGACGATTGCCGTCGGCGGCACCGCCGTGGGCGTCCTGCCGCACGTCACGCCCAGTACCGCGGCCGCCAATGCCGGCGGACGGGCTGCTGCGCCCACGTCGGTCGCAGCGCTCGCCACGGCGACCCTGACCGACGTCGCTCCCACCGATGCGGTCGAGACCGAGGTCGCCGACGTGCTCGACCCCTCCGTGCCGGCCGGCTCCGGCGAGGGCCGCCGCATCGTCTTCGACGAGGGCGACCAGCGGGTGTGGCTCGTCGGCGACGACGAGTCGGTCGAGCGCACGTACCTCGTGTCGGGCAGCCGCTTCGACAACCTCGAGCCCGGCACGTACGCCGTCCAGTCGAGGACGCGGCACGCCACGGCCTTCGATTACAGCGGCACGATGGAGTATTTCGTCCGCTTCGCGACGGGCTTCAGCGAGCCGATCGGCTTCCACTCCGTGCCGCGCGACAACGACGGCACGATCGAGCAGACGAAGTCACAGCTCGGCACCCCGCTGTCGGCCGGCTGCGTCCGCCAGTGGGAGCCCGACGCCAAGGCCCTGTGGGACTTCGCCCCCGTCGGCACCACGGTCGTCGTGACCGCCTGACCGGGTTCGGTTTCCCAGGAGAACCCCGGACGTTTTCGGGGAGGACCACGAGACCCGCCACCTCACCCCCGTCGCAACAGGGGTGACGTGACGGGTTCCTGGGTGGAGCGTCAGGCCGGAGCGCTACTCGGGCTTCGCGACGGGCTCGCCACCGCGTGAGCGGGTGCGGCGGGCGCGCCGACGCGGCCCGCTGATCACGACGTCGTCGCTGCCGGTCGGCTCGGGTGTGGCCGCTGCCTCGGGCTTCTGCGCGGTGTCGGTGTTGCCCGCGCCGTTGCCTCCGCGTCCGCCCCGCTCGCCAGTGCCGGCGCCGCCGCGACCGCCGCGGTTGCCGCCGTCGCGTCCGTTGCCGCCGCGCTCGTTGTTCCCGCTGGGCTCGTTGCCGCCACGGCCTCCGCCGTCGCGTCCGCCACGGCCTCGGCCGCCACGGTCGTCGTCCTTCTTCGGCTCGCGGGGTGCGGCCGGCTTGAGCCGTCCCTTGACGTCGCGGCTGATGCCCAGGTCGTGAAACAGGTGGTCGGACGTGGAGTACGTCTCCTGCGGCTCGTCGAACGGCAGACCCAGCGCGGAGTTGATCATCTTCCAGCGCGCGAGATCGGCCCAGTCGACGAACGTGACCGCGATGCCCGACGCGCCCGCGCGGCCCGTGCGGCCGATGCGGTGGACGTACGTCTTGTCGTCCTCGGGGCAGTTGTAGTTGATGACGTGCGTGATGCCGGCCACGTCGATGCCGCGAGCGGCGACGTCGGTCGCGACGAGCGTGTTGACCTTGCCCTCGCGGAACCGGTTGAGCGCCTTCTCACGGGCCACCTGCGCCATGTCGCCGTGCAGCGGGGAGGCGGGGAAGCCGCGATCGATCAGGTCGTCGGCCACGCGCTGCGCGGTGCGCTTGGTGCGCGTGAAGATGATGACCCGGTTGACGTCGTCGGCCTGCAGGATGCGGGCGACGACCTCGGGCTTGTCCATGTCGTGCGCCTGGAAGACGAACTGCGCCGTCGCCGGCACCATCTGCGTCTCCTCGCCGGACTCGGCGCGGATGTTCATGGGGTGGCGCATGTGCTTGCGCGCCAGGCCCACGATCGCACCGGGCATCGTCGCGGAGAACAGCATCGTCTGCCGGGTCTCGGGCGTCTTGGCCAGCAGCGACTCGACGTCGGGCAGGAAGCCCAGGTCGAGCATCTCGTCGGCCTCGTCGAGGACGAGCGCCTTGACGTGCGACAGGTCGAGCGCGCCGCGGTTGGCGAGGTCGAGCAGACGTCCGGGCGTGCCGACGACGATGTCGACGCCGGCCTTGAGCGCGTCGAGCTGCGACTCGTAGGGAACGCCGCCATAGATCGTCAGGTTGCGGGTGCCGCGGCGCTTCGACGCGACCGCGATGTCGTTGGCGACCTGGATCGCGAGCTCGCGCGTCGGTGCGACGATCAGGGCCTGCGGCTTGCCGGCCGCGACCTGGTCGTAGTCGGTGTCGTGGGGTGCGACGGTGCGCTGGATTACGGGGATGCCGAACGCGAGCGTCTTGCCGGTTCCGGTGCGCGCCTGGCCGATGAGGTCGGTGCCCATGAGGGCGACGCCGAGCGTCATCTCCTGGATCGGGAAAGCATCTTCGATGCCGACGTCGCTCAGCGCGTCGGCGATCTCGGGCATGACGCCCAGATCTTTGAACGTAGTCAGGGTCTTCTCGAATTCTTCAGATTCGTGGGATTTCCGCCTTTAGTCTACCGTCTGGCGTCGCCGCGCCACGCGCTACGCTGCACAGTCATGGCGACCAAGGACGATGCAGCCCTCTCCGCGATCGACGACCCGGTGTACCGGACGGGTGTCCTGGAGCTGCTCGGCGTGCTCGCGTACGGCGAGATCAGTGCGTGCGAGCGGCTCGCGGAGGACGCCAAGATGGCTCCCGACCTGAAGACGAAGGTCGAGATCGCCGCGATGGCCACGGCCGAGTTCCACCACTTCGAGAAGCTGCGCGACCACGTCGTCGCGATGGGCGAGGACCCGTTCGAGGTCATGCAGCCGTTCGCCGTGACGTTCGAGCGCTTCCACCGCCACACGACGCCCTCGGACTGGCTCGAGGGGCTCGTCAAGGCCTACGTCGGGGACGGCCTCGCGGCCGACTTCTACCGCGAGATCGCCGCATACCTGGACGCCGACACGCGGGCTCTCGTCCTGGACACGCTGAGCGGCACGGGGCACTCGGAGTTCGTGGTCGACGCCGTCCGCCGGGCGATCGAGCAGGATCACCGCGTCGGTGGACGCCTCGCGCTGTGGGGTCGCCGTCTCATGGGGGAGGCGCTCAGCCAGGCCCAGACGGTCGTCGCGGAGCGTGATGCGCTGAGCGCCGTCCTGGTGGGCGGCGTCGACCACCCCGGCATGGACCTCGCAGGCATCGGCCGCATGTTCACTCGCCTGACCGAGGCGCACGCCGCCCGCATGGAGAAGCTGGGCCTCGCGGCGTAGCCCGACGCCGAGGGGGGCGTAGCCCGACGCCGAGGGGGGACTTCCCGCCCCTCCAGGGGAGACTTACCGCCCCGAAACCAGGGCGACAACTACCCCCTGGAGGGGCGAGAAGTACCCCCTCGGCGTTCGGGGGGCTAGGACGTCTGGGCGGTGACGGCTTCGCTCGCGGCGAGGCCGAAGCCGACCTTGCGGCCCGCGTCGGCGGTGAAGTCGAGGTAGGCGACCTTCGAGGCGAGGACCGCGACGGTGCGGCCCTTGTCGTCGGTCAGGATGAACAGGGAGTCGTCCTTGATGGCGCCGGCGAGCGCGGCCAGCACGGTCTCCGGCTGCTCGTCGGTCGACACGGACAGCTCACGGGGCGCGTGCTGCACGCCGATCTTGACCTCCACGGTCACTCATCTCCTTGGGTGGTGTCGTCGTCATTGCGGGGAAATCCGCCGATGCCGCGCCAGGCCAGACCGGCGACGAGCTGGACTGCCTCGGTGCGGGTCAGGCTGGAGTCCTGGGAAAGCCAGTTGCGTGCCCCGACGTGCCCCATGCCCACGAGGCTCACGGCGAGCAGGTGGGACGCGGCCGGCGGGAGGCCCGTGTCGTCGCGGATGACCTCCGCGACGAGCGCCGCGGACTCCTCGACGACCCGGTCGACCTGCTCGCGCACGGCGGGGTCGCTGGTCAGGTCGGACTCGAAGACGAGCCGGAACGCGGCGCCCTGGTCGGCGACGTAGTCGTACCAGAGCTCCATCGTGGCCTGCACGCGCCGGCGGTTGTCCTGCGTCGAGGCGAGCGCGGTCTTGACCCCGTCGATGACGGTGTCGCACGACGTCTCGAGCAGCGCGAGGTACAGGTCGAGCTTGCCGGGGAAGTGCTGGTAGAGAACGGGCTTGGACACACCGGCGCGGTCGGCGATCTCGTCCATCGACGCCGAGTGGTAGCCCTGCTCGACGAAGACCTCGAGCGCGACCTGGAGCAGCTGCGCGCGCCGCGCGGTGCGCGGCAGGCGGCTCGTCCGTGGACGCATCGGGATGGCTTCGGTCACGTGGCCGATCCTAGCCGGGGCGGTCGAGGCCTCCGGTCACGCATGGGGCATGACGTCGCGCGCGACGAGTTCGAGGTGGTCGAGGTCGGCGAGGTCGAGCACCTGCAGGTAGACGCGCTCGACGCCCAGCTCCGCGAAGGCCGCGAGCCGGTCGACGACCTCGGACGGGGTGCCGGCCAGGCCGTTCTCGCGCAGCTCCTCGACGTCGCGGCCGATCGCGGCGGCTCTGCGAGCGATCTCGGACTCGTCCTCGCCGCAGCACAGCACGAGGGCGCTGGAGCGCTTGATGCTGCCGGGATCGCGGCCGATCGCCTCGCACGCCGCGTCGACCCGGCCGAACATCGTCCGGTTCTGGTCGACGGACGCGAACGGGACGTTGAACTCGTCGGCGAACCGGGCCGCGAGCTCGGGCGTGCGGCGCTTGCCGAGCCCGCCGATCAGGACGGGTGGCCGTGGCGACTGCACGGGCTTGGGGAGGGCGGGGGAGTCGACCAGCAAGTGGTGGGTGCCGGTGAACGAGAACGTCTCGCCCGCGGGCGTGCCCCACAGGCCCGTGATGATCTCGAGGCTCTCCTCGAGCCGGTCGAACCGCTCGGGCGTCCCGGGAAACGGGAACCCGTACGCCGCGTGCTCCTCGGCGAACCAGCCCGCACCGATGCCGAGCTCGACGCGGCCGCCGCTCATCTCATCGGCCTGCGCGACCTGGATCGCGAGCAGGGCCGGCTGCCGGAACGTCGCGGACGTCATGAGGGTGCCGAGCCGGATGGTGCTGGTCTCGCGGGCGATGGCCGCGAGGGTCAGCCACGCATCGGTGGGGCCCGGCAACCCGTCGCCGCCCATCGAGAGGAAGTGGTCGGACCGGAAGAACGCGTCGTAGCCGAGGCGTTCGGCGGCCCGGGCCACCGCGAGGAGGTCGTCGTACGTGGCGCCCTGCTGGGGCTCGGTGAAAATGCGCAGCTGCATGGACGCGAGTCTGCCGGACGTCTCCACACGCCACCATCCGGACGGGGTTCCGCGACCGTGGCGTCACGCGGAACAATGGGGACGTGCGCGCTGTTGGCACACATGTATCCGTCCCCCAAGGAGTAACCGTGGTCGCCCCTCTTGTCGAACCCGCCGACGAGCTCACGATCGACGAGGTCCGTCGATACAGCCGTCACCTGATCATCCCGGACGTCGGCATGACCGGCCAGAAGCGCCTGAAGAACGCCAAGGTCCTGGTCATCGGCGCCGGCGGCCTCGGCAGCCCCGCGCTGTTGTACCTGGCCGCCGCGGGCGTCGGCACCCTCGGCATCATCGACGACGACGTCGTCGACGAGTCGAACCTGCAGCGTCAGATCATCCACGGGCAGTCCGACATCGACAAGCCGAAGGCCGAGTCGGCCGCGGCCTCGGTCGCCGAGACCAACCCGTACGTCAACGTCATCGTGCACAACGAGCGTCTCGACAACGACAACGTCCTGGAGATCTTCGCCGGCTACGACCTGATCGTCGACGGCACCGACAACTTCGCGACGCGCTACCTCGTCAACGACGCCGCCGTGATCCTCGGCAAGCCGTACGTCTGGGGCTCGATCTACCGCTTCGAGGGCCAGGTCAGCGTCTTCTGGGCCCAGGAGGGACCGCAGTACCGCGACCTCTACCCCGAGCCCCCGCCGCCGGGCATGGTCCCCTCGTGCGCCGAGGGCGGCGTGCTGGGCGTCCTGTGCGCGTCGATCGGCTCGATCATGGTCACCGAGGCGATCAAGCTCATCACCGGCATCGGCGATCCGCTCATCGGCCGCCTGATGGTCTATGACGCGCTCGAGATGCGCTACTCGACGCTCAACGTTCGTCGTGACCCGAACGGCGTGCTGCCGACCGAGCTCATGAGCGACTACGAGGCGTTCTGCGGCGCGATCAGCGAGGAGGCCGCCGATGCGGCCGCCGACTCGACGATCTCGGTCACGACGCTCGACGGCTGGCTCAAGGAGCGCGCCGACGGCGGCCGCGACTTCGTCCTGGTCGACGTCCGGGAGCCGAACGAGTACGAGATCAACAAGATCCCCGGCTCGGTCCTGATCCCCAAGGGCGAGTTCCTCAACGGCAAGGCGCTCGAGCAGCTGCCCGGCGACAAGCAGATCGTCCTGCACTGCAAGTCGGGCGTCCGCTCGGCCGAGGCGCTCGCGGTGCTGAAGGGCGCCGGCTACAAGGACTCGGTCCACGTGGGCGGCGGCGTCGTCGCCTGGGTCAACCAGATCGACCCGAGCCAGCCCACGTACTGACGCACGAGAACACGACATGAGCCCCGACTTCACCGATCGGGTGCTGGACCTGGTCGAGCGGATCCCGCCCGGCCAGGTCCTGTCGTACGGGGCCATCGCCGCCATCTTGAATGAGGAGAGTGGCGTGCAGGACGGCGGACCGCGCCAGGTGGGCCGGGTCATGGCGATGGAGGGCGGTGCCGTCGCGTGGTGGCGGGTCGTCCGCGCCGACGGGGGACTCACCGCGGCGCACGGCATCGGCGCGCAGGAGCACTACGCCGAGGAGGGCACGCCGATGCGCTCGAACGGCTCGGCGGTCGACATGAGGCGGGCACTGTGGCAGTACGGTGACGAGGTGTCATAGCCGTCTGATGGGATGGGGACATGCCGACCGAGTACGTCCTGGACAAGCCGAGCGCCGAGCCGGCGTTCGTGCCTGTCCTCGACGCCGAGCAGCAGCGGGTCGTCGACCACCCGTCCGGGCCGCTGCTGGTGCTGGCGGGTCCAGGCGCCGGCAAGACGTCCACCCTCGTCGAGGTCGTCGCCGACCGCGTCGACCGCCGCGGGCTCTCGCCCGAGCAGGTGCTCGTGCTCACGTTCAGCCGCAAGGCGGCCGACGAGCTCAGGTCGCGCATCGCCCGCCGGCTGGCGCGCACGACGGCGGCCACGCCGGCCATGACGTTCCACTCGTTCTGCTACGCGATCGTGCGCCAGTCGCTCGACCCGGAGTCGTACGCCGATCCCGTCCGGTTGCTGAGCGCCGCCGAGCACGAAGCGATGATCGCGGACCTCATCGCCCACGGTGACGCGGGTCGCTGGCCCGACTTCATGCGTCCGGCCCTGCAGACGCGCGGACTGGCCAGCGAGATGCAGCGGCTCATCGCCGCGACCCGGTCGCTCGACATGGACCCGGAGGACCTTGCGCGGGTGTCGGCGGCGTCCGGGCGCGAGGAGTGGTCCGCGGCGGCACGGTTCCTGGCCGAGTACGGCGAGGTGTCGTCGCTGTCCAACGTGATCGACCACACCGACCTGGTCTACCAGGCGGTGCAGCTGCTGCGCGATCCCGTGCTGGGCGACGAGGTGCGCTCGCGCTACCGGCTCGTCGTGGTCGACGAGTACCAGGACACCGATCCCCTGCAGGTCGAGCTGCTGCAGTTGCTCGCAGGCGAGGGCCGCGACCTGATCGTGGTGGGCGATCCGTACCAGTCCATCTACGGCTTCCGCGGCTCCGACGTCCGGGGCATTATCGACTTCCCCGACCGGTTCCGCACCGTCGCGGGCGAGCCGGCGCCGCAGATCACCCTCACGCGCACGAGCCGCTACGGCGCGCGCATCTCGGCGGCGGCCGGGTCGATCATCACCAATCGCGGCGTGCTGGGCGCGGCCGACGGTGCGCGGCACACGGGCCTGCGGCGGCTCGTGCCGCGCGAGGCCAAGCACGGCACGGTCGAGGTCGAGACGTTCGCGACCCCGGCGGCCGAGGCCGAGCACCTCGCGCTGATGCTGCGCCGCGCGCACCTCGACGACGGGGTGCCGTGGTCGCAGATGGCCGTGCTGGTGCGCACGTCCTCGCAGCTGCTGCGTCTGCGCCGCACGCTGTCGGCCGGCGGGGTTCCGGTCGAGGTCGCGGGCGACGAGATCCCGCTGCGCGCGGAGTCTGCGGTGCGGTCACTCCTCGTCGCGCTCGGCGTGGCCGACGACCTCGCGAACGGCCGTCCGCTGTCGGTCGACGTCGTCGACACCGTGCTGACCGGACCGCTGGGCCGCCTCGACGCGACGGCGCTGCGACGGCTGGGCCGGGCCCTGCGCAGCGCCGACGCCGCCGACGGCGAGGCGCCCCGGCCGTCGGCGATGCTGCGCGCCGAGAGCCTGCAGGATCCCGCGCAGCTGCGGCTGGTGTCGGCGCGTCCCGGCTCGCCGCTGGCCGTCGCGGTGCAGGGCGCGCTGCGGCTCGCTGCGCTGCTGCACCACGCGTCCGGGCAGATCATGGCGCACGCGACGCCCGAGGAGGTGCTCTGGACGCTGTGGGACGGCACCGACTGGCCCGCCCGGCTCCGTGACGCCGCCCTCGGCGACGGGGAGGAGGCCGCGAGCGCCGATCACGACCTCGACGCCGTGTGCGCGCTGTTCGCCCAGGCGGCCCGCACCGAGGACCGTCAGCAGCGCCGCTCGGTCGACGCCTTCGTGCGCGAGCTCGACGCGCAGGCCATCCCGGCCGACTCGTTGGCGCAGGGTTCCGTCGCCGGGCGGGCGGTGCAGCTCATGACGGCGCACCGGTCCAAGGGCCTGGAGTGGGATCTCGTGGTGGTGGCCGGTGTCCAGGAGGGCACGTGGCCCTCCGCACGGGGGCGCGGCTCGTTCCTGCGCTCCGACCGGCTGGGCCCCTACGGCGAGACGCTGCCGCCGACGCCGCGCGAGCTGATCGCGGAGGAGCGCCGGCTGTTCTACGTCGCCTGCACCCGCGCCCGCCGCCGTCTCGTGGTCACCGCGGTCGAGAACGTCCGCGAGGACGCCGACCAGCCGTCGATCTTCGTCGCCGAGCTGTGGGAGCACCTGCACGCCGGCGCCGACCGCGTGCCGGCCCGCAGCCCACGCACCCGCCCCGTGCGACCGCTGTCGCTGCGCGGCTCGGTCGCTGCGCTGCGCCGTCTCGGCGAGTCCACCGACAGTCCTGCGGTGCGCGACCGGGCCGCC
>JAOPXY010000108.1 GCA_025964895.1 Aeromicrobium sp.
GCGACGATCGCGGCGATCTCCGACGAGGGCATCCACAAGGTCCGCCTGCAGGACGTCAGTGCGGTCGCCGGGGTGTCGGTCGGTCGGATCCAGTACTACTTCAAGACCCGCGAGAACCTCATCGAGCAGGCGCTGCACCGCTACACGATGGACAGCGTCAACGACCTGCACTCGACTACCGCGGACGTCGACGACCCGTGGGACGCGCTGGTGCAGCTGGTGCGAGCGCACCGGCGGCGCCACGACAACGAGCCGAAGGCGCGCGTCTGGATCGCGCTCGTGCACGGCGGCATGGTCAACGTCCGTCACCTCCGGATGCTCAACACGATCTCTGCGGAGTGGCGGCGCCTCTACCGGGACATGCTCCTGCGTGGCATCCGCACGGGCCGGTTCACGCCCACCGCCGGGGTCGAGGAGATCGTCGAGATCATGGTCGGGCTGACCGACGCGTTCGCGGTCGGCCAGGTCAGCGTGGCCCTCGACCACAGCGACAAGCTCGAACGCGTGACGGAGCTGTTCCTCACGATGCTGGCCCAGACGCTGAACGTGACCGACCGACCGGCGTGACGGGCCGAGCCCTTCTCGGATCGCCTCACCCAGGAAACCGGCACCTCACCCCTGTTTCGACAGGGGTCAGGTGTCAGGTTCCGGTGCCCGGCGCGCAGTTTCCCAGGATCACCTGGGAATCAGGAGGTCCCTGGGGCGGTCAGAGCCCCACGGAGTCGTAGATGTCGTCGAGCGCGTCGAGGTAGGCGCCCTGGTCGTCGCCCACCTTCTGCTGCACCTCGGCCGACTTGGCCATGACGACCTCGGCGACCTGCTCGTAGCGAGCGTTCCATTTCTCGGCCTCGATCTGCCAGTAGCCGCAGGTGTAGAAGTCCGACTGCGGCCACTTCAGCTCGCGGCGCAGGTGCCGGCGGACGGCGCGGCTCGAACGCGCCTCGCCCGCGAGCCACACGTAGCGGTCGGCGTCCGGCAGCTCGCGCGTCGTGACCGCCTCGGAGAGCGCCTCGCAGATGTCGGTGTCCTTGGCGACGACCTCCCACGTGAGGTCGACGTCGGCGGCGCTGGGCAGTGGGATCTCGTCACGCTCATCGGTCACGACGACGTGGACGACGGCCTTCTGCTCCGGTTCCAGCCCGCGCAGGATGCGCGCGAGCGCCGGGACACCGGTGATGTCGGCGACGAGCAGCTGCCAGGCAATGCCCGCGGGGGCGGCGTAGAGACCGTGCGGCTCGATCAGGCCGACCTGGTCGCCCGGGCGGCAGCCGCGGGCCCAGTCCGAGCCCACGCCCTCGTCGTGCAGGGCGATGTCGAGGTCGATCTGGGTCTCGCCGTCGACGACGCGGTGGTCGGAGATCGTGTAGACGCGGAAGTCGGGCTCCGTGGCCCCCTCGGGGTACGTGATGGCCCAGTTATCGTCGATCTGCGGCAGCGCGAGCTCGGCGCCGGCCGGTGGGATCAGGACGCGGACGTACTCGTCCGGCACACCCGTCGACGGGTAGTCCGTCATCCCTCCCAGCGTCACGGTGACGAGGTGGGCGGAGAGCGTCCTGCGGCCGAGCACGGTGGCTGCGTACGTCTTCACGATCGGTCCTTCCGGGAGGGTTACTTAGGTCAGCCTAACCGATGCTGCGCGACCGCAGGCTGCCGCGGCGGTTGGTAGCGTGGTGCGGTGACGTTAGAACCTTCCCTCGGCCCCCTGAGTGTCCGGCCCATCACCGATGCCGAGCACCTCGAAGACGTCCGGAGCAGATCGTCGGTCAGCTTCCTACAGACCCCGGCCTGGGCCACGGTCAAGAATGACTGGCGGGGGGAGTCGATCGGCTGGTTCGACGGCCCGACGCTCGTCGGCAGCGCCCTCGTGCTCTACCGCAAGCTGCCGAAGGTCGACCGGTACCTCGCGTACCTGCCGGAGGGCCCCGCGATCGAGTGGCTCGAGGACGATCTCGGCCGCTGGCTGACCCCCATGACGGCCCACCTGAAGAAGCAGGGCTCGTTCGGCGTCCGCATGGGCCCACCGGTCGTGACGCGCCGCTGGCACGCGGGCACGATCAAGCAGGCGATTGCCGATCCGGTGCTGACGACACTGTCCGACGTCCCCGCCGACGTCCTGGACGAGCGGGCCGTCGCCGTCGCCGCGCGCCTTGCCGCGCTCGGCTGGAAGGAGCTCGCGACCGAGAACGGATTCTCCGCCGGACAGCCGAAGTTCAACTTCCAGCTCCCCCTCGCCGGACGCACCGAGGACGACGTGCTCGCCGGCATGAACCAGCTGTGGCGGCGCAACATCAAGAAGGCGACCAAGGCCGGTGTCGAGGTCACGACCGGGGCGCGCGCCGATCTGCCCGAGTTCCACCGCGTCTACGCCGAGACCGCCGAGCGCGATCACTTCACGCCGCGTCCGCTGTCGTACTTCGAGCGCATGTGGGACGCCCTCACCGCCGAGGAGCCCGACCGCCTGGTGCTGTACCTGGCGCGCCACGAGGGTGATCTCGTCGCCGCCACCACGATGGTGCGCGTGGGCGAGCACGCCTGGTACTCGTACGGTGCGTCGACCACCGAGAAGCGCGACGTGCGCGGGTCGAACGCGATCCAGTGGCAGATGATCCGAGACGCGATGGCAGCGGGCGCCGCGACGTACGACATGCGCGGCATCACCGAGACCCTCGACCCGGACGACTCGCACATCGGGCTGATCCAGTTCAAGGTCGGCACCGGCGGCGAGGCCGTCGAGTACCTCGGCGAGTGGGACCTCCCGATCAACCGCCTCCTCCACCGGGGCTTCACCGAATATATGAGGAGACGAGGATGAGCGGCTTCGAGCTCGACGTCGACGCCGTCCGCTGGCGCGCGGGACTGTCCGCGGTGGCGGCCGCGACCCCCGGCCTCGTCCCGGTCATCAAGGGCAACGGCTACGGATTCGGCCGCGACCTGCTGGCCCGCGAGGCGACGGCGCTCGGCGCCGGCACGATCGCCGTCGGCACGTACGCCGAGGTGCCGGGCGCCCTCGAGTCGTTCGGCGGCGACGTCATGGTGCTGACGCCGTGGCGCCCGTTCTTCAGCGACGTCGTGCTCGACGACCGGGTCATCCACACGCTGGGCCGCGTCGACGACATCGCGGCCCTCGCGGCCTCGGCACCGACCGCGCGCATCACGCTGGAGGGTGAGACGTCGATGGCGCGCCACGGCCTCGACCGCCACGAGCTCGCCGCCGCCGTCGCCGCGCTGGGCGACCTGACGCTGGAGGGCTTCGCGATCCATCTGCCGCTCGGCAGCTCCGGGGGCAAGGGCGGGAACTACACCGAGGCCGAGAACTGGGCCGCGGCGCTCGACACGTCACAGGTCGAGACGACGACGCTGTACGTCTCGCACCTGACGCCGAGCGAGCTGGCCGCCCTGGGCGCCCGCCGGCCGCACCTCGACCTCCGTCCGCGCATCGGCACCTCGCTGTGGCTGGGCGATCTCGGCGCGCTGTCGGTGCGGGCGACCGTGCTCGACTCGCACCTCGTGGCGCGCGGCGAGCACATCGGCTACCGGCAGCGGCCCATGCCGCGTGACGGGACGCTGCTGGTTATCGCCGGCGGCACGAGCCACGGCATCGGCCTGGAGGCCCCCAAGGCCGTCTCGGGCGTCGTCGGGCGCGGCAAGTCGCTGGCCAAGGGGAGCCTCGAGGCGGCGGGGCTGTCGTTGTCGCCGTTCACGATCGCCGGCCAGCAGCGCTGGTTCGCCGAGCCCCCGCACATGCAGGCCAGCATGATCTTCCTGCCCGGCCGCGCCGAGGCGCCCGCCGTCGGCGACACCGTCGACGTCGCGGTCCGCTTCACGACCGCGACGTTCGACGCCATCAACCTGCGCTGAGGCGCCTCGCCGGCGTCAGGGCGTCGCCGGGGGGGCGGTCGTCGTCGGGGTCGTCGGCTCCGGGGCCGGCGGGACTGTCGGCTCGGGCGCCGGGGGCGTGGTCGGCTGCGGCGCGGGTGTCGTCGGATCGGGCTCGGGCGTCCTGATCGTCTTCGACGGCTTGGGCTTCGACGTCTTCTTCGTCGCCTTCGGCTTGGGCGCCACATAGGTCGTGCCCTTGTCGGCCCTGATGTTCGCCGCCGGCGGGAAGGTGCCGCAGTCCGTCGGGTCGAGCACCGCGTTCATGTACGTCTTGAACGTCTGCGCCGGGGTCTGGCCGCCGTAGAACGTCGGCAGCATGTAGCCCTCGAGGTCCTCGTTGCCCTTGCCGCGGTTGTACATCACGGCCGTCGCCAGCTTCGGGGTGATGCCCGCGAACCACGACGACGACACGTGCTGGTCGTCGTCGGCTCCCGCCGTCGCGGTACCCGTCTTGCCTGCTGTCACGCAGACGGTCCGAGCGTTCGTGCCGGTGCCGGCCCGGACGACACCCTGCAGCGCCGAGACCGTGTCAGCCGCGACGTCCTCGTCGATCGTCCGCTCGCTCTTGTTCTCATGCTCGTGCAACGAGTTGCCCTGGGCATCGGTGACCTTCTTGACCATGTACCAGTCGGCGCGCTTGCCGCCGGCGGCGAGCGTCGCATAGGCGTTGGCCATGTCGATCGGCGCGACCGGGAAGTAGCCCAGCGGCGTCACGAGCGGAAGGCTTCCTCCTTCTGCCTCACGCTGAGCGTCCAGGACGGACGCGGGGATGCCCGCCTCCTGCGCGGCCTCGAAGACCTTCTCCTGTCCATCGTCCATCTGCTGCATCAGGTCGACGAAGGCGGTGTTGACAGACTCCTGCGTCGCCATCGACAGGGGGATGCGACCGAATGAGGCACCGCCGCTGTCACCCTGATTCTCCGCGATCTGCTCGCCCTCGTCGTTGAACAGGGGCGAGCTGCCGTTCAGGGTCGTCTGCAGGCTGTAACCGTTTTCCAGGGCCGCGATGACCGCGAACACCTTGAACGTCGAGCCCGGCTGCGTGCCGAGCATCGCCCAGTTCTGCTCGCTCCCGATGAAGTCCGGTCCGCCGTACATCGCGCGCACCGCGCCCGTACCGGGCTGGATCGAGACCAGGGCGGGGTGCAGCTCGGGGGCGTCGGCCGGACGGTTGGCCTTGACGGCCTCGACCGCGTCCTTCTGCGCGTTGAAGTTGAACGTCGTGACGACCCGCAGGCCGCCGCCCTCGATCTGCTGGTCGCTGAACTCCAGGGCCCTCAGCTGATCCCTCACCGCAGCCAGCAGGTAGCCCTTCGTGCCGCCGAAGCGGTTGTTGTCCTGCTTGTCCTGCACCTCTGGCAGCTTCTCGGCGAACTTCGCGGCCTCCTCGGCCGTGATCGCCTTGGACTCGACCATGCCGTTCAGGACGTAGTTGAATCGCGGCTGGATGCGCGCCTGCGCGCCCTCGGCGTACGGGTCGTAGTAGCTGGGGCTGTTGATGATCGTCGCGAGGAGGGCCGACTGCGCGTAGTTGAGCTTCGAGGCCGACTTGCCGAAGTACGTCTGCGACGCGACCTCGACGCCGTACGCGCCGTTGCCGAAGTAGATCGTGTTGAGGTAACCCTCCAGGATCTGCTTCTTGCTCAGCTGGTTGTGGATCTTGATC
>JAOPXY010000182.1 GCA_025964895.1 Aeromicrobium sp.
TCGTCGACGACGAGACGTACAACCAGCTGTTCACGATGCACGGCACGATCATGCTGCTGATGTTCGCGACACCGCTGTTCTTCGGCTTCGGCAACGCGATCATGCCCCTGCAGATCGGTGCGCCCGATGTCGCGTTCCCGCGACTCAACATGTTCAGCTACTGGCTGTACCTGTTCGGCAGCACGATCGTCGTCTCGGGCTTCTTCGTGCCCGGCGGCGCGGCGAGCTTCGGCTGGTTCGCGTACGCCCCGCTGAGCGATGCGGTGAACTCACCCGGTGTCGGCGGTGACCTGTGGGTCATGGGCCTGTGGATGTCCGGTCTCGGCACGATCCTCGGTGGCGTCAACTTCATCACCACGATCTTCACGATGCGTGCGCCCGGCATGACGATGTTCCGCATGCCGATCTTCGTCTGGAACACGCTGGTCACGAGCATGCTCGTGCTGATCGCGTTCCCGATCTTCGCCGCGGCGCTGCTGTCGCTCGAGGCCGATCGCCGCCTGGGCGCGCACGTGTTCGACGCCGCCAACGGCGGACCGATCCTGTGGCAGCACCTGTTCTGGTTCTTCGGCCACCCCGAGGTCTACATCATCGCGCTGCCGTTCTTCGGCATCATCACCGAGATCCTGCCGGTCTTCGCCCGCAAGCCGATCTTCGGCTACGTCGGCCTCGTCGGCGCGACGCTCATGATCGCGGCCCTCTCGGTCGCGGTGTGGGCCCACCACATGTTCGTCACGGGCTCGGTCGACCTCGCGTTCTTCTCGTTCATGACATTCCTGATCGCGGTGCCCACGGGAGTCAAGTTCTTCAACTGGATCGGCACGCTGTGGGGCGGATCCCTGTCCTTCGACACCCCGCTGATCTTCGCGCTCGGCTTCCTGACGACGTTCCTGTTCGGCGGCCTGACCGGCGTCATCCTGGCGTCGCCGACGCTGGACTTCCAGCTGTCGGACAGCTACTTCGTCGTGGCGCACTTCCACTACGTGGTGTTCGGCACCGTCGTGTTCGCGATGTTCGCCGGCTTCTACTTCTGGTGGCCCAAGCTGACCGGTCGCATGCTCGACGAGAAGCTCGGCAAGATCCACTTCTGGCTGCTGTTCATCGGCTTCCACCTGACGTTCCTGGTGCAGCACTGGCTCGGCGTCGAGGGCTTCCCGCGGCGCTACTCCGACTACAGCCCCAGTGACGGCTTCACGACGCTGAACGAGATCTCCTCGATCGGTGCCTTCCTGCTCGGCGCCTCGACGCTGCCGTTCTTCTTCAACGTCTGGAAGTCCCGCAAGGGCCCCCTGGTCAACCTCGACGATCCGTGGGGCTGGGGACGATCGCTGGAGTGGGCGACGTCGTCGCCCCCGCCGCGGCACAACTTCACCTCGCTGCCGCGCATCCGGTCCGAGAGCCCCGCATTCGATCTGCACCACCCCGAGATCGCGGCGCTCGAGCTCGCGCACAACCCCGGCGAGAACTCGATGTTCGCCGACGCGCCCGATGTGAGCGGCAAGAAGGGGCAGGCCGAGGGCCGCATGCAGGCCGAGTCGTACGATGCTGAACCCGATCAAGAGAACAAGGACGGTCGCTGATCCATGAAGGCTGAGACATGGACCATCCTGGCGTGCGGGATCTTCTTCCTGCTCATCTCGCCGGTCTACTGGGTGCTGACCAAGGACCCGACCGGCACGACCGCGCTGGTCATGACGACCCTGCTGTGCGTCCTGCTGGGGTTCTACCTGGGTGTCGTCGCCAAGCAGATCCCCGATCGTCCCGAGGACCGCAGCGACGGTGAGATCATCGAGGGCGCCGGCGAGCAGGGCTTCTTCCCGCCGTACAGCTGGTGGCCGCTGTTCTGCGCGATGGCCCTCGCGGTCGTCGTGCTCGGCGTCGTGCTCGGATGGTGGCTGTTCATCATCGGCTGCGGCATCGGAGCGGTCATGGTGTGCGGCTGGATCTTCGAGTACTACCGAGGCATCCACGCCCACTGAGCGTGCATCGAGCTGGACCAGGCGGCACCACCCCGAGGGGTGGTGCCGCCTCTCTCGTGCCCGGAACGCGCCGCGATGCCACGGGACGTGCTGGGGGACCACGTAAACTGTCGTGGTGATCGCCCTTCGCCGCCCCGCTGCCCTGCTCTGCGCCTCGATGGTCGTCCTGTCGGCCTGCTCGGTCAAGGACGCCAAGGACGCCGTGACCCCCGACGACACCAAGGACCCGGTCGTCCTGACGCCCAATGTCGTCAACGGCGCGACCGATGTGCGAGTCAGCACGACCGTCAAGGTCATCGCCGAGGACGGCAAGGTCTCCGCGGCGACGCTCAAGACCGCCGACGGTGCGACGGAGATCCCCGGCACGATCAACGACAAGGGCTGGCGGGCCGGCAGCCGCCTGGAGCCCGGCACGGCGTACGACCTCTCCGTGACCGGTGTCGGCGAGGACGGTGAGCAGATCACCGTCGCCAGCGCCTTCAGCACGCAGGCGCTGACCCTCGAGCAGCAGACGTATCCATCGGTCGCGCCCCTGGAGGGCGAGACCGTGGGAGTCGGCATGCCGGTCATCGTGACGTTCGACCTGCCGGTCAAAAACCGTGAGCTGTACGAGAAGTACATGACCGTCACGACCGACAACGGAACGACCGGCTCATGGACCTGGTTCAGCGACACCGAGGCGCATTACCGTCCCCAGGAGTTCTGGCCGGCCAACACCAAGATCAACGTCAAGCTGCGGCTCAACAGCCTGCCGGCGGGCGGGGGAGTGTTCGGTCAGCAGGACCAGGACATCGACTTCCAGGTCGGCAAGAAGGTCATCACGACGGTCAACGTCGCCCGTCACCGCCTGACGTACAGCGTCGACGACCAGGTCGTCCGCCGCATCCCCGTCACGACGGGAGACGACACGCATCGCACCCGTGAGGGCATCAAGATCATCATGGAGAAGTTCTCCTCGATCGACATGGACGCCGCTACGACGGGCGTCGACTCCGAGGACCCCGGTTACTACAACATCGAGGACGTCCGCTGGGCGATGCGTCTGACCAACTCCGGCGAGTTCCTCCACGCGGCGCCCTGGTCGGTCGGCTCGCAGGGTCGCGACAACGTCAGCCACGGCTGCACCGGCATGAGCACGGCCGACGCCAAGTGGCTGTACGAGCGCTCGCAGCGCGGCGACGTGGTCAAGTACGTCAACAGCCCCCGGGCGCTCGAGGACCGCAACGGCTGGACGGACTGGAACGTCTCCTGGGACACGTGGACCGCGGGCTCCGCCCTCCAGGCCGCCGCACCCGCCACCACGACCCCCGAGGACGACGTCGTCGACTGACGATGAGGGTTCCGGGTTGCTGGGGCGACCCGAACCCCTCATCGTCCGTCCGGCGTCCCGGCTCAGGCGCGACGCCCGGCGCGAACGGGGAGGGACGGCGACGACGAAGCCCCCGCCAGAGGAGCTGACGGGGGCTTCGTGGTCGTGCTGGACGGTCAGTGGACGCGGGGGACACCCGTCTCCGAGACGCCCTGGAACTCGTCGCCGAGCTCCACGGGGTGTCCGTCGAGGTGACCGAGGTGCTCCTCGGCGTGGTGGACGTCCTCGACGGTGGGCTTGTCGAGGGTGTCGCGGTAGTACCGGTGACGGACCCACGCACGCACCTTCTCCTTGCGGGAATGTGGTGCGGCCACGCCGTTCGCGTCTGTCTCGGCGGGCGCCGCGAGGACCGGGACCCGCTCGTGGGCGGTCAGCGTGAACTGCGCACCGGCCGGCAGGGGAGCGTGGCGCTCGGAGAAGCCGCCGTCGGGCGACCGCTCGATGACACCGGTCTCGTAGCCGTGCAGGATGCGGTTGGCATCCGCCCGCTGCAGCCCGATGCAGATGCGCTTGGTGATGAAGAACGCGATGACCGGGGCCACGAAGAACGCGATCCTGAAGATCCACGTCAGCATGTAGATGTCCATGTGGAACTGCGTCGCGATGACGTCGTTTCCACCCGCGGCCCACGCGACGCCGTAAGCCGTCATGCCGGCGACGCCCAGCGCGGTGCGCACCGGGGCGTTGCGGGGACGCTCGAGCAGGTGGTGGTCGCGCTTGTCGCCGGTGATCCACTGCTCGATGAACGGCCAGGCACCCAGGATGACGAACAGGCTCGTCAATCCGCCCACCCCGGGGATAAAGACGTTCCAGCTCCAGGTGTAGTTGAAGAAGGTGGTCTCCCAGCCGGGCATGAGACGCACGAGGCCCTCGGAGAAGCCCATGTACCAGTCGGGCTGCGATCCGGCGGTGACCTCGGACGGGTTGTAGGGGCCGTAGGCCCAGATCGGGTTGATCTGCAGCAGGGCGCCCATGATGGCGGTGAAGCCGAAGACGACGAAGAAGAATCCGCCGGCCTTCGCGGCGTACACCGGCAGCATCGGGTAACCGACGACGTTCTGCTCCGTGCGTCCAGGTCCAGGCCACTGCGTGTGCTTGTGGTAGATCAGCAGCAGCATGTGAGCGCCCACGAGACCCAGCAGGATCGCCGGGATCAGCAGGATGTGCGCCATGTAGAGACGGGGGATGATCTCGTCGCCGGGAAACTCCCCGCCGAACAGGAAGAACTCGATGTACGAGCCCACCAGCGGGATCGAGCGGATCAGTCCGTCGACGAAGCGCAGGCCGGTGCCCGACAGCAAATCGTCCGGCAGCGAGTAGCCGGCGAAGCCCTCCACGAGCCCGAGCGAGAACAGCCCGACGCCGATGAGCCAGTTGATCTCGCGCGGCTTGCGGTACGCGCCGGTGAAGAACACGCGCAGCATGTGCACGATCATCGCCGCGACGAACAGCGCGGCGGCCCAGTGGTGGATCTGGCGGATCAGGAGCCCGCCACGGACGTCGAAGGAGATGTCGAGCGTCGACTTGTAGGCCTGGGACATCTCGAGGCCGTTGAACGGCAGGTACGACCCGTGGTACTCCACCTCGGTCATGCTGGGCTGGAACCAGAACGTCAGGAAGACGCCGGTCAGCAGCAGGACGACGAAGCTCCAGAGGGCGATCTCGCCGAGCATGAAGGACCAGTGCTCGGGGAACACCTTGCGAAGGTTCTTCTTGGCCACGCCGGCGAGGCCGAGGCGGTCATCGAGCCAGCCGACCGGGCCGGCCGCCTTCTTGCCCACGCCGGTCTGCTCGATCGGCGTGTACTCCGCGTTGCTGCTCATGACTTATTGTCCAACTTCTTCTGGTCACGCGCGAGTTCTGGATAGCTCGGCGCGACGATCTCGGGGAAGTCGCTCATGGCGATGAGGTAGCCCTCCTCGTCGACGCCCAGCGGCAGCTGCGGCAGCGCCCTGTCGGCGGGGCCGAAGATGACCTTGCCGTTGTCGCCCTGGTCGAACGTCGACTGGTGGCAGGGGCACAGCAGGTGGTGCGTCTGCTGCTCCCACAGGCTGATCGGGCAGCCGACGTGCGTGCAGATCTTGGAGTAGCACAAGATGCCGTCGACGCCCCAGTTCTCGCGGCCCTTCGAGGCGGTGATGTCCTCCGGACGCATGCGGACGACGATGATCGAGGCCTTCGACTTGACCTGCAGCAGCTCGGTGCCGTGCAGGACCGGCTCGCCGTCGGCGTCGGTCTCGTACACGATGGCGGGCTGGCCATTGACCAGCTGGCCGACCTGCATGTCGGACGGCTTGATCGGCGTGCCCGTGACGTCGTTGACCAGGCGCATGCCCTTCTTCCAGACGGTCACCCGCTGGCTGTGGGGCGTGGGGCCGAGATCGCGGAGCAGGACGATGGCCGGGAGGCCCAGCATGCCCATCGCGGCGAACAGGCTCCTGCGGATCATGGGACGGCGGCCGAAGCCGGACTCCTCGATGCCCGCGTTGATGTCCTTCATGACCGCGACGCGGTCCTCCTCGGACGACGCCGAGGGGTGACGCATCTCGATCATCTCGTGATCGCCCATGAGCTTCTTGGCCCACTGGATGATGCCGACGCCGATGAGCAGCATGCCCACGCCGAGCGACATGCCGAACGCGAAGTTCTGTGCGGACCAGCCGAGGAAGGTCTGATCGGCGTCGATCGCGAGGTACGCGACGACGAACGCGACGAACAGCGCCGCGGCGGTCAGGAACATCAGCGAGATCTGGCGCTCCGTGCGACGGGCCTGCGACTCGTCGACGTCCTGCGGACGGTACTGGTGCTCGGGGAGACCCGGGTCCCGGATCGGCTCGGACTCGGGTACGGGCTGCAGCTCGTCGCTCATCGCTTCTTCACTCTCGCTCCGTGGGCGCCGATCCAGATCGCGGCGATCACGAGGCCGCCGATGCCGATGATCCACGTGAACAGGCCGTCGACGACGGGGCCGAGGCCACCGCCGGCGAGCCCGCCGTAGTTGGGCTGGCCCTGGACCTGCTTGACGTACGCGATGATGTTGCGCTTGTCCTCGGGCGTGATGACGTCGTCGGAGAAGACGGGCATCTGCTGGGGGCCGGTGATCATGGCCTCGGCGATGTGCGTGGCGCTCGTGCCCTTCAGCGACGGGGCGTACTTGCCGCCGGGCATCGCGCCGCCGGCGCCGACGGAGTTGTGGCACGCGGTGCAGTTGGCGCGGAACAGCTCGCCACCCTCACGGATGTCCTCGACGGACGCCTTGTCCAGGTCGGTGTACTCGCCGTCCGGGATCGCGGGGCCGGGTGACAGGGAGGCGACGTACGCCGCCAGCTGGCGGGTCTCCTCCTCGTCGTACTCGCGAGGCTTGTCGGGAGCCTGCGGTGCGGTCTGCGCCATGGGCATGCGACCGGTCGCGACCTGGAAGTCGACGGCGGCTGCGCCGACGCCGATCAGGGACGGTCCGTAGTTGTTGCCGCGCTGCGTCTCGATGCCGGTGGCGTTCTGGCCGTGACAGCTCGCGCAGCCGATGAGGAACAGCTGACGGCCGGCCTCCACGTCGTTCGCCGTGGTGGTCTGCGCCTCGGCGGGCTTGGGGGCGATCGCGTAGTACATGCCCCCCGCCACGAACAGACCCATCAAGAGCACGACGAAACCGGCGAGTGGATGCCGGCGTCTGGTGGACAATTTCCGCACCGAGGACCTCATTCCTGGAAGGGCTGCCAGCCTACCTTTCGGCAGGCGAGATGCTGTGATGAAGGCTTGCCTTATTTGATCACGTAGATGGTGATGAAAAGGCCGACCCAAACGATGTCCACGAAGTGCCAGTAGTAGGACACGACGATCGCCGAGATGGCCTGCTCGTGGGTGAATCGGCGCGCCGCGAACGTGCGCCCGATGACGAGCAGGAAGGCGAGGAGGCCGCCGACGACGTGGATGCCGTGGAACCCGGTCGCGAGGTAGAACAGGCTGCCGTAGGGCGAGCTGGAGAGCGTCAGGTTCTCGTGGACGAGCTCGGCGTACTCGGTGGCCTGGCCGCCGATGAAGACCGCGCCCATCAGGTAGGTGAGGACGAAGAACTCCCGCATGCCCCACTGGCCGACCTGGTACAGCTTGCCCGTGCGCCCGGCCTTGCCGCGCTCGGCGGCGAACACGCCGTACTGGCAGGCGATGGACGACAGCACGAGGATCGTGGTGTTCGCCAGGGCGAACGGCACGTTGAGCAGCTCGGTCTCCTGGTCCCACAGCTGGGGCGAGATGTTCTTGATCGTGAAGTACGCCGCGAACAATGCCGCGAAGAACATCAGCTCGCTCGACAGCCAGACAACGGTGCCCACCGTCACCATCGAGGGTCGGCCTTCCTGGCCGTGCAGTCGGGAAGCAGGAATCACTGATGTAGTCGCCACCCGATCATTATGTACGATCGACCCGTGAGCGAGCACAAGCCCCTGCGTGTCCTGGTCTACAGCGACGATCGCGAGGTCCGCGGCACTGTGCTGGCAGCCCTCGGAGCTCGTCCCCACCCCGACCTCCCGCCCTTTGAGTACGTCGAGTGCGCGACCGAGCCGGTCGTCTTCCAGCACCTCGACGCGGGGGGCATCGATCTGGTCATCCTGGACGGTGAGGCGGTGCCCGCCGGCGGGCTCGGCATCGCCCGGCAGATCAAGGACGAGATCTACCAGGCCCCGCCCGTCCTGGTGCTGACCGGACGCCCGCAGGACGCCTGGCTGGCCACGTGGTCGCGCGCCGAGGCAGCCGTCCCGCACCCGATCGAGCCGATCCGTCTGGCCGAGGTCGTCATCGACCTGGCCCGCGGCGTGCTGCAGCCCGGCTGAGGCGCCGGATGCCGCAGACGTGGTCCGACGTCCTCACAACGCTCGTGGCCGGTCACGACCTCGACGCGTCCACGACCGTGTGGGCGATGGACCAGATCCTGGCCGGTGAGGCGACCGACTCGCAGATCGCCGGATTCGCCGTGGGGCTTCGCGCCAAGGGTGAGACGGCCGAGGAGCTGCGGGGTCTCGCCGACGCGATGCTCGCGCGCGCCACGCGCCTGGACATCCCGGGACGGTTCGTCGACATCGTCGGCACCGGGGGCGACCGGGCCCGCACCGTCAACATCTCCTCGATGTCGGCGGTCGTCGCGGCCGGCGCCGGGGTCGGGGTCGTCAAGCACGGCAACCGGGCCGCGTCCAGCTCCAGCGGCACGGCCGACGTGTTCGAGGTGCTCGGCATCCGGCTCGACGTGCCGGCCGCCCGCATCCCCGATGTCTTCGCGCGCTGCGGCATCACGTTCTGCTTCGCCCCGGTGTTCCACCCGTCGTTCCGTCACACCGCGGTGCCGCGGCGCGAGCTCGGCATCGCGACGCCGTTCAACTTCCTCGGTCCGCTGACGAATCCGGCCCAGCCGGCCGCCTCGGCGATCGGGTGCGCCGACGTCCGCATGGCGCCGCTGATGGCCGGAGTGCTCGCGACCCGCGGCCACGACGCATTCGTGTTCCGCGGCGAGGACGGTCTCGACGAGATCACGATCACCGACGCGACGCGCGTGTGGGAGGTCGCCGGCGGCACCGTCGAGGAGAGTCTGCTCGACCCCCGCGAGCTCGGCTTCACGCTCGCCTCTCCGGAGAGCCTGCGGGGAGCCGACCCCACGTTCAACGCCGACGTGTTCCGCCGCGTCGTCGCCGGCGAGGTGTCACCCGTCCGCGACGCGGTGCTGCTCAACGCCGGTGCGGCGATCGCCGCGCACGAGGCCGCGGGCGGGCCACTGCTGCACCGCCTGGCCGCCGGCGTCGACCGGGCCCGGACGTCGATCGACTCCGGCTCCGCCGCCGAGACCTTGGCGCAATGGGCCGCGGCGACCCAGGAGCTCGCCGGGTAACGTCGCGGACATGCCTCGAACCATCGCCACCACGACCACGGTCGATCTCGACCAGCTGCTCCAATTCGTCCGCCCGCGTCACAAGATGCTGCTCATCACGCAGCGCTCTGACGGCACGCCCCAGGCGTCGCCGGTGACCGGCGGAGTCGACGACAGCGGACGGCTCGTCATCGCGTCGTACCCGGAGCGCGCGAAGTCGCGGAACGCCCGCCACCGGCCCGATGTCAGCGTCGTCGTGCTCTCGGACGAGTTCAACGACGCCTGGGTGCAGGTCGACGGCACCTGCGAGGTGCTGGACGTGCCGGAGGCGCTCGACGGCTTCGTGGAGTACTTCCGGAACATCTCCGGCGAGCACTCGGACTGGGACGAGTACCGCCAGGCCATGATCGACCAGGGCAAGTGCCTCCTGCGGATCACGCCCACCCGCTGGGGCCCCGTCGCCACCGGCGGCTTCCCCGCCCGCCTCGCCTGAGCTCGTCTCCGGGCCGTCGCGCCGGGTGGCTCAGAGGCCGATGCTGAAGGCGTCCTCGAGGTCGTGCTGGCTGTAGGCGCGGTACGCGATCTGGGTCTGCGTCGACACGATGCCGTCGACCTTGTTGACCTGGTCGGCCACGACCGCCGCCACGTCGTCGATCTGGCGGACGCGCACCATGGCGACGAGATCCAGCTCGCCGGTCACGGAGTAGACCTCGCTGACGCCGTCGATCGCGGCGATGTGCTCGGCGATCTCGGAGAGCTTCGCGACGTCGGCCTGGATGAAGACGATGGCGGTGATCATGGCGCCAGCCTATGCCGTCAGGCCGAGGTGTGGAGGTCGTGCCAGGCGGCGCTGGCGTGCTCGAACGGCTCGAGGTGGCGCGCGGCGCTCTCCAGCGGCGAGTGCCACGCGCCCCGCACCATGCGCATGCCCGGTGCGTCGAGCCAGCGCAGCAGCGTCTCGGTCTCCTCGGCCGTCGCCGCCGGGATGGGGCCGAAGCCGCCGACGACGGTCTCGGCCGTCGCCAGCAGGGCGTCGACCCAGCCGGTGGGATGGACGCCGCGGGGGAGGATGCCCGCCGCGGCGAGCCGGCCGAACCGGATGACGTGGATCTCCCAGCCCTCGGGGTGCGGGGCCGCGGCCACCAGCTCGTCGACCGCGGTGAGCTCGAGCAGCCGCTGCGTGCGGCGGGCGGCGCGCAGGAACGCGGTGAGCCGGTCACGCCAGACGGCCGCGTCCTCGAAGCGCTCGGACATCGCGAGATCGAGCATGTGCCGGCGCACGGACGTCACCAGGTCGGCGGGGTCGCCGGTCATGGCGCGGCGGACGTCGGCGACCTCGGCGGCGTACTCGTCGGGGTCGGCCGATCCGTCGCACGGCGACAGGCAGTGGCCCATCTCGGCCAGGGCGCACGCCGACGAGCGCGACTTCAGCGCGAGGCGCGGTGTGCACTGGCGGATGCGGAAGGAGTCGTGCAACGCCGTCAGGGCGTCCTCGGCGGCCGAGCGGCCACGGAAGGGACCGATGTAGTCGGCGTCGTCGTCGAGGATCTTGCGGACGATCGACAGCCGTGGCCACGGCTCGCGGGTGAGCTTGAGCCAGCTGAGCCGGTCGGGGAAGCGCGAGCGGCGGTTGTACGGCGGCCGGTGCGCGCCGATGAGCCGCAGCTCGCGGACGTTGGCCTCGAGCGCCGTCGCGCACACGATGCCCTCGATGCGGTCGGCCAGCATGACCATCTCGCCCATGCGGGTGCGCGTCTCGGCCTTCGTGAAGTACGAGCGCGTGCGGGTGCGCAGGTTGCGGGACGTGCCGACGTACAGGATCTGGTCGCGGGCGTCGCGGAACAGGTAGACGCCGGGCTTCTCGGGGAGGTGGTCGGCGAGGTGCCGCTTGCGGCGCTGCTCGGGCTTGACCTTGGAGGTGTACGTCGACACCTCCTCGAGCGTCGTGACGCCCAGGGGGCCGAGTCGCTCGAAGAGCCCGTGCATGACGTCGACCGTCGCGCGGGCGTCAGAGAGCGCGCGGTGGTTGGGGGACGTGGTGGCACGGAACGCCGCCGCCAGCGTCGAGAGCTTACAGTTCGGCACCTCCTCGCGGCTCAGCACCCGGCGTGCGAGCACCGCGGTGTCGAGCGTCTCGAAGCCGGGCCACGGGATGTCGAGCTGGCGGCTGAAGTGCTTGAGGAAGCCGACGTCGAACGGCGCGTTGTGGGCGACCAGGACCGTGCCGCGGGCGAACTCGAGGAAGCTGGGCAGCACCTCGGCGATGCGCGGGGCCGCGACGACCATCTGGTTCGTGATGCCGGTCAGCACCGTGATGTAGGCGGGGATCAGCTCGTCGGGGTTGACGAGGGTCTGGAACTCGCCCAGCACCTCGCCGCCGCGCACCTTGACCGCGCCGACCTCGGTGATCTTCGACCCCTTGGCGGCCGAGCCACCGGTCGTCTCGAGGTCGACGACGCAGAAGGTGACATCGGCCAGATGACGGCCCAGCTCGTCGAACGTTCCCTGTACGGCTTCCACGGCGCACACGCTAGGCGGACGCTCCGACAGTCCGGCGGACCTCGGCGTCCACGGCGTTTTTGTCGGCAGCGGCTCCTAGCGTCGTGGATGTCCCCGGGATCCGGGGTCTTCCCCACACCAGGAGGCACGCATGACGCAGCACGGGTCACACCAGGGCGACTCGGTCGTCGTCGATTGCGATCGCTGCGTCGTCCGCGGCCCCAGCGCCTGCGGCGACTGCGTCGTCACGTTCCTGCTCGGCGCACCCCCGGCGGGCATCGAGATCGACGCCGAGGAGATGGCCGCTCTGAGCGTCCTGTCCGACGCCGGGCTCACGCCGCCCCTGCGGCTCGTGACGCCCGTCACCGGACCCGAGACCCAGGCGATGTGATCGGCCCGTCGAAGTTGAACTGACCCCGGGGTGCACCTAGAGTGGCTTACTGTGCGTCCGGTGAACGCCGACCTCCAGGTCGGTGTCGGACGCTCCGTCGAGTCGCTGCAGCCATGGGGAAGATGTCTGGGGCGAACCGGGGAACCAAGCAACTGGGGTGAATCGTCGTGCGTTCGCGCGCGGCGTAGGGCAATCCGAGGCCCGAACCCGTCAGCTCACCCGGTAGACGTCGAGGACCCCAGGAGAACTGCGTGCGCATGCCACGTGTCCCACGTCGCGGAACCGCCCTCATCGCGAGCCTCGTGCTCGCCGCCGGCGCCTTCGCGATCCCGTCCGCGCAGGCCGAGCCGAAGATCACCGTGAAGGACGTCGAGGCGGCGTTCCACGAGGTCGAGGTCATGAACGAGCAGGTCAACCAGCTCGGCGTCCAGGTCAAGCAGACGCAGACCGAGATCGACGACATCAGCGCCGACATCGACAGCGGCATGGTGCTCTACACGGCCCAGAAGGACGAGCTCAGCGGCGCCATCGTGCAGCAGCAGCTCGACGCGCCGCTCGGCCCCACCGCGAACCTGCTCAGCAGCGACGATCCCGAGCAGTTCCTCGCCGGCATCGGCGCCGTCCGCGCGCTGAACAACACACGCGCCGACGCCCTCGCGCAGTTCGGCGAGATCAGCAAGGAGCTCAAGAACCGCCGCGCGCAGCTCAAGGACCGCAAGAGGGCGCTGCTGAAGGCCACGAAGGACGCCGACGCCCGCCGTGCCGAGATCCGCACCAGGTACGAGGCCGCGAAGACCGAGCTGGCCCGGCTGACGGCCGCGGAGCAGGCGAAGTTCAACCAGAGCAACACCGACGTCGACTTCGAGATCAAGGCCTCGGGCCGCGCCCAGAAGGCCCTCGACTTCGCGCTGTCGCAGATCGGCGACCCGTACGTCTACGGCGGCACGGGCCCCAACGGGTGGGACTGCTCGGGTCTCGTCATGAAGTCGTGGGCGGCGGCCGGGGTCTCGATCCCTCGCGTCGTCGGCCCCCAGATCGCGTCCGGCACGTCCGTGTCGATGGACGAGCTGCAGCCGGGTGACATCGTCGCGTACGGCGACATGTCGCACGACGGCCTCTACCTCGGCAACGGCCGCGTCGTGCACGCACCGCGTCCGGGCAAGAGCGTCGAGATCACGGGCCTGGGCGGGTTCACCCGCGCGGCGCGGGTTGGCTGACCGCTGCCTCCGGCCGTCGCCCAACGTGGCGGCGGTCGTGGTGCTGGCCCTGCTCGCGGGCGCCCTGCTGCTGTGGCAGCGCCCGTGGCACGACGTCACGACAGCCCAACGCGCCGCGGAGCTGCCGAGCGACGTCTCCGGCCAGCTGACCGCCCAGCTGCGCGATCTCACCGACGCCGGCTCCGAGGCGGAGTTCGTCGCCGCGGCGGGCGACCTGCCCGCTGCCCGCGAGTTCGCGGTGCGCACGTGGCGGTCCCTGGCCGCCGTCGCCGCCCCAGGAGCGACGTTCCGCTACGTCAGCGGCGGTGACGTGCCCGATCGCGAGGACGGCTCGTCGACCGCGGTCGCGGAGGTCGAGTGGCGGCCCTCCGGCGATTCGGGGCTCGAGGCCGCCACCACGCACCGCGCGACGATCGAGCTGACGATCGCGCCGGAGGACGATGGCACGGTGTCGATCGTGGGAGCCGGCCGGCGCTCGGGCAGCGTCCCGGTGTGGCTGCTGGGCGCGGTCACGGTCGACCGGGACGACGGCCGGGTCGTCATCGCGATCGGCGGCGGGGGAGTGACGGTGCCGGTGGACGACCTGGCCTCACGGGCCCGGACGGCCGTCGAGCGGGTCGTGCCGTCGACCGGGCCCGATCTGGTCGTCGTCTCACCTGCGACGCAGGAGCAGATGGCCGCGGTCGTCGGCCAGCCGCCGGCCGACGTCGCGCAGATCGCGGCCGTCACGACCGACATCGACGGCGACGGCGAGACCAGCGACGCGGTCGTGGTGCTCAACCCCACGGTGTTCGCGACGATGGACCGCCGCGCCGCGCAGATCGTCCTGACCCACGAGGCGACCCACGCCCTGACCCCGGCCGTCGGCACGCGGGCCGCCAACTGGGTCGTCGAGGGATTCGCCGACTATGTGGCCCTGCGCGACGACACAGCGCCGCTGTCGGTCAGCGCGGGTCAGGTGCTGGCCGAGGTGGCGGCCGGCAGAGCGCCCACCCGGCTGCCCGCCGACGCCGACTTCGGGTCGACCCGGCACGGGCTCGGCGCGGTCTATGAGTCGGCGTGGATGATCTTCCGGATGCTCGGTGAACGGTATTCCACGGCCGAGGTCGTCGCGTTCTACGAGGCCATCATCGGCGGGACGTCGGTCGAGCGCGCGCTCGACGCGTCCTTCGGCCTGACGACAGACCGGCTGACCGCCGACTGGCTGGACTACCTGACGAAGAGCGCCTCGACCGTGTCGTGAAAGTCGCGCAGGACGGCGTTGCGCTTGACCTTGAACGACGGCGTCAGATAGCCGTTCTCCTCGGTCCAGTCCTCCGACAGGATCTGGAACTTGCGAATCGACTCGGCCCGCGAGACCTGGGCGTTGGCGCCGTCGACGGCCTTCTGCACCTCGGCGAGGAGCTCGGGGTCGTCGAGGCTGCCGGTCCAGGTCTCCTCGTCGATCGTGATGAGCGCCGCGACGAACGGCTTGCCGTCACCGACCACGAGGCACTGGCTGACCAAGGGGTGGGCGCGGACGTGGTCCTCGAGCACGGCGGGGGCGACGTTCTTGCCGCCGGCCGTCACGATGATCTCCTTCTTGCGGCCCGTGATCCGGACGAAGCCATCGGCGTCGACCTCTCCCAGGTCGCCGGTCGCAAACCAGCCGTCGGCGTCGATCGCGGCCGCGGTCGCCTCGTCGTTGTTCCAGTAGCCGCCGAAGACCTGAGGACCGCGGAAGCTCAGCTCGCCGTCGCTCCCGACCCGCACCTCGGTGCCGGGCATGGGACGCCCGACCGAGCCGACGCGCTGGCCTTCGGGGGTGTTGACGCACAGGGCCGCGGTCGTCTCGGTCAGGCCGTAGCCCTCGAGCACCGTGACGCCGATGCCCCGATAGAAGTGGGCGAGCCGGTCGCCGAGCGGAGCGCCGCCGGAAATCGCCCACTCCGCCTTGCCGCCGAGGGCCGTGCGCAACTTGCCGAAGACGAGCCGGTCGAACAGCGCGTGGCGTGCCCGCAGGGCCAGGCCCGGCTTCCCGGCGTCCTGCGCCCGGCTGTACGCGATCGCCGTCGCGGCGGCGCGATCGAAGATCTTGCCCTTCCCGTCGGCGTACGCCTTGCCGCTCGCTGAGTTGAACACCTTCTCGAACACGCGGGGGACGGCCAGGACGAAGGTCGGCTGGAACGTGCCCAGGTGGCTCACGAGGTCCTTGACGTCGGCGGTGTGGCCGAGCTTGGCACCCGACCGGATGGCGCCGACCTGGATGACGCGGGCGAACACGTGCGCGAGGGGCAGGAACAGCAGCGTCGACGCGTCCTCCGTCGCAAACAGCGCGGCCAGCTGGGACGTCGCGGCGTCCAGCTCGTAGCGGAAGTTGCCGTGCGTGAGCCGGCAGCCCTTGGGGCGCCCGGTCGTGCCGGACGTGTAAATCAGCGTCGCGAGGGTGTCGCTCGTCAGGGCCGCGCGGCGCTCCTCCAGCGCCTCGTCGGTGACGTCGGCACCGAGCGCCGCGATCTCATCGAGCCCGCCGCCCTCCAGCGTCCAGACGTGCTCGAGCGCGGGGGCCTCGGCCCGCGACTCCTCGAGCCGGACGCGGTGCTGGCCGGTCTCGACGATCGCCGCGACGGCGCCGGAGTCGGACAGGATCCACGCGATCTGGGACGCCGACGAGGTCTCGTAGATCGGCACGGTCGCGGCGCCCGTCCACCAGATCGCGTAGTCGGCGACGGTCCACTCGTACCGGGTCTTCGACAGCAGGGCGACGCGGTCGCCGGTCGACACGCCTGCGGCGACAAGTCCCTTGGCGACGGCCAGGACGTCGCGGTGGAACTCGCCCAGCGTCACGTCGACCCACGAGTCGCCGTCCAGACGGGCCAGGGCGGCGTCGTCGGCGTGGGCGGGGAGGCGGTCGAGGATGTCTTGGCTGAGGTTGCCCAGGGCGGGCATCGAGGGCTGTCTCACGTACGGCAGGCTACTCGCACGCGCCCGGCGCGACGGCACGGGCGTGGCGGCATCGGGCGCGCCGCCCGGCGCGGGCATCCCGCCGCTGAGCCACTAGCATGGGGTCGACACGGCGACCAGGACTTGGAGGGGTGATGGCCCGGACCACCAGCGACATCGTCATCGACGCTCCCGCCGAGCGGATCATGGACGTCATCGCCGACTTCACGTCGTACCCCGTGTGGGCCACCGGCGTGAAGACCGCCGACGTCGTCGCCACGACCGACGGCGGCCGCGCGCAGCAGGTGCACTTCGTCCTCGACGCCGCCCCCATCCGCGACGAGTACGACCTCGGCTACGTGTGGGACGGCTCGCGGGCGGTCTCGTGGAGCCTTGCGGAGCCCGGGTCGATGCTGAAGTCGATGGACGGTGCCTATGTCCTCGAGCCGGTCGCCGACGAGCGCACCCGCGTCACGTACCAGCTGTCCGTCGACGTCAAGGTGCCCCTGCTCGGCATGCTCAAGCGCAAGGCCGAGAAGGTCATCATCGACACCGCCCTCAAGGGGTTGAAGAAGCAGGTCGAGGCGCGGTGAACACACCCGGTCCGGACGCATCGGCGTCCGAGGCGTCGTCGCCCGTCGACGACGAGGCCGTCGGCAGCGTCGCCGAGGAGGCGTTCAAGCTGTTCAGGGCGCTCGCGCCCGGCACGGATGCCGGCGCCGGGTCTGCCTCGGAGCACGTCTGCAGCGCCGCGTGGTGCCCCGTCTGTCAGGTCGTGGGCTTCGTGCACGACAACCCCGATGCCATCGCCTCCGTGAAGGAGTCGGCCTTAGGGCTGGCCCGTTCCCTGCGCGATCTCGTCGACTCGGCGCTCGCGCCGCAGCCGTCCCAGGAGGAGCAGTGACCCATGCCATCGGCGTCGACATCGGCGGCACCAAGATCGCGGCCGGCCTCGTGTCGGACACCGGTGAGATCCTCGACTCGCTCGCCGAGCCGACTCCCACCGACGCGTCCAAGATCCCGGCCGTCGTCGCCGACCTGGTCGACCGGCTGACCGGCGACGAGCTGGCCGCCGGCATCGGCATCGGTGCGGCGGGGTTCGTGGGCGAGGACCGCTCCACGGTGCGGTTCGCGCCCAACATCGACTGGCGCGAGGAGCCCCTCGGCCAGCACGTCAGGGCGCTCGTCGACCTGCCCGTCGTCGTCGAGAACGACGCGAACGCGGCCGCGTGGGGCGAGTTCCGCTTCGGCGCCGGCGAGGACACCGACGACCTGCTGCTCATCACGATCGGCACGGGCATCGGCGGGGGCATCGTCCACCAGGGCCAGCTGTTCCGCGGCGGCTTCGGCGTCGCGGCGGAGATCGGCCACATGCGGGTCGTCCCGGACGGCATCCTGTGCGGCTGCGGTCAGCGCGGCTGCTACGAGCAGTACGGCAGCGGGAGCGCGCTCGTCCGCGACGCCCGCGAGCGCGTCACCAACGGCGATCCCGGGTCGGCCGCGATCGCGGCACTCGTGAACGGCGACCTCGGCCGCATCACGGGGCCGGGAGTCACGAAACTCGCGCAGGACGGCGATCCGCTCGCGGTCGAGCTGCTCGGCGAGCTCGGCCGCTGGATCGGCGAGGGGGCAGCGGTCCTGGCCACGATCCTCGACCCCAGCGTCATCGCGATCGGCGGCGGCGTCTCCGCGGCCGGCGACCTGCTCATGGCGAGCGTCGTCGACGCCTTCGAGACCCACCTACCCGCCCGGGCGCACCGGCCCGCCGCCTCGCTGCGGCTGGCCGCGCTGGGCAACGAGGCCGGCATCATCGGTGCGGCTGACCTGGCGCGCGTCGAGCCCGTCTGATGGCGCTCGCGGTCGGCATCGACATCGGGGGCACCAAGATCGCCGCCGGTGTCGTGGACGACGACGGCCGTGTGCTGGCGCGGCTCCGGCGGGAGACACCGACGACCGAGCCGCTCGAGGTCATCGACGCGATCGCCGAGATCACCGAGGAGTTCCGGCGCGAGCACCACATCCGCGCGATCGGGGTGGGCGCGGCGGGCTTCGTCGACGCGACGCAGTCGACCGTCCTGTTCGCGCCGCACCTGGCCTGGCGCCACGAGCCGTTGCGCGACGCGGTCGCCCGTCGCACGGGACTGCCGGTGCTGGTCGACAACGACGCGAACGCCGCCGGCTGGGCAGAGTGGCGCTTCGGCGCCGCGCAGAACCAGGCCGACCTGGTGCTGATCACGCTGGGCACGGGCATCGGTGGCGCGATCGTGATCGACGGGCAGCCGTACCGCGGCCAGTTCGGCATCGCGGGGGAGTTCGGGCACATGCAGGTCGTCCCGGACGGCTTGCCGTGCCCGTGCGGCAACCGGGGCTGCTGGGAGCAGTACGCGAGCGGACGGGTGCTGACGCGGCGGGCCCGCGCGGCGGCGGGAGAGGCAACCGCCCTCGGGATGTCCCTGCTGGCAGCGGCCGGCGGTGAGGTTGACCGCATCGGCGGCCTGCACGTCACGCAGCAGGCCCAGGACGGCGACGAGGAGGCGATCGCCTGGATCGCCGACGTCGGCGACTGGCTGGGCGTCGGCATCGCGAACCTCGCAGCGGCGCTCGACCCGGGGATGTTCGTGATCGGCGGAGGAGTCAGCGACGCCGGCGACCTGCTCATCGGGCCCGCCCGCGCGGCGTTCTCACGGACGCTGACCGGACGTGGCTACCGCGCGGAGGCCCGCATCGTCCAGGCCCACCTGGGCCCCGAGGCCGGGCTGATCGGCGCCGCCGACATGGCCCGCCTCACAGCACGGCGCCGTCGTCCGGCCAGTCCCGGCGCGAGGGCCCGTGTTCGGGCAGCTGCAAGAACAGGTAGATCGCCGAAGCCACGAAGATGAGCGCCGCGCCGGCGACGACCGGCCGGTCGAGGAACACGTGTGCGAGGGTCGCGAGCACTAGCAGCAGCGGTGCGCCGAGCACTCCGCACCAGGCCATGAGCACGCCCCGTCGACGCGGCATCAGGGGAGCCGGGCCGACCTGGCGGTAGAAGGCCTCCTCCTGCGTCACGGGCTCGTCGGTCTCACGGCCCAGCTCCGCCGGCTCCTGGTGCGCGGGCTCGGCCGGCTCGTCCGGGAACGAGAAGTCGAGGTCGAGGCCCTCGACGATGCGGTCGAAGTCGTCCCGCTCACTCATGGATCGTCCCCGTGCCCGTCGCCACGTGCTCGGCGATGAACGCGTCGGTGCGCTCCATGATCAGCCGGGCGTCGTTGTCGAGCGTCGCGACGTGGAAGCTGTCGACGAGCGGCACGACCTCGGTGACGCGCGACGAGACGCCAGCAGAGATCATCGCCAGCGACGTCTCGTCGACGACGTGGTCGTCGGCCGACCGGAACATCAGCAGCGGCTGGGTGATCCGCGGCAGGCCGGCGCGGACGTCCTTCCACATCGTGACCTGCGACGCGAGCGCCTTCAGCGGGGTGCGGTCGTAACCGATCTCGTCCTGCCCGGGCTTCTTGATGTCGTTGCCGATCCCCGGCATCGACGGCACGACCCACTGCAGCAACGGCACCAGCTTGATGTCCAGCCGCTTGACGTTGACCGCCGGGTTGACCAGCACCAGCGCGTCGACGTCGTCGGGGCGCTGCTCGGCGAGCCGGAGCGCGAGGCAGCCACCCATCGACAGCCCCGCGACGAGGACGTGGTCGCAGCGTGAGCGCAGCTCGGTCAGGGCCTCGTCGAGCGTGCCGTACCAGTCGGGCCAGCGGGTGCGGTTCATGTCCTGCCACGTCGTGCCGTGGCCGGGAAGCAGTGGCGCCCGGACGGTGTGCCCGAGCTCGGCAAGATGGCGCGCCCAGGGCGTCATTGACGCCGGTGAGCCGGTGAAGCCGTGGCTCAGCAGGATGCCGGTGCGATCGCCGTCGGCGGAGAACGGCTCGGCTCCGGGCGTCACTGTCGAGGTCATGTCCCAATCATCCATGATGCGACCCCGTCGCGGGAGTTATCGGCATGCGGCATCCTGCGCGACGGGCGTCGTTCGGAGTAGGGTCGCCTCGTGTTCTATTGGTTCCTGAAGTTCCTCGCGCTGGGTCCGTTGCTCAAGCTGATCTTCAGACCGTGGGCCGAGGGCACTGAGAACGTGCCCAAGGAGGGCGCCGTCATCCTGGCGAGCAACCACCTCTCCTACAGCGACTGGCTGTTCATGCCGCTGGTCATCCCGCGCCGGGTCACGTTCGTGGCCAAGGCGGAGTACTTCGAGGGATCGGGCATCAAGGGCTGGCTGCAGAAGACGTTCTTCTCCGGAGCCGGCCAGGTGCCGATCGACCGCACGAGCGGGTCCGCGGCCGCGGGCGCGATCAAGACCCAGCTGCGCCTGCTCGCCGACGGCGAGGTGTGCGGCATCTACCCCGAGGGCACGCGCTCCCACGACGGCAAGCTGTACCGCGGACGCACGGGCGTCGCCCGGCTCGCGCTGGAGGCCGGGGTGCCGGTCATCCCGCTGGCCGTCATCGGCACCGACGTCGTCGCGCCCCCCGGCAAGATCTTCGGCAAGTTCGCGCGCCCCGGCGTGCGGTTCGGCAAGCCGCTCGACTTCAGCCGCTACGAGGGCATGCAGGACGACCGCTACATCCTGCGCGCCATCACCGACGAGATCATGTACGAGATCATGCGCCTGTCGGACCAGGAATACGTCGACCTCTACGCGCCCGAGGCCAAGAAGCGCGACCAGGCCCTCGAGCGCGAGGCGGCCAAGGCCGCGGCCCAGGCCGAGTCCGACGAGGTCTGGGACGAGATCAAGCCCGCCTGAGCGCCGCGGCTGGTGTGGTTTACCCGGT
>JAOPXY010000184.1 GCA_025964895.1 Aeromicrobium sp.
GAAGCTCGCCCGCGTCGTCTTCGACAAGACTCTCCCGGACGGAAACAGGCTCGTCTACCCCGACTCCTGCGTCGGCACCGACTCGCACACCACGATGGTCAACGGCCTGGGCGTCGTCGGCTGGGGAGTCGGCGGCATCGAGGCCGAGGCGGCCATGCTCGGCCAGCCGATCAGCATGCTGATCCCGCGCGTCGTCGGCTTCAAGCTGTCCGGTGAGCTGCCGCAGGGCGCCACCGCGACCGACCTCGTGCTCGTCATCACCGAGATGCTGCGCAAGCACGGCGTCGTCGGCAAGTTCGTCGAGTTCTACGGGTCAGGCGTCGGTGCCGTCCCGCTGGCCAACCGCGCCACGATCGGCAACATGAGCCCCGAGTACGGCTCGACCATCGCGGTGTTCCCGATCGACGACGAGACCACCAAGTACCTGCGCCTGACCGGCCGCACCGAGGAGCAGATCGCCCTCGTCGAGGCCTACGCGAAGGCCCAGGGCCTGTGGCACGACGCCGACAAGGAGCCGCGCTTCTCGGAGTACCTCGAGCTCGACCTCGGCGACGTCGTCCCGTCGATCGCCGGCCCGAAGCGCCCGCAGGACCGCGTCTCGCTGACCGACAGCAAGGGCTCGTTCCGCACGGCCCTCGCCGACTACACCGAGCAGCACCTGGACGGCTACGACGAGGCGGTCGACGAGTCGTTCCCCGCGTCCGACGCGCCCAGCAGCACCGACAACGGCAAGGGCGGCGACGAGCCGCACGCGCCCGCCCCGTCGGGCGCCGGACGTCCGAGCAACCCGCAGACCGTGACGCTCGAGGACGGCACGACGTTCGAGGTCGACCACGGCGCCGTGACGATCGCGGCCATCACGTCGTGCACCAACACGTCGAACCCGTCGGTCATGATCGGCGCCGGCCTGCTGGCCAAGAAGGCCGTCGAGAAGGGCCTGCAGCGCAAGCCGTGGGTCAAGACGACGCTGGCACCCGGCTCGAAGGTCGTCACCGACTACTACGAGAAGTCCGGCCTCAACGTCTACCTCGACAAGCTCGGCTTCAACCTGGTCGGCTACGGCTGCACGACGTGCATCGGCAACTCCGGCCCCCTGATCCCCGAGGTCAGCAAGGCCGTCAACGACGGCGACCTGGCGGTCACCGCCGTGCTGTCGGGCAACCGCAACTTCGAGGGCCGCATCAACCCCGACATCAAGATGAACTACCTCGCGTCGCCGCCGCTGGTCATCGCCTACGCGCTGGCCGGCTCGATGGACGTGGACCTGTACGCCGAGCCGCTCGGCCAGGACGAGGACGGCAACGACGTCTTCATGAAGGACATCTGGCCGTCGCCGCAGGAGGTCGAGGATGTCATCGCCGCCTCGATCGACGCAGACACGTTCAGCCGTGAGTACGCCGATGTGTTCGCCGGCGACGAGCGCTGGCAGAACCTGCCGACGCCCGACGGCGCCGTGTTCGAGTGGGACCCCGAGTCGACGTACGTCCGCAAGGCGCCGTACTTCGACGGCATGCAGCTGGAGCCGTCGCCGGTCGAGGAGGTCACGGGCGCGCGCGTCCTGCTGAAGCTGGGCGACTCGGTCACGACCGACCACATCAGCCCCGCGGGCGCTATCAAGAAGGACAGCCCTGCCGGCACGTACCTGTCGGAGCACGGCATCGCGGCGCGCGACTTCAACTCCTACGGCTCGCGCCGCGGCAACCACGAGGTCATGATCCGGGGCACGTTCGCCAACATCCGGCTGCGCAACCAGATGGCGCCCGGCACCGAGGGCGGCTTCACCCGCAACCTGCTCGACTCGTCGAATGGCGGGGGCGGCGAGGTCACGAGCGTGTTCGAGGCATCTGAGGCCTACCAGGCCGCCGGCGTCCCGCTGGTCGTCCTGTCGGGCAAGGAGTACGGCTCGGGCTCGTCGCGCGACTGGGCCGCCAAGGGCACCGCGCTGCTGGGCGTCAAGGTCGTCATCGCCGAGTCGTACGAGCGCATCCACCGCTCGAACCTGATCGGCATGGGCGTGCTGCCGCTGCAGTACCCCGAGGGCCAGTCCGCCGAGTCGCTGGGCCTGACCGGCGAGGAGACGTTCGACTTCACCGGCATCACCGAGCTCAACGAGGGACGGACGCCCAAGACGGTGCACGTCAAGGCCACGGGCGAGGACGGCACCGCCGTCGAGTTCGACGCCGTCGTGCGCATCGACACCCCGGGCGAGGCGAACTACTACCGCAACGGCGGCATCATGCCGTACGTCCTGCGCAGCCTGCTCGACTGACGTCCACGACCCGAGAGGGGCACCGCCGGACCCCGGCGGTGCCCCTCCCGGCGTTTTCCACCTGTCTGCGGCTCACCGACAAAATGTGGTGGCGCGCAACAATTTGTTGCCGAAGGCACTGGACGTGACACCAGTCACGCTATACGTTGTCCCAAACAACAAACGCGTTACGTGGACGAAACATCGGCCCCACGACGCACAACTGGAGGAATTGGAGGCGGTCTGTGTGAAGCGGACACGCAATCTCGTGCTGGCGACGGTCATGGGTGCGACGCTCGCGCTCAGTGCGTGCGGCGGCAGCGACAGCGCCGGCGACGACGGGGGCAACGGCGACAGCGGCAGCGGCAGCACCGAGGGAAAGATCGGCGTGATCCTGCCCGATACGAAGTCGTCCGTGCGCTGGGAAAGCGCCGACAAGCCGGCTCTCGAGGCGGCCTTCAAGGACGCCGGAGTCGACTACGACATCCAGAACGCCGAGGGTGACGCGGACAAGATGGCCACGATCGCCGACGGCATGATCACCGGCGGCGTCACGGTCCTCGCGATCGTCAACCTCGACTCCGACTCGGGCGCGGCCATCGAGTCCAAGGCTGCCAAGCAGGGCGTCAAGACGATCGACTACGACCGTCTGACGCTCGGCGGCAACGCCGACGTCTACATCTCCTACGACAACAGCAAGGTCGGCGCCCTGCAGGGCGAGGGCCTCGCCAAGTGCCTGGGCGACAAGGACGCGAACATCGTCTACCTGAACGGTTCGCCGACGGACAACAACGCGACGCTGTTCTCGCAGGGCGCCCACAGCGTCCTCGACAAGGTCAGCACGTACAAGAACGTCGCCGAGCAGGCCGTCCCGGACTGGGACAACGACAAGGCCGTCACGATCTTCGAGCAGCTCTACACGAAGGTCGACGGCAAGGTCGACGGCGTCTACGCGGCCAACGACGGTCTTGCGGGTGGTGTCATCTCGATCCTGAAGAAGAACGGCCAGAACGGCAAGGTCCCGGTCACGGGTCAGGACGCGTCGGTCGAGGGTCTGCAGAACATCCTCGCCGGTGACCAGTGCATGACGATCCAGAAGTCGGCCACGGGCCAGGCGGGCGCGCTGGCCGAGGCGGCCATCGCGATGGTCAAGGGCGAGGAGCCCAAGACCACCGGCACGGTCGAGGACGAGACGGGCGGCCGCGAGGTCCCCGCGATCCTGCTCGACCCGGTCTCGATCGACAAGACGAATGTCCAGGCGGTTGTCGACGCGGGTGACCTCAAGGCCGAGGACATCTGTGAAGGTGACTTCGCCAAGCTCTGCGAAGCCAACGGCGTCGGTTGATCCACGGGGTGCGGCTCTTCGAGGACACCTCGAAGAGCCGCACCCACTGCTGTCTGCGCACCCCCTCATCTCTCGGAACCAGCACCTCGGAAGGCTCACCATGAGCGACACGACCCCCCTCCTCCAGCTGCGAGGAGTCAACAAGAGCTTCGGCGTCGTCCACGTCCTGCACGACGTCGACCTCGCGATCTACCCCGGCCAGGTCACGGCCCTCGTCGGCGACAACGGCGCCGGCAAGTCGACGCTCGTCAAGGTCGTCGCGGGCATCCACCCCGCTGACAACGGCGAGTACCTGTTCGAGGGCAAGCCGGTCTCCGTGCACGGCCCCAAGGACGCCTCTGCCCTCGGCATCGAGGTCGTCTACCAGGATCTCGCCTTGTGCGAGAACCTCGACATCGTCGAGAACATGTTCCTCGGCCGCGAGCGGACCAACGGCGTCCTGCTCGACGAGACGACGATGGAGAGCAAGGCCCGCGAGGCGCTCAAGTCGCTGTCGGTGCGCACCGTCAAGTCGGTGCGCCAGAGCGTGTCGAGCTTGTCCGGCGGTCAGCGCCAGACCGTGGCGATCGCCAAGTCGGTGCTCTGGAACTCCAAGGTCGTCATGCTCGACGAGCCCACGGCCGCACTCGGCGTGGCGCAGACCCGCCAGGTGCTCGACCTCGTGCGCCGCCTCGCCGACTCCGGCGTGGGCGTGCTGCTGATCTCGCACAACCTCACGGACGTCTTCGAGGTCGCCGACCGCATCACGGCGCTGTACCTCGGCCGGGTCGCGGCCGACGTCGCGACCAGGGACGTCACGTCGCGCCAGGTCGTCGAGCTCATCACGACCGGCACATCATCCGACCTCGACGTGGCCGCGCGCCCGTCCACCACCGTCTGAACCGGGGGACACGCACATGACTGACATCATCACCGATGCGGAGCAGGCGGGCTTCGCGTCCGACCTCACGCAGTCCCAGACGCTCGGCGACTCCGTCCGCGCCTACATCCAGCGCGTCCGCGGCGGAGACATGGGCGCCCTGCCGTCGATCCTCGGCCTGGTCGTGCTGTTCATCGTCTTCGCGATCGCGAACGACCGGTTCCTGTCGAACCTCAACATGGCCAACCTGACCACGCAGGCCGGCTCGATCATCATCCTCGCGATGGCGCTCGTGCCCGTGCTGCTGCTGGGTGACATCGACCTGGCAGCGGGTGTCACGGGTGGCACCTCGGCCGGCGTCATGGGACTCCTGGTCGTGAAGCACGACCAGCCGTGGGGCGTCGCGGTCGCCGCGGCGCTCTTGACCGGCGCCGTCATCGGTCTGCTCATCGGCGTGATCGTCGCCAAGGTCGGCATCCCGTCGTTCGTCGTGACGCTCGCGTTCTTCTTGGGCCTGCAGGGCGTGCTCCTCAAGCTGATCGGCGAGGGCGGCTCGGTGCGGATCGACCAGGAGGTCATCAGCGGCATCGCCAACAGCAACATCAGCGTCGCTGCCGGCTGGGTGTCCGCACTCGTCATCATCGTCGCCTTCGCCGGGCTGAGCCTGATGCGGCACCGCAACAAGGTCGCGAAGGACCTGCAGCACCCGCCGCTGGCCGTGGTCGTGGCCCAGATCATCGCTGTCGCTGCCGTCCTGCTCGTCATCACGTTCATCCTGAACCAGAACCGCAGCGTCAACGCGAACTTCCCGATCAAGGGCATCCCGTACGTCATCCCGCTGGTCGTCGTGCTGCTGATCGTCTGGACGTTCGTGCTCGGCCGCACGCGGTGGGGACGCCACGTCTACGCCGTCGGCGGCAACGCCGAGGCGGCCCGTCGTGCCGGCATCAACGTCGACGCCATCCGCATCTCGGTGTTCATGTTCGCCTCGTCGATGGCTGCGCTGAGCGGCATCATCGCGGCATCCAACCTCGGCAAGGTCTCGACCTCGTCGGGCGGCAGCAACACGCTGCTGTACGCGGTGGGCGCGGCCGTCATCGGCGGCACGAGCCTGTTCGGTGGCAAGGGCAAGGCGCGCGACGCCGTCATCGGTGGTCTCGTCATCGCGACGATCGCCAACGGTCTCGGCCTGCTCGACCAGGCGTCGTACATCAACTTCATCGTCACCGGCGGTGTGTTGCTCCTCGCGGCCAGTGTCGACGCGATCTCGCGCAGGCGGCGTTCCGCGTCGGGACTGTAGGGATGGCTTCCGCCGGGC
>JAOPXY010000189.1 GCA_025964895.1 Aeromicrobium sp.
CTCGTCCTCCTCGCTCACGCGGAAGCCGATCGTCACGTCGATCAACTTACCGATGACGTACGTGAGGATGAACGAGTAGGCCAAGACGACGAACGCGGCGACGAACTGCCTCCACAGCTGCTCGGCGTTGCCACCGTAGAACAGGCCCACGTCGTCCTTCGCCAGGAAGCCGATCAGCAGGGTGCCGACGAGGCCGCCGACGAGGTGGACGCCCACGACGTCGAGCGAGTCGTCGTAGCCGAGCTTGTACTTGAGGCCCACCGCGAGGGCGCACACGATGCCGGCGATGATGCCGAGCACGATCGAACCGACGGGGGTCAGCGCGCCGCAGGCGGGGGTGATCGCGACGAGGCCGGCGATCGCGCCGGACGCGCCGCCGAGGCTCGTGGCCTTCTTGTCACGGACGATCTCGACCGCGAGCCAGCCGAGGATCGCGGCGGCCGTGGCAACCGTCGTGTTCACCAGGACGAGCGCCGCGGTGCCGTTGGCGCCCAGCGCCGAGCCGACGTTGAAGCCGTACCAGCCGAACCACAGCAGGCCCGCGCCGAGCAGCACGAACGGGAGGTTGTGCGGGCGCATGGGGTCGCGACGCCAGCCGACGCGCTTGCCCAGCACCAGCGCGAGGGCCAGGCCCGCCGCACCGGCGTTGATGTGCACCGCGGTGCCGCCGGCGAAGTCGGCCGCCTTCAGGTTGTTGGCGATCCACCCGCCCGGGCCGCCGCTCGTGCCGAAGTCGAAGACCCAGTGCGCGACCGGGAAGTACACAAGCGTCATCCAGATGACGACGAACAGCGCCCAGGCGCCGAACTTCGCCCGGTCGGCGATCGCGCCGCTGATGAGGGCGACCGTGATGATCGCGAACATCAGCTGGAAGCCGACAAACAGGTACTCCGGGATCGTCCCGTAGGCCGAGTCGACGCTCAGGTTCTGCAGGCCGAGGCGCTCGAAGCCGCCGAGGAACTTGCTGCCCTCGGGGCTGAACGCGAGGCTGTAGCCGTAGAGCACCCACAGGACGGGGACGATCGCGGCCGCGACGACGGTCATCATCATCATGTTCAGGACGCTCTTGGAGCGGACCATGCCGCCGTAGAAGAATGCCAGGCCTGGGGCCATCAGCAGGACCAGAGCCGTGCTGGCCAGGATCCACGCGGTGTCGCCGGTGTCCATGAAACCTCCGAAGTCGAGTCACGCGGACGGGAAGCCGTCCGCTGCATGACAGCCTGAGGTCAGACGATTTCGGACCAGGCCCGCGGATGTTACGGAGAGGTGACGAAACGGTCCGAAGGGTTAACAAAGTGTTACGTCACGACCCGACCCCCGGGACTGGGCATCACAGCTAGGCCAGGAGGGCGTCGACGAACTCCTCGGCGTCGAACGGAGCCAGGTCGTCGGCGCCCTCGCCGAGGCCGACGAACTTGACCGGCACGCCCAGCTCGCGCTGCACCGCGATCACGATGCCGCCCTTGGCGGTGCCGTCGAGCTTGGTCAGGACGATGCCCGTGACGTCGACCACCTCGCCGAAGACCCGCGCCTGCGTCAGGCCGTTCTGGCCCGTCGTCGCGTCGATCACGAGCAGCACCTCGGTGACGGGCGCCTGCTTCTCGATGACGCGCTTGACCTTGCCCAGCTCGTCCATCAGGCCGGACTTGGTGTGCAGGCGGCCCGCGGTGTCGACCAGGACGACGTCGACGCCGTCGGCGATGCCGCGCTGGACGCTCTCGAAGCCGACGCTCGCGGGATCTCCGCCCTCGGGGCCGCGTACCGTCGGGACGCCGACCCGCTCGCCCCATGTCTGCAACTGATCGGCGGCGGCGGCGCGGAACGTGTCGGCGGCGCCCAGGACGACCGACCTCTCCTCCGCGACGAGCACGCGTGCGAGGCGGCCGACCGTCGTGGTCTTGCCGGTGCCGTTGACGCCCACGACCAGGACGACGCCCGGCTTGCCGTCCGCGCCGGTCGCGGTCAGCGAGCGGTCGACGACGGGATCGACGAGGCGCACGAGCTCGGCGCGCAGCGCGTCCTTGGCCATGTCGGGGCTCGTGATGCCCTCGACCCGCAGCTTGGTGCGCAGGTTCTGGACGAGCTCGTCGGTGGCGGCGACGCCCACGTCGGCGGCGAGGAGGGTGTCCTCGATCTCCTCCCACGCGGCGTCGTCGAGCGTCGAGCGCCCCAGCACCGCGAGCAGGCCCTTGCCGAGCGTGCCCTGCGACTTCGCGAGCCGCGCACGCAGGCGCACGAGCCGGCCCTGCGGCGTCTCGGGACGCTCGAGCAGGTCGACGGCCGGCTCGGGCGTCGCCGGCACGTCCGGATCGGGCGCGAGGTCGTGGACCTCGCCGGGCACCTTCTCCGGTGCGCGGGTGGGCGCGGGCCGCAGCGGCGGACGCGTGGCGGGGGGCAGCTCCTTGCGTCCCCGCGTGAGGACGAGGGCCGCGGCACCACCGCCCAGCAGGACGACGGCGGCGGCGATGACGATGATGAGGACGGTCGTGGTCACCGGACGATCCTACGGCGTGCGGTGACGGCGCGACATCACGCGCCGACGGCCTCCACGTCCCGGGCTGTCCGACACGCCGCGAGGTCGACGCGGCGGGCGATCCGGTCCAGCACCCGCGGCGAGTGCGAGATCACGACGACGCTCCGCCCCGGCGCGAGGGCCAGGACGTCGTCGAGCAGGGCGTCGGCGGCGCGTTCGTCGAGGTGCTCGGTCGGCTCGTCGAGCAGCAGGACGCGGTGCCCGCCGAGCACGAGCCGGGCGAGGCACAGCCGCTGGCGCTCCCCGCCCGAGAGCCGCTGTCCGCGCTCCCCTACCGCCGTGTCGAGCACGTCCGGAACGGCGGCCACGAAGTCCCCGAGCCCCGCGGTGCGCAGCGCGGCCACCAGGTCCTCGTCGGACGCCGTGGGGTCGGCGATCCGCAGGTTCTCGCGGATCGTCGTGTCGAACACGATCTCGTCCTGGCTCAGGTAGCCGATCCTCGACCGGACGTCAGCGGCGGCGAGGTCGCGGACGTCCGTGCCGCC
>JAOPXY010000202.1 GCA_025964895.1 Aeromicrobium sp.
CGGTTGCGCTCGTACTCGATCTCGACGTTGCGCTCGAAGGCCTCGGGCGTGCCGAAGACGTCGGCGATGACGGAGTGGTCGATGACCATCTCGGCCGGCGCGAGCGGGTTGATCTTGGTCGCGTCGCCGCCGAGGTCGGCCATCGCCTCGCGCATCGTGGCGAGGTCGACGACGCAGGGCACGCCGGTGAAGTCCTGCATGATGACGCGGGCCGGGGTGAACTGGATCTCCTTGCTGGGGTCCGCGTTCGCGTCCCAGCCGGCCAGCGCCTCGATGTCGGCCTTCGTGATGTCGGCGCCGTCCTCGGTGCGCAGCAGCGACTCGAGGAGGACCTTGAGGCTGAACGGGAGGGTCGAGACGTCGAGCCCCTCACCGGTCACCGCGTCGAGGCGGTAGTAGTCGTAGGAAGCGTCCCCGACTGTGAGCGAGTCCTTGGAATTGAAGCTGTCGACGGCCATCGTCATTCTCCTTCGCGCGGTCGGTTCCATCCTGCCCAGCGTCGCCTCGCGACGCACGCTCAGGCTCACCTAACTCGGGGTGCGCGCTGCGGTGCAAGATTTGTCTTGATATCAAGATACATGATGTCGAGAGGACTCGCACGCGCCGTCAGCGCATCGCGGCGACGAACTGCGCGGCTGCACGGCCGTCGCGGACGCGGTCCTCCCACGTGATGCCGACCGCCAGCAGCAGCGCGCTCGCTCCCGCGATGAGCGTCCAGCGCGGCAGCGCGAAGGCGTAGGGACCGAGGTTGACCATGACCAGCACGGCGAAGACGACCCCGCCGAGCAGGAACGGCGCCTGCAGGGTGCGGGACACGCCGACGACCAGCGCGATGAGCGCGGCGAGTCCCAGCAGCAGGGCACGCGGACCGGTGGGCTCGGCCAGCGCCTGCGGGAGGCTCGGCAGCAGCGTCAGGGTGAGGCCCGGCCCGAGCGCCAGCAGCGAGGACGTCGACGGGTCCTTGCGCAGCGTCCAGGCGCCGGCGGCGAGCAGGATCACGCCGAACGGCAGCGTGTACGCCTCGACGAGATCGACGTCGCTCGCGATCAGCCGCAGTACGTAGGCGACGGCCAGCGACGTGGCACCCACGATCCGGTACGCCTGGCGCCGGTACGGACCCGGTCCCGCACCGAGCAGGCCGAGCAGCACCGACAGGGCACCGAGCACCGTGAGCACCAGCGCGACCCACGACACGGGCGTGCTCACGATCGCGATCGCGACGGCGGTGGCCGCGGTCGGCGCGGCAGCGAGCTCGACCGGCAGGCGTCGCGCCCCGTTCTCGAGGGCGCCCACGGCGCACAGCACGGCGGCCGTCGCCACGAGCGAGACGCTCGACGCCTCGGTCGTGGCGTCCGCCACCTCGAGGACGAGTCCGGTGCCCACCGCCGCCGCGACCGCCGCCACGAAGGCATCGAGCCGCGACTCGAGCCGGACGGGGGTGCGCCACGAGAGCAGCGCGAGGACGACCGCTCCCCCGGCCCAGAACCCCGCGCTGTCCGCCGCGTCGGGCAGGGGCATCAGCATGGCCGGGATCAGCACTGCCGTCCCGGCGACGCGCAGCACGGCGGCCCGGTCCGTGCGGGGCCAGGAGTACCGCAGGAGTGACGCGGCGATCAGCAGCAGGCCCCCCGCACTCCACGTGAGGGCGCGCCACAGCGGGTCGGGCACGTCGGCGGTCCACCCGAGGCTCAGCACGAGGGCCACGCCCGCGGCGGCCTCCACGGGTCGCTCGCGACCGCCGCGCAGCGTCCCCGCCGCCAGCACGATCAGCCCGGCGGCGGCGACGAACGCCAGCGCGAAGGCCTGTGGCCGCGCGGCCACGAGGTCGAGCCCGAAGGCCAGCGCGCCCACCGCCGCCAGGGGCGACAGGAACGTCACGACCGCCCGTTCGGCGGGATGCCTCACGCGCCACGAGAGCACCCCGAGCACGAGCGCGGCCCAGGCCCACACCGCGAGGCAGACATCGCTCTCGGGCAGGCCCGCCAGCATCGCGCCCAGCAGCACGGTGACTCCCCCGGCGCGGTACCCCTGCGGTCGGTCGAGCGTCCACCACGCATCGGCGTCGCGGCCCGCGCCCAGCGAGAGCACGAGAAGCAGGCCGGAGGCGACGGCGACGATCGCGGCACGGACGTCGGCGGCCGACCCGGACGCCGCCATCACGAGGCCGACCAGCATCGTGACGCCGGCGACGATCTCGATCGGCACACCCCGTCGGCCGCGCAGCGCCAGCGCGACGGCCGCGAGGGCGGCGGCGGTCACGACGTAGGCCAGGGCGAGGCCTGCCCCGACGACGCCGGCCAGGTCGAGCGCGAACGACACGGCCCCCACCGTGGTGGCCGCCGAGAGAAGGACGACGACGTCCCGCACGAACCGGTCAGCGACGCGGGTCGAGACGCCGGCCAGGACGACCGCCCCGGCCGTCCACAGGATCGTGCTGGCGACGGCGTGGGACAGCCCCCCGCCCAGCGCCAACGCCACGCCGACGACGGGAGCCAGCTGCCACGGCATCCCGAACCGGTCGATCGCTAGGGCGAGGCCGCCCGAGACGGCCATCAGCGCCGCGGCGGTGACGACGAACGGCGGCCCGGCCGAGGCGACGGTGAGGACGATCCCGACCGCCGCGACCACGACCGGCAGCGGCACCAGGTGGCGCTTCGCCCGCGCGGTCTCGGGCCAGCGCCCCGCGCCCGTGACGATGACGACCAGCGACGTCATCAGCACCACCACGAGCCACCACGGACCGGGCACGTCGGTGGGACGAGCGTCCAGCGGCGTCGACCTCAGCGACTCCAGGCCCCGCGCCGCTGCCTCGGCGAGCTCCGCGAGGAGGCCGAGCACCGTGAGCGACAGGCCGGCGGTCAACACCCCCACGAGGGCGCGGCCGCCGCGTCGCCACGATCCCGGACCGGCCAGGAGCGCCGCTCCCAGGGCTGTCAGCACCGAGACGGTCAGGAGCGCACCCCGTCCGCTCGACGCGTCCTCGGCCGGCACCGCCACGAGGAACACCGCCGCGCCGCCGGCCGCGGCGGAGGCGACGGCGGTC
>JAOPXY010000198.1 GCA_025964895.1 Aeromicrobium sp.
GGGGGTGTTGGTGTTTAACCCTTTAAACCGGTAAACCCACGACCCCGCAGCCGCACCCGGTCGATCTTGCCGCCGGGCAGCAGGGGCAGCGCGTCGAGCAGGACGACGTCACGGGGCGCCCATGTGCGCGGCAGCCCCGAGGCCTCGACGGCGTCGCGCAGCTCGTCGAGCCGCAGGCCGTCGAGGCATACCGCGTCGTCGGGCACGACGTACGCGACGACCCGCTCGCCCCACTCGTCGTCCGGCACCCCGAGCGCCACGGCGTCGCGGACGCCGTCGAGCCCGCGCAGCGCCCGGGTGACGGCGGGCAGCGGCACGTTGACCCCGCCGGAGATCACGACGTCGTCGACCCGGCCCGTGACCCGGAGGCGTCCGTCGACGATCTCGCCGATGTCGGCGGTCGAGAACCAGCCGTCCCGAAGCACCCGCGCCGTGGCGACCGGATCGGCGTACCCGTCGAACAGCACGTCGCCGCCGATCAGCACCTGGCCCCGCTCGTCGATCCGCAGCCGCACGCCGTCGAGCGGCAGCCCGTCGTAGACGCAGCCGCCGGCCGTCTCGCTCATGCCGTACGTCCGCACGACCCGCACGCCGTCGAGCGCCGCCATCAAGTCGTCGGGCATCGCCGCGCCGCCGACCAGCAGGGCGTCGAGGCCGCGCAGGGCGTCGACCTGCCCGGCCTCGACCAGACGGTGCACCTGCGTCGGCACGAGAGATGCGTAGCGCCGGTCGCCGGGGACGGCCGCGATCGCCTCGGCGAGCGACCCGAAGTCGGCGGCGATCACCGGCTCGATGCCCGCGAGCGCCGACCGCACGAGCACCTGGAGGCCGCCGACGCCCGTGACCGGCATGCTCAGCACCCAGCCCCCCGGGCCCCCGAGCCGGTCGAGGCTCGCGGTGGCGGACGCCACGACGGCGGCGTGCGACAGCACGACATCCTTCGGCTCACCCGTGCTGCCGGACGTCCGGACGACGATCGGCTCGGCCTCCTCGCCGCGCACCCAGTCGGCGACCAGGCCGTGGACGTCACGCGGATCGCCCGCGACGGGCCGCAGCGCCGCGATCACTCCGGCGCTCCCGGCTCCCCCGGCACGGCCGGCACGTCGAGCGGCCGCTTGAAGTACAGCCACGGGAACCACATCGACCCGATGCGCTCCCAGCCCTTGCCCTCCAGCTCGCGGGCCTTCCGGCTGCCGACGACGGCACGCCGGTGCTCCCACTGCACGGACGTCTTCTCCACGTCGTGGAACAGCGGGCCGTAGCCGACCGAGTGCCAGCCGTGGCGTCCCCACTCCTCGAGCTGGTCCATCTCGCTGAACGCCGTGAGCCCGACGAGCTGGCGGTGCTCACCCGTCCCCGGGACGGCCGCCGCCTTGAGCCCGAAGCGTTGCTGCGCGGCCTGCCTCGACATCCCGAGCGCCGTGCCGATCGCCTCCCAGCTCCAGCCCGCGGCCCGCGCGGACGCGACGGAGCCGTGCAGCAGCCGGTTGGTCTGGTCGTGCGCCCGCCGGGCCACGAGCACCAGGTCGAGGTGTGCCTGGGGGTCGGTGTCGAGGCGGCGTTCGAGCGACGGGTCGAGGCGTGCGACGGCGCGGGCGATGAGGTCGTCGAACTCCGCGTCGTCGATCGTCATGCCGTCAACGCTAGCTTGACGACCCAGCGGCGTCAACCTGACCTTGACAGGTGGACGGGTGGCAGACTGACTCCTCGTGACCGCATCGCTCTCGCCCACCCGGCTCTGGATCGCCGGCGCCCGGCCGCGCACGCTCCCGGCGGCCGTCGCGCCCGTCCTCGCCGGCACGGGGGCGGCAGCGTTCGCCGACTCCGTCGTCTGGTGGAAGGCCCTGCTGGCGCTGGGCGTCTCGCTCGCGCTGCAGATCGGCGTCAACTACGCCAACGACTACTCCGACGGCATCAAGGGCACCGACGACGACCGCGTGGGGCCGCTGCGCCTCGTCGGCTCCGGGCTCGTCCCGGCCGGCTCGGTCAAGCTCGCCGCGCTCGGCTTCCTGGGCTTCGGCGCCGCGCTGGGACTCGTGCTGGCCGCCACGACGACGTGGTGGCTGCTGCTGGTCGGCGTCGCGGCGCTCGGCGCGGCCTGGACGTACACGGGCGGGCCGTCGCCGTACGGCTACCGCGCCCTCGGCGAGGTCAGCGTCTTCGTGTTCTTCGGGCTCGTCGCGGTACTGGGCACGGCGTACGTGCAGGTCGAAGAGATCACGCAGCCGGCCGTCGCCGCGTCGATCGGCGTCGGCGCGCTGGCCTGCGCGATCCTCGTCGCCAACAACCTGCGTGACATCCCCACCGACTCCGTGACCGGCAAGAAGACGCTGGCCGTGGTGCTGGGCGATCGGTGGACACGCCGCCTGTTCGCCCTGCTGCTGCTGATCGCGATCGCGACGCTCGTGTGGTCGGCGGTGTTCACGGCATGGGCGCTGCTGGGCCTCGTGATGGTCCCGCTCGCGGTGCGCGCGCGGCAGGTCGTGGCGTCCGGCGCGCAGGGCATGGCGCTGATCCCGGTGCTGCGCGACACGGGCCTCGCCGAGCTGCTCTACGCCGCCGGCCTCGCGGTAGGCCTCGCGCTCGGCGCCCCGGGGGGATTTGGGGGGGTGCTCGGGTAGGTGCTCCACGTCGCCGTTGTCTCCGACACGCACGCGCCCCGGTTCTGGAAGCGCCTGCCCTCCGCCGTCGCCGAGCAGCTCGCGAGTGTCGACGTGATCCTGCACGCCGGAGACGTGTGCGTGCCGTCGGTGCTCGACGAGCTCGCGGCGTTCGCACCCGTCCACGTCGTGCTCGGCAACAACGACGGACCCGACGTCGCGGCGTGGGGTGCCTCCGAGACCCTGCACATCGAGCTCGACGGCGTGCAGGTGGCGATGATCCACGACAGCGGTCAGAAGCAGGGACGAGCGCGGCGCATGCGGGCGTGCTTCCCGGACGCCGACCTCGTCGTCTTCGGCCACTCGCACATCCCGTGGGACACCGAGGAGGGCGGCCAGCGCCTGTTCAACCCCGGATCACCGACCGACAAGCGCCGCCAGCCCCGCGGCACGATGGGCCGCCTCGTCCTCGACGACGGCCGCATCGTGTCGGCGTCGATCGTCCCCGTCACCTGAGCGGGACGTCATGCCCGGCGAGCTCCCTGCGCCCCGAACGGGATGACGTCCTGAGTCAGACCGCAGGGAGGACACCCGTTGCGGAGAACTCCTGCAGCGCCGCGGTGTACGGCGCGATGTCGAGTCCCTTCGCGGCGAGCCACGCGTCGTCGTAGTAGGTGTGCTCGTAGCGCTCGCCGCCGTCGCACAGCAGCGTCACGACGCTGCCCTTCTCGCCCGCGGCCCGCATGCCGCCGATGAGCGCCAGCGACGCCCACACGTTGGTGCCGGTCGACCCGCCGACGGGACGGCCGAGGATCGCCGAGACCCACCGCATCGTCGCGATCGAGGCGGCGTCCGGCACCCGCACCATGTCGTCGATGACGCCACCGACGAACGACGGCTCGACGCGCATGCGCCCGATGCCCTCGATGCGCGACGGGCTGTCGGTCGTCACGTCGGACCGGTCGGCCTCCCAGCCGCCGAAGAATGCCGAGTTCTCGGGGTCGGCCACCGCGACCCGCGTCGCGAACCGCCGGTAGCGGACGAACCGGCCGATCGTCGCCGAGGTGCCGCCCGTGCCCGCGCTGACGACGATCCACGTCGGGCACGGGTGCGGCTCGGCCGACAGCTGCTCGAAGATCGACTCGGCGATGTTGTTGTTGCCGCGCCAGTCGGTCGCCCGCTCGGCGTACGTGAACTGGTCCATGTAGTGCCCGCCGCACTCGGCGGCGAGATCGCGCGCGACGTCGTACACCGTGCCGGGGTCGTCGACCAGGTGGCACCGGCCGCCGTAGAACTCGATCAAGGCGACCTTCTCGGTGCTCGTGGTCGCCGGCATGACCGCGACGAACGGCAGCCCGATCAGCCGCGCGAAGTACGCCTCGCTAACCGCGGTCGAGCCGCTGGACGCCTCGATGACGGTCGACCCGGGGCCGATCCAGCCGTTGCACAGCGCGTACAGGAACAGCGAGCGGGCGAGCCGGTGCTTGAGGCTCCCCGTGGGGTGCACCGACTCGTCCTTGAGGTACAGGTCGATGCCCGGCACGGGGATCGGCAGGACGTGCAGGTGGGTGTCGGCGCTGCGGTTGGCGTCGGCGTCGACGCGGCGGATCGCCTCGGCGATCCAGTTGCGGCTCTCAGTCGACGTCTTCGGCACGACGCGACTCCTCGAGACGCTCCGTCATGCGCGTAGCCCGCTCGTGGACGTTCTGGGCGAGCCGGTCGCGGAGCCCGGCCAGGAGGAAGATCGAGACGACCGACGACAGCACGAGCGCGATCAGGAGGACCCAGATGGTGATGACGGTGTTGGACTCCAGCCAGATCTGCGCGACCGTCCAGACGATCGCGAAGCACACCGCGAACACCGCGAGCCGCGCCAGTGTGTAGGTCCAGAAAGCCTTCATACTGGCAGCCTAATCGGTCGGCCCCACGACTCACCCTGCCGGTTGTGAACCGCCGGATACGGTGGGTACATGGGCAAGGCAGTTCTTCTCGTCGTCGGCGTCGTCCTGCTCGTCTACGCGGTGTTCGACCTGCTCGCGACGCCCCCCGCGCAGGTCAAGCAGCTGCCCAAGGCCGTCTGGTTCCTGATCATCCTCGTGCCGTTCGTCGGGCCCCTGCTGTGGATCTTCGTGGGCCGTGCCAAGCAGGTGCCCCCGACCCCGCCGCGAGGCACGGGCGGGTGGACGCCGCCTCCGGGCCCGCGTGGCCCCGACGACGATCCGGACTACCTGCGCGGCCTCTGACGCTGGGGGCAGGACGGACGAGTCAGGCGTCCCAGCGGAAGACGCGCGCGGACACCGCGGTGAGGACGATCGCGAATCCCAGCAGGATCGCGATCGGCGCGATGGTCGACGCCGGCCCCTCGCCGCGCACCATGGTGTCGAGCATGCCCTCGTTGAGGTGGCGCAACGGCAGCGCCTCACCCACGCCGCGCAGCCACGCGGGCGCGTCATCGAGCGGGAAGAACGACCCGGACAGGAACGCCATCGGCAGCACCACGAAGTTGGCCATGCCGATCGCGCCCTCCTCGGTCCGCGCGATCGAGCCGGCCAGCAGCCCGATCGACATGAACGCGAGCGTCCCGCTCAGCAGCAGGGGGACGATCATGGGCCACGACCCGCTGAGCTCGAGCCCGAACGCGGCCATGCCGAGCCCCAGGAAGATGGCGGTCTGCACCGCGGCGATCATCAGGCTCACGGCCACGCGGGCCAGGACGACCGACGGCGTGCGGACCGGCGCGAGCCGCAGCCGACGGAGTAGGCCGTTCCTGCGCCACACGACGAGGTTCGACGCGGCGCCGATCGTCGCGCTCATCGCGACGGCCCACCCCAGCAGGCCGGGAGTGACGAACTGGATCGTCGACAGCGACTCGTCCTCGACCTGTCGCGGGTCGAGCGAGAACGTCGGTGGCTGTCCGGTGGTGGCCAGGTTGGCCGCCTGCACCACGGCCTCGAACGTGCCACGCACCGTCGCGGCCTTGACCTGGTCGGCCGCGGAGTAGCGCACCGTGACGCGGTCGCCGTCCTGGCTGATGACGGCATCGGCGTCGCCCTTGCGCACCTGCGCGACGGCGTCGGGCTCGTCGGACGAGCGGGTGATCTCCAGGCTCGCGTCGAAGGCCTCCTTCGTCGCGGGGTCGGCGTCGTCGAGCACCGGGACGGCGCCGATCTGGATGATCTCGGACCTCGAGACCCCCTGGTCGGTCAGCAGCCCGCCGAACAGCACAAGGAACATCAGCGGGAACACGATCGCGAAGAACACCGACATCCGATCGCGGAAGAAGCCCTTGAGCATCGCCCGGGCGAGGCTGCCGAACGGCGTCATGGTGCGCGCCCTCATGCCCGGTACTCCCGTCCGGTCAGCTCGAGGAAGACGTCCTCCAGCGAGGCGCCCTTGACGCTGAGGCCCGACAGCGCGTCGCGGTCCGCGAGCGCCGACAGCACCTCGGCCGGCCGACGGGTCGTGATCGTCAGCCCGCCGGCGTCCTCGTCGACTGGGTCGTCGCCCGCGATGCTGCGGGCATCGGCCGCGCTGAGGGTGCCGGGCGCGAGGCTGATGCGCACGGGTGCGTCGAGGCCCCGCACGAGCGCCGCGGGGGTGTCGAGCTCGAGGACGCGGCCGGCGTCCATGATCGCGACGCGGTCACACAACACCTCGGCCTCGTCCATGTGGTGGGTCGTCAGGACGACGGTGCGGCCGGAGTCGTTGATCGTGCGCAGGACGTCCCACAGGTTGCGGCGGGCCTGCGGGTCGAGCGCCGCGGTGGGCTCGTCGAGGAATACGACGTCGGGGTCGTGGATCAGCGCGCAGGCGATCGAGAGGCGCTGCAGCTGGCCTCCGGAGAGGTCCTCGGTGCGGACGCCGGCCTTGTCGACGAGGCCCACCTGCTCGAGCATCGCGTCGGTGCGCCCGGCGGCGACCCCGTACAGCGCGCCGAAGGTGTCGAGCTGCTCGCGCACCGTCAGCCGCTCGAAGAACGACGACGCCTGCAGCTGGACGCCCATGCGGCGCTGCAGCCCGGACTCGCGGCGCCACGGCTCGTGGTCGCCGATGCGGACCGTGCCGGCCTGGGGCCGGCGCAGACCCTCGATCATCTCCAGCGTCGTGGTCTTGCCGGCGCCGTTGGGTCCAAGAAGCCCGAAGAACTCACCCGGCGCCACCGTGAAGCTGACCCCGTCGACGGCCCGGAGGTCGCCGTACGTCATGACGAGCCCGTCCACGCGGATCTCCAGCGCCATGGCCAGACCCTATCGGGCGGCCGCCTGGGGGTTTCCCAGGATAACCCCCGAAGCTTCCTGGGAGCACCACCTTCTCGGTCACCTCCCCCACGTTGCAACAGGGGTCATGTGCCAGGAACCGGGGTTCTCCCCGAAATCAGCCGGAACGCCGGGCAGATTCCCAGGTTATCCTGGGAAACCGCCCCTCCCAGAAGCCGGCGGCGGTCACTTGGCGTAGGAGTGCATGCCGCCGACCCAGAGGTTGACGCCGACGAAGTTGAAGACGAAGGTCGCGAAGCCGATGAGGGCCAGGATCGCGGCGGCCTTGCCCTTCCAGCCGGCCGTCGCCCGGGCGTGGAGGTAGCCGGCGTAGACCACCCAGGTGATGAAGGCCCAGACCTCCTTGGGGTCCCAGCCCCAGTACCGGCCCCACGCGTACTGCGCCCAGATCGGGCCCGCGATGAGCGCCGCGAACGTCCAGATCGGGAAGGCGAAGGCGTGGAGGCGGTAGGCGACCTGGTCGATCTTGGCCGAGGCGGGGATGCGCCACAGGAAGCCCGTGCGCTCCGCCTCGGGGGTCGTGCGCTCGGCGCGCGACTTGACGAGATACAGCACCGACGCCGCGGCGCCGACCAGAAACGCCGAGCCGGAGATGATGGCACCGAGCACGTGGATGACCAGCCAGTACGAGTGCAGGGCCGGCACGAGCGGCCCGGCCGGCACGTAGACCATGGCGGACGCGCCGAGGACGACGGTGCCGAAGCCGGTGATGATCGGGCCGACCCACTCGATGTCCCAGACCCGCTCGAGCACGAGGTACGCGGTCAGGGCGGCCAGCGTCGCGGCACAGCCGAACTCGTACATGTTGCCCCACGGGACGCGCTCGGCGGCGAGGCTGCGTGTCAGTACGCCGATCAGCAGGACGACGGCGGACAGGCTCGTCAGCGACAGGCCGATGCCGCCGGCCATGGTGCTGCGCTCGCTGGGACCCACGTCCGCGACGACGTCGCCGCCGGAGTCGACCAACTCGCGCTCGGGCGCGAGGTTGCGCGCGAATCCCCACTGGGCGACGTAGGCGACGAACGCCAGCGCGAGGATGCCGGTCGCCGAGGCGACGGCGTAGTTGGAGATCTGTGCAAGGTTCTCGAGCGTCATGACTCTCTCTTGTTCTCGCCGAGCGCGTCCTTGAACCGCTCGAGGAAATCGTCCAGGTCGGCGGGCAGGTCGTCCCGGGGCACGCGGTCCAGCACGGCGACATCCACCACGGTACGTGAGCCCTCGCGACGCGTGCGAATCCACGTGCGCCGAGGCTTGATCGTCAGCGATGCCATGAGTCCCAGGAGACCGGCGACGATGCCGAACAACGGCACCTTGACCAGCGGCGCCGAGCCGATCTGGAAGCGCGCGAACTGACGCAGCTCGACGAACTCGATCGTCCCTCCGTCGGGCAGGTCGGCGACGGTGCCGGGAGCCAGGCTCACGCGGAACGCCTTGTCGCCGTCCTTGTACTGGGTCATCTTGGTCTTGTCGAGGATGAACACCGACTGCGACCTGCCGTCGTCGAGACCGAGGTCGCCGTGCCACACGTTGAGGCCGACGAGCGGGTTGGCGGCCGCCGGATGTGCCGACCTCGTGACGGCCACGCCGTCCTGCGTGACGGCGGTCGGCAGGAAGAAGCCCTGGAAGCCCAGCTGCTCCGGCTTCGCCTCGGGCACCTTGACGATGCCGTTGGACGTGTACGTCGGATCGGCCGGCAGGAACGGGACGGCATCGTTGAACACGACGTCGCCCTTCGCGTCGGTGATGCGGAAGACCGGCGCGTACCCCTGGCCCAGCAGGTACACCGATGTGCTGCCGATCGACAGCGGGTGGTTGACCGTGATGTCGAACGCCTTGTCGTCGTCGCCCGGCTTCGCGCTGTACGTGCCCTGCGCGCGGAACTCCAGCGGCGATCCGGCCTGCGGGCTGTCGAAGGGCTGGAAGCGCGCCGTGACGTCGTCGAGCGTGATCGCGAACGGCGGCAGGTCGTCGGGCTTGAACAGCGTGCCCGAGCTGAACTCGTCGTACTGCGGCAGCGAGTTCGCGAACTGGCCTCCGCCGTCGGTCACGATGACCGAGCCGCGGTAGCCGAACAGCGTCCCGACCGCGACGCCCACCAGCACCACGACGACGCTGATGTGGAAGACCAGGTTGCCGGCCTCCCGCAGGAATCCCTTCTCGGCGCTGAGCTCGCGCACCCCGCCGTCGCGGTCGGCGACGTCGACCCGGGCCCGGCCCAGCGCGGTGCGGGCGGCGGCGAGGACCTCGTCATCGGACGCGTCGGTCTCGAACGACGCGGACGCC
>JAOPXY010000037.1 GCA_025964895.1 Aeromicrobium sp.
CGACCAGTGACGCCTACGAAGGCGGAGCGCTCGGAACAACGAACCCGCACGACATCTACGACGAGTGGGTGGAGAAAAAGGGCGGAGGCAACGCACTGGACGCCGTTTTCCCTGTCGCGAAGACCGAGATCGGAAACATCGGCTACATCATCTGCCACGAGGGTGCTTACCCCGAAATCTCTCGAGGACTAGCGATGAACGGGGCCGAAATCATCATTCGGGCGACCCTCATCGATCCGCAGACCAGCAATGGGATGTGGGAGTTGCAAAACCGTGCGCACGCAGTGTTCAACCAGGTAGTCGTGGTGTCGCCCAACCTCGGACCGCAGGTCGATGACAACGGCGCCATGTACGACCTGTTCGGAGGACGGTCGATGATCGTTGACCACAAGGGGCACATCCTTTCGAGGCAGGAGGGCGTGTCGCCAGGAGATTCGTTCGTCAGCGCGGTCGTGGACATTGAAGCGATTAGGCGTTCTCGTATCGCCAACGGCGTGACGAACTGGTTCAAGGATCTGAGGACTGAGCAGTACGCAGCGATCTACAAAGACGAGATCTATGCCAGGAATCAGTACGCGGAGGAGTTGCCGCAGGAGGGTTGGCTCGCCCGCGAGGAAAAGCGACGTGCTGGCAATATCCAAGCTCTCGTCCAGCGCGGAGTCCTGACCCCGCCCTCGAGCTAACCCAGCCAGCAGCAACGTCCCGTCAGCCACAGGAGCATCGTGAAAGCAGCCGTACTCGGGCGTCCCGCGCCAATTGGGGAATCGCCGTTGACTATTCAAGAGGTACCAGATCCGATACCGGGGCCGGGTGAGCTGTTGATCCGGGTTCGAGCATGTGGGGTCTGCCGCTCCAACCTGCACATGGTGCAGGGCGAATGGATGCCCGGGTCACCCTCGCACCTGCCCATCATTCCCGGGCACGAGGTGGTGGGCGAGGTGGTGGAGGTCGGTAGCGGCGCAGATGCATCGAGAATCGGCGAGCGTGTCGGCGTTCAGCCGCTGTGGTCGACATGCGGTAGTTGCGAACACTGCCTGACCGGGACAGAGCAAAGGTGTAGAAGGAGGCAGATCACCGGCGAGACGCGCGACGGCGGATTCGCCGAACTCATGCTCGCCGACGCGCGATTCGCATTCCCCATTCCGAACGGCCTGACAGACACGGAGGCGGCGCCATTGCTGTGCCCGGGCGTCACCGCCCTCGGCGCAGTCCGCAAGGCTGCCGTGTCACCTGGCCATCGGGTTGGAGTCCTGGGCATCGGTGGTGTCGGCCACATGGTCATCCAGTTCGCCGCGCTCGCGGGTGCAGAGGTCACCGCCATCACTGGAACCCCCGCAAACGGTGCGCTCGCGCGGGAGGTGGGCGCACATCACGTGAGCTCTCCCGCCTCGCAGGGGTCTGCACTTGCCGACGGCACTCAGGACTCGACGATTGTGTTCGCCCCGTCAGCGGAGGCCGTGGCCGAGGCGGTCCGGGTCACCAAGCCCGGCGGACGGATCGTTCTCGGCGTACCTGCGCCGATCGCACCACTCGACGTCGGAGACGAGAAGGTCGTACTCACTACCGTCCTGGGGAGCAGGTCGGACGTCGGTCAGGTGCTTGACCTTGCGGCTCGCGGACTGATTCGAGTAGTTCACCGGGACTATCCGCTTGCGGAGGTCAATGACGTCCTCGGGCAACTGGCCGCCGGCAATGTAAGGGCCAGAGCGGTGCTGGTTCCATGAGTCAGGCGCCCCTGCGCTTCGCCATGGTGGGGCGTGGCTGGCGCGGGGACCACTACCTCCGAATAGCTGACAGCCTTCCGGACTCTTTCGAGTGCTGCGGCGTCGTCACGCGGAACGAGCCAGCCGCGCGTGCGCTCGAGGCCCAGTGGAACGTCGCCACCTATCGCGACATCGATGACATGCTGACCCGTGCCAAGCCTGATGTCGTCGTCACGAGCGTTCCTCCCTCGGTCAACGCGTCGGTGCTGACGCACCTCGTGCGCAGCGGCGTCCACGTCTTGGCCGAGACGCCACCGGCAGCTTCCGTTGAAGATTTGAGGGGACTCTGGTCGGATGTCGGAAGCTCCAACCGGGTGCAGGTGGCTGAGCAACATCCCTTCCTTCCGCGGATCGCCGCGATTCGCGAAATCCTCCGGTTCGGCCAGCTTGGCGTGGCGACCTCTGCGTCGGTGTCTTGGACGCACGACTACCACGCTGTCGCGATCCTCAGGAGTGTGCTGGGTACCGACGCCGGTCCTGTGCGGGTTCACGCCGTTTCCCACGAGGGACAGCTGATGTCCGGTCCTGATCGCGAGGGGTGGGCCGAATCCATTGAGACCCAAACACGCCACACCAGTGCCTTGATCGACTTCGGGGAAACGACTGGAACCTACGACTTCACCGACGGTCAATGGTTCAACCCGCTGCGGCCACGGTCGCTCGTCGTACGTGCGAGTCGAGGAATCGTGACGGACGGCTCGGTGGTCCGCAACGTCGGAGGAACTGATGTGGCTCGCTCGACCATTGCACGCCGCAACCTCGGTGAGGATGGCAACCTGGAGGGATTCGATCTCGACACGATGACCTTTGAAGGAACCGTCGTCTATCGCAACCCCTTCCGTGGCGCACGGCTTTCTGACGAGGAGGTGGCGATCGCATCCTGCCTCAAAGCCACCGGACAGTGGGCCGGTGGCGAGGGGCCAGCTCCGTATCCATTGGCCGACGCTTGTGAGGATCAGGCGATAGCACTCGCTATGCACGAGGCAGCCTCAGGCAGAGGACCAGTGCTCAGCGGACCAGAGGCGTGGAGCTCGTCGCTCCAAGGCCCGGCCCGGCTCGTGGACGCGCCTTTTGATGGCCAGTGATTCGAAGAGCCCCACGTTCCTGATGCACCTGAGCTGAGTGATCGAGACGTCGACCAAGTCTCTGCTCAGCAACCGGACGACCTCTCGATGATCTACCCCCAGACGTGGCAAGGATCGATGAGGCGATCGCCCTCGAACGGGTCGACGTCGCGCTCATAGGCTCGCTCGGCCTCGACGAACGCGCGACCGTTCACGCGCTGCAGGTGCAAGTGCTGGTCTCCGCAATGGAGCGGGCCTGACTCCGGCGCGAAGGGAAAACTGTTTCGTCCACATTAATTCGCATTTCAAACGAAAATAACCCCTTCTCACTGCCAAAGAATGCGATACGTTGCCGAAAGACGGAAAATCCGAATGGATTGGCACCTGAAAGCGAGCAAATGTGAGCGACAAAACGATGACGCGACATGCCGAGATTGCGGGCGCCGGCATGGTCGGCCTGACGGCAGCGTGCTGCTTGGCGCGAAGGGGCTGGACGGTACGGGTCCATGAGAAGGCCTCCGACTTGCGGGAGATCGGCGCAGGCATGAGCGTGTGGCCGAATGGCATCCGGGCGCTGGAGGACGCAGGAGCGTTGGCGAACGCCGAGCTGGGGACCGACCGGCTCGAGTCGTGGCAGCTGCTCGATCATCGTGGGCGCGTGCTGCAGGACGAGTGGATGAGTCACGGTGTCGAGGAGTCTCGCAGCATACTTCGGCCGCAGGTGCACGCTGCGCTCGTAACGAGCGCTCGCGACCTGGGAGTGGAGATCGTGACGAGCTCCCGCGTCATCGCTGCCCGCGAGACGGGTGAGCTCGTGCTGGAGTCGGGCGAGGTCCTCGCCGCCGACCTGGTGATCGGGGCCGACGGCGTGCACTCCCCGGTGCGGGAGTCCCTGGGGCTCACCAAGAGCAAGACCGAACTGCCCGACGGTGGAGGCCGACACCTGATCAAGCGTCTACCTAGCGATCCGGTCAACATCATGATCGAGACGTGGGTGGGCGGTCGCCGCATCGGCATCCTGCCGTGCTCAGAGGACCAGGTCTACATGTACCTGTGTTGCCCCGCGGACGACGCCACCGGGCGGGCGCAGACCGAGAGCTTGCAGACGTGGTTCGACGACTTCCCCCAGCTTCGCCCGTTCCTCGAGCGCATCGAGCTGGGAGCCGAGTGGCGCCAGTTCACCGACGTTGCGGTGTCGGCATGGCACCGCGGCAAGGTGGCGCTCGTCGGCGATGCAGCCTGCGCGATGAGTCCCAACCTGGGGCAGGCCGCCTGCGTCGGGATGTCGAATGCCTCGGCCCTCGCCCAGGCCCTCGATTCCTACTCCGATCTGGAGGAGGCTCTGGTCGCGTGGGAGGCGGGTGAGCGCAGCGTCACGGATGCCACGCAGAGATACTCGCGCTTCTACGGCTGGATCGGCACCCACTGGCCGCGCCCGCTCATCGACCTCCGATCGGCGCTGATCTGGACCCTCGGGAGGTCCAAGCGTGTGCAGAACCGCATCAACGTGGCGACTCGTCACGTTCCCTCCTACCCGGCGCCGCGCAGCGGCTCGGCTCTCTGAGATCCCCCACCTAGGAGAAGCACATGAAGCGCACGTTGTTGTTCTGTCCTGCTCTCACCCTGACCATCGCTCTGGCCACCAGTGCCTGTTCGAGCACTGGTTCCGACAGCGACTCCGGTGCCGGCGACCCGCCGGCCGCCGGGGGAAAGGAGCTGCACGCCACCGTGCTTGACGAGAAGCTCGCCGCGCTCGATGCATCCCTGCCGGCCACGAAGGTGGACGTCGGCAACGGCATCACTGTGCCGTTCGACAAAGGTGAGAAGCTCAAGGTCGCGTTCAGTGGCTATGGCAAGGGATTCGACTACTCCGTTCCCGAGTTCGCTGCGGCGAAGGACATGGCCAAGGAGCTCGGCATCGAGGTCGACGAGTTCGATCCCAGCGGCGATCCGCAGAAGCAGGTGGGACAGCTGCAGGACATCATGGCCAGCGGCAAGTACAACGCCGTCGTCGTGTATCCGCTGTCACCGGATCTGACGTGCGACCTACTGACCGAGCAGATGCCGAAACGAGGGATCCTCACCGCTGCGATCGGAAACCCTGCCTGCACCGACGATGCGACAACAGGCTCGGCCGGCATGGTGACGACGATCCCCGACACGGGAGGCACTGACTACGTCTTCCCGTCGTGGGCCGAAGAGATCGCCAAGCGGGAGAAGGGGGGAACCGCCCTCGTGGTCACGGGTCTGGCACTCGACATCGGTGCGAAGCTCTCCGGTGACGCTGTCAAGGACGTGTTTCCCAAGTACGACCTGAAGCTTGCTGCACTGATGCGCACCGACTTCTCCCAGGCCGACGCGCTGCAGAAGGTCCAGGACGGCCTGCAGGCGCACCCCGACACCACCGTGATCGCCAGCTCCTTCCCGGAAGGCACGCAAGCTGCGCTGACCGCTGTGAAGGCAGCCGGCCTGCAGGACAAGGTCGCCGTCTACGACTTCGGCGCAAACGAGCTGGCGCTGGACGAGATCGCAGACGGCGGCGTGCAGGGCGGGTCGCCGTTCTATCCCTACACCAAGGTGAAGGCGGCATTCGCCGCCCTGCAGCTTGCTCGTCACGGAGTCGAGGTGGACCGCTACTACCCGTACTCGGGGCACGCGGTGGAGTCGATGCGCCCAGCGGGGGCGAAGACGATGTTCGTGACCAAGGACAACGTCGCGGAGTTCTCCAGCGACGTCGCCGAGTACTGATCCGATCGGAAGCGGGAGGTCGTCGTGAGTGTCAGGCTCAGCAACATCGGCAAACGGTACGGAGCCACGCGCGCACTGAACGGGGTCGACCTCACGCTCACCGGGGGACGTGTGCACGCTCTCGTCGGCGAGAACGGTGCAGGCAAGTCGACCTGCTTGGGGATCATCGGGGGACGGACCGTGCCCTCGACGGGTGAGATCGAGCTGGATGGGGAGCGCGTCACGTTCGCCTCGCCCGCGCACGCGGCAAGCAACGGTGTCGTGTCGATCTATCAAGAGCTCTCGGTGATCCCCAGCATGTCGGTGTTGCACAATGTCTTCCTGGGCAGCGAGCCGCGCCGGACGCGGTGGACGGACGACAGCGCAGCGATGCGCACGGCGTACGCCCAGGTGGCGAGTCGGATCGGGGCGGACATCGATCCTGACGTCGAAGTCGGCAGCTTGTCGGTCGGTGACCAGCAGATGGTCGAGATCATGCGAGCCCTGTCGCGGCGGCCTCGTGTCATGTTGATGGATGAGCCGACCGCGGCTCTGGGGCCCCGCGAGCGACAAGCGCTCTACGGGGTCATCGCCGGACTGCGTGACGAAGGTGTCGTCGTGGCATTCGTCAGTCACAACCTCGAGGAAGTGCTCGGCGTGAGTGACGACATCAGCGTGTTTCGCGACGGCGAGCTGTGCGGTTCGGGGCCGAGCGATCAGTGGAGCCGCGACTCGCTGATGAGCGCGATGATCGGTCACCCCCCGCAGGTCGACCTCAGGGGCACCTCGGCCTCCCCCAAGCCGCGGAAGGAGCTGCTGAGGGTCGACGGCCTGTCAGGGGGAAGGGTCGAAGACGTGAGCCTCGACGTGCGGGCGGGCGAGATCGTGGGCATCGCGGGTCTTGTGGGGTCCGGACGTTCGACTTTGCTGCGGTTGATCGCCGGTGCCCAGCGGCCGACCACCGGCAGGTGGCAGCTGGACGGGGTGAAGCAGCCGTGGCCGTCGTCGGTGCGGTCGGCCCGACGGCAGGGGATTGTCTACCTCACGGAGGACCGCAAGGCGCAAGGAATCCTGCCCGAGTCGACTACCGCCGAGAACATCGTGCTGGGACGGCTTGGTCCGGTCGCCCGGCGGGGCATCGTGACCAGGAGAAGCGTTCGCGATCACGCCGATGTCGCAGGTCGACAGGTGGGATTTGCGACGACCCGACTCAGCACGAACATCGGTGCTCTTTCGGGAGGCAATCAGCAGAAGGCGCTGCTGGCGCGGGTCCTGCACGCGAAGCCGCGACTGATCCTGGCCGACGAGCCCACCCGAGGCGTCGACGTCGGCGCCAAGGATGAGATCTCCCGGGCACTGCGGGACATCGCCGATCGTGGTGGCTCGGTCATGATGGTCTCCTCCGAGTACGAGGAGCTCGCGGAGAACTGCGATCGCGTCCTGGTCATGTGGCACGGCACGGTCGTCGCCGAACTGCGAGGACCGGACATCGGCGTCGACACCATGGTGAAACTCTCGTTCGGCACGGAAGGACTGACATGACCCAGGTATCGAAGACCATGGTGACGCGACCGGATGACACGGCGTCGAGCCGGCCGGATGCAGGGCGTGCGAGAAGTGGCGTCCGGCGTGTGGGTGAGGCTGTGGCCCTCTACGCGCCGGTCCTCATGCTGGTGGTGCTCGTGATCGTCGCCTCGGTCCTGAACGACCGGTTCTGGGCTCCGGAGAACCTGCGCAACATGCTCACCCAGAACTCGGCGTTGGCACTGGTGGCCTTCGGCATGACACTCGTGATCATCGCGGGAGTCTTCGACTTGTCGGTCGGTGCCATCTTCGCGGCCGGATCGGTCATCTTCGCGATGCTCTCCAACGAGGTACTCCTTCTACCGGCAGCCTTGATCACCGTCGTGGTGGGAGCACTCGCTGGTGCGGTCAACGCCTACGTCGTGAACTCGTTGCGGGTCAACTCCTTCATCGGGACACTCGCCACCGGGGCGGTGTTCTCCGGCTTGGTCTACATCCTGTGCGACTCGTCACCGGTCCAAGCCAGACGAGAAGGATTCGAGACGCTCGGGCTCGGCCGCATCGCGGGTGTCCCGTGTGCTCTCATCGTCGCGGTGGCGGCCTTCGGTCTGTGCGCTGCGCTCCTCAACGGCACGATCTTCGGGCGCTATGTCTTCGCCGTCGGAGGCAACGCCGCGGCGGCCCACCTGACAGGGGTTCCGGTGCGCGCCGTACGGGCCGCGTGCTTCGTCCTGGTCGGAGCGCTGGCGGCACTCGGAGGAATGATCACCGGCTCTCAGCTCGGCCTGGGACAGCCTACGCTGGGCTCGAACATCGCCCTGGACGCCTTCGCCGTCGTCGTCATCGGCGGGACGTCGGTCTACGGCGGTCGAGGAGCCCTCTGGCGCACCGCTTCGGCCGTGCTGGTGCTGGCGACGTTGACCAACATCTTCAACGCGTTGGCCTGGGACACGACGCGGCAGTCGGTTGCCAAGGGCTTGATCATCATCGCGGCCGTCGCTCTCGATGCCGCCCGATCACGTTCCGATCACGCATGAGTAGCGTGGTGGGGTGGACGCGCAGGACGGATCCCGCGGCGTGAGCGTCTGGCGGTCAGCTGTCGGCGGACCCGGCAGGTCGGAGCCAGCCCTCCGCCACGATGGGCAGACTCGATGGACCGGCGCGTTGAGCGAGGTGGAGAAGGACGTCGTCGCGATCCTGCAGGTCGACGGCCGCGCTTCGGTCAAGTCCATCGCGGCGGCCTTGGACGTCACGACCAAGGTGGCCAGCAGACTGGTCAGCAACCTGTTGTCCACCCGCGACATACGCGTCACCACCGTCACGGATCCGCTCCTGCTCGGCTATGGCGCCATGGCGTTCGCCGAGTTCAAGCTGACCGGTGACCTGCCTGCCCGTGATGTCTCCGAGTCCTTCGCGAAGCTCAGCTGCGTGGACTACGTCGTGAGGACGACAGGGCCGACGGACATGTTGATCAACCTGGTGTGCACCGACATGGCTGAGCTCGCCGATGTGATCGAGTCCCATGCGCGGCACGCACAAGGTGCGAACCTGATCGAGGTCACGCCCTACACCGCGCTGCACTACCAGAAGATAAGCCGCGGCACGTCGGCCAGGCGCTACCAGTCGCAGGCCGGCCTCACGCCCGATCTCAACCACAGCGATCGTGCCATCGTGCGTGCACTGTCCGAGGACGGCCGGGCGCCGTTGCTGGCGATCGCCGAGCAGATCGGGGTGTCGGAGTCCCATGTGCGGTCCCGCCTCAAGAAGCTGATTTCCTCCGGCGTGGTGCGAGTGGCAGCAGTGCTGGACGCTGGCCTGATGGGCTACGGCGCTCTGGCGTGGGGCAGGGCGTGCGTCGTCGGCGGACCGATCGCACCGGTCATCGAGGCACTGGTGGAGGTCGACGCGGTGACGTATGTCGCGGAGACCGCAGGCAGCTTCGACATCATGTTCGAACTCACGTGTGTGGACGATGCCGAGCTTCGCGAGGCACTGGACGTGATCCGCCAGATCCCGTTCCTGCGCGAACTCGCCATGCACCGATATCTGGATGCCATCTACAAGCCGATGATCCCCTCGCTGCAGAGGCCCGGATCGCCCGTCGAGCAGGAGCAGGAGAGTCGTCCATGAGTCGTGAGTACGCGCTGAGGGGCATCGTGAGTGACATCGGACAGTCCGGGCGAGTGGCGTCCGTCGTGCATGTCAGGGACGGGCTGGTGGCAGGAGTGGGCGGCCATGAGCTGATCGAGGCACTGGAATCCTCAGGCGTGCCGATCATCGACCTCGGGGACCGTTTCATCTCGCCGGGTTTCATCGATCCTCACACCCACTTCGAGGACGGTGCCCGGTCGCTGGTGGAGACACTCGACTGTCGCGTGCCTGTCGTCCGCGACATCGCCGCGCTCCTCGAGCGACTGCGTGCACACCTGCATCGCGCGGTCGACGGGTGGCTCGTCGCCCAAGGCAACCTCTTCTACGACAAGAAGCTGGCCGACGGCAGATTCCCGACCATGAGTGAGCTGGACTCGGTGTCGACCGACATCGCGATCGCGATCCGCGCCGGCGGCCACGCGACGATGATGAACTCGGTCGCGCTGGAACGGTCCGGGGTGCTCGGCTTCGAGAACCGCGAGGGCATGATGGGCGATGCCGTCATCGAGCGCGACGAGAACGGCGAGCTGACCGGTCTCATCGCCGAGCTCGACGCGGCAGTGCCATTCCCGAAGCCCACTCCTGGTGAGATCCCGGGCATCCTGCGGGACAAGGCCGTCGAGCTCTACACGCGGTTCGGCGTCACGTCGATCGGTGAGATCTCTGCGAGCCCGGCCGGGGTGGATGCGATGGAGGCCATGGCCGCTGCCGAAGAGCTGCCGATACGCGTCACGACGTACCTCTGGGCGCCGGGGACCATGGCGTTCGACGAGGCCATCGACAGAGCAGCCTCCGTGCGCGGCGACGTCGACCCGGATCGGTTCGCGATCCGCGGGCTGAAGGTCTTCGCCGACGGCGGGTTCTCCTCACGCAATGCCGCTGTGCACACCCCGTACCTGGACCGCGCCTCGGACGACGGCGCGGCGTACACCGGGACGGTCAGCATCGATCACGAGCGGCTCACCGAGATGGTGAGATCCGTTCGTCGCAACGGGCTCCAGCTGGCCGTCCACGCCAACGGTGAACGGGCCCAGGAGGCTGCCTGCCATGCGGCGATCGCCGCCGGCTCGCCCGACGACGAGTCGCAACGTGTCCGCGTCGAGCACGCCGGCAACTTCTTGACCAGGACGGCGTCGCTCGACCTTTGGCGGGAGGCGCAGATCCTTCCGGTCCTGCAGCCTGGGTTCCTGGTCGCGCTCGGCGACTACTTCGTGCCGATATTCGGCCCGGAGGTTGCCGACAGCCGATTCCGCTTTCGCGACCTCATCGACGCAGGGATCCGCCCGGCGGGTTCGTCCGACCTGTTCTACGGCTCAGAGCCCGAGCAGACCAGCCCTCTGTTCAACATATGGTGCTCGGTGGCCCGGCAAGGATTTGGCGGGGAGGCGATCGCCCCTGAGCAGCGGATCACGGTCGACGAGGCCTGGACGATGCACACGCTGTGGGCGGCGAGTGCGCTCGGAGTCGAGGACCGGCGAGGTTCTCTCGAGGTCGGCAAGGTGGCCGACATCGCTGTGCTGGCTCGAGACCCGCACGACGTCTCGGTCGACGAGCTGCGGCACCTGGCGGTTGACGTCGTCATCGTGGGTGGTCAGTGCGTGCTGCGGCGAGAAGGCCTGGAAGGTCTCGATGTCATCGAGCCCGCCGTGAGCTGCTCGGTCGTCTGACCGCTCGCGGGCTCCCGGATTCGCGACGTCGCCGGATGTGCCAGGCCCGCCGCAGCAGGGCGGTGGGGGACAGTCGGGCTACGGCACTTGACCATGTCCCGGGCCGCATCGTGCGGGAGAAGTCAGCGTTACTCGTGAAGCAAAGGGTTAACGGCTTAGTCCCCGACCGGGCCCCGGGTGACCAATCTCCGGCGTGCCCGAAGCGCGGACTGCGGGTCAGCACGCGGCTGGTGGGGTGAGGACCACGTTGCTGTCCGCGGCAGGAGTTACGCGAACTTAACGCGAGCCTCTTGACACCGTCTCGGCGCCCACTCATAGTTAATAAACCTTCCTAAGAAAGAGTGGAAAATGACCGCGACTCGTCGACAATTTCTCACCCGTATGAGTTTCGCCGCGCTCGCGGCCGGTGTCGGAGGTCCTGCGCTAGCCGCATGCAGCCCAGGGGGTCAACGCGCGGCCACGTCCGGCTCCATGCTCACGGCACCGACTGCGGGCTCGGGATCCTTGAACATGAGGATCTGGGGTGCCTATCCTGATTTCGTCGAGGCGCAGACCAAGGCCTTCAGCAAGACGTACGGGACCGACGTCGACCTCGGCGTCATCGCTGGTGACTATCCCTCGATCGTTCAAAACCAGCTTCGCCAGAAGCAGAAGCTCGACTTGGTGTACAGCCTCGGACACCTGCCCAAGGCATGGGGGACGGCCGGCTACATCCACGACTACGAGCGCTTTTGGGCCAAGGAGGCGGCCGCGCAGGAGATGTTGCCTGCCGTGCGCGACGCGGTCACGATCGACGGCAAGCTCGTTGGTCTGCCCTACTTCGCGTTTGTCAACGGCGCGCTCTTTGCCAACAAGCAGGTCTTGGCCAAGTCAGGTCTCGATTCATGGCCCACGACCTACGATGAGCTGTACGCGCAAGTGCGCAAGGTCAAGCGTTCCGGCGCGAGTGACACGCCGTACCTTCCCTCTTTCTGGGGCGCCCCTTGGTACGGCATCCCGTTCGGGTTCCTGCAGGAGGCCATGAACCGCAAGATGCCCCTTTTTGGTGCGGACGGTGTGCCGGAGTTTGACGACTCGTCGGGCGTCGCTGACATGCTCGGACAGTGGCGTGACCTGTACTCCGAGAACTTGGTGCCGAAGGGGATTCTCACGTTCCAGGAATCCGACTGGATCGAGACCTTTGCGGCCGGCGGCATCGCGTACTCGCCGCAGCTGCAGTACGACCTGAAGACCTTCGCCGATCCGGCCAAGTCGAAGGTCGCCGGGCAGATCGTGGCGGTACCGCAGGACGGCCAGAACTGGGGCATGCTCCACATCGGCATGTACCTGATCGGCAATCGCGGTCAGTCTGACGAGGAGCTCGCACAGGCGTATTCGCTCGCCGAGTACTTCGGCTACCGCGATCGCAAGACCAAGGACTTCAAGGTGCCGATCGGCTGGGCCGCGGAGAACAACCTCACCCAAGGCTATGCGGCAGTCAACAACTCCCCTGAGGTGGAGGCGGCCACCCGCGCATGGCTGCCGGATGCCGATGAGCAGTGGCCGGTGCTGCAGGACTACATGGCGGACCCGCAGTATGCCAAGAATCTGTATCAGACCAACTGGGCGTTGGAGTGGATGTCTCACGCCTCGCGCGAACTCCCCCGAGCCGTCAACGGCGATGCCAGTATCAAATCGACGGTGCGCAGCCTGCGCGAGAAGGCCGAGAAGCTCATCGAAGAGTACGACAAGTGACCGACACCCTTACGCCGCCGGCTCCGGTGGCCGAGACCGAGCCAGCGCCGTTCAGCTCACGCATCACCACCAACAGATACGGGCTTCTGCTCGTGGCGCCGGTGCTGGTGCTCACGGGCCTGATCGTGGTCTACCCGGTCGGCTACTCGCTGTACATGAGTCTGACCAGCTCGAACCCCATCACCGGCAGCAGCCGATTCGTCTGGTTCGAGAACTACACCCAGTTCTTTGCCTCGGCAGATTTCTGGCGCTCGCTCGTGTTGACACTCGTCTATGTCGCGTGTGTGACGGTCATGGGCACCATCGTGGCTCTTGGCTCTGCTTTGTTGCTGCGTGAGAAGTTCTTCGGTCGGCGTTTCCTGATGGCTGTGATCGTGCTGCCGTGGGCACTGTCGACGTACGCCGCTGCCGTCGTATGGCGCTATGTCTACAGTCCGCAGTTCGGGTTCAGCGCTGCGGTCAGCGAGCACTTGGGCGCCGGAGCGACGGACTTCCTCACGAGCGCCACGGTCATCCCGGCCCTCGCGCTGGTTCACGCCTGGCAGTTTGCGCCGCTAGGTACGTACTTCCTGCTGGCCACGCTTCAAATGGTGCCGGACGACCTGTACAAGCTCGCCCGGGTAGACGGTGTGGGACTGCTCGGGCGGTTCCGCCACATCACAATGCCGTACGTTCGGCTGCCGCTCGCAATCTTCCTGGTGCTGATCGGCGGACAGGCGGCAACGGCCTTCGACCTCATCTACTTCCTGACGTCCGGCGGTCCGGGCGGAGCGTCACGCACCCTGCCGTTCCTGATCTACGAAGAGACCTTTCAGGACCAGCGCCTGGGGTCAGGGGCCGCGATGTCGTGGGTGCTACTGCTGGTCATCGTCGTGCTCACCGTGAGCTACTACGTCTTCGCGCTCCGCGTGGGCGCACGGAAGAACAAGGGAGAAGACGAATGAGCAGTTTGCGTCGCAGCGTGCTGGTGCATCTGGGCGCGTTGGTGCTCGCCGTGTGGACGCTCGTCCCGCTCGTCTGGCTCGTCCTGACCTCCGTCAAGCCATCGAATGAGTTTGCCAGCAAGCCCTTGCGCTTCCTGCCGACCGACTTCGACTTCTCGAACTACCCCCGGCTCCTCGGCTTCGACGCGACCAGCCCGTCTGGGACGAAGCTCGGCCCCAGCGCCCATAGCAGCTTGATCGTGGATGGTCTTATCAACAGTGCGGAGGTTGCGGTGGCCGTCACCATCATCAGCTTGATGGTGAGCGTCCCGGCGTCCTACGCACTGGCGCGCCTGAATCTGAGGTGGCGCGAGATGGGTCTGATGGCGATCGTCGCGACACGCGCCATCCCGCCTATCGCGACAACGATCCCGTTCTTCGCCCTCTTCAGCACGCTGGGGTTGTCGGGCACCAGAACGGGCCTGGTCATTGCTCACCTGACGATTGCCGTCCCCCTGCTCGTGTGGATCGGGACCAGCTTCTTCGCCAGCATGCCCGCCGGACTGGAGAAGATGGCGCGCATCGACGGGTGCTCGAGATTCCAAGCGATGACCAAGATCGTTATCCCGGCCGCGCTCCCCTCGATCACGGCAATGGGCGTCATTGCCTTCCTGACCTCATGGAACGAGTTCATGTTCGCGTTGATCTTCAACACGGGAAGCGACGCCCAGACGTTCCCGTCCGCTTTGGCGAGCATGTTCTTCCAGGTTTCTGTTCCAACAGAGGTCGCGGCGGCAACATGCCTCGGTCTCCTGCCCCCGCTGCTGCTGGCCACGGTCTTCCAGCGCTTCATTCGCAAAGTCAACTTCGTAGGGATCTGATCATGACTGAAATCATTGCTCGCCCTGAGTCGGTCGCCGTCCGGGTACAGGACGCACTCAAGCGCTACGGCTCCAACAAGCAGGCCGCGTTGGACAACGTGACGATGGAGATAGAGGCCGGTGAGCTCCTTGCCATCCTGGGCCCGTCGGGAAGCGGGAAGACCACACTGCTCAACGTCCTGGCCGGTCTGGAGTCAGTCGCGTCGGGGCACGTGCTGTTCGGCGACGAGGACGTGACGGAGCTTGCGCCCGAGCAACGGGGCATCGGTGTGGTATTCCAGTCCTCCATGCTCTATCCGCACCTGACGTTGCTTGAGAGCATCGGCTTCGCGCCCAAGCTGGCGAAGGTGCCGAAGGACGAGGTGAACCGCCGCATCATGGAGGTCACGTCGTGGCTGAACATCCAGCACCTCTTGAAGCGGCGTCCGAGCGAGGTGTCTGGAGGAGAGCGGCAGCGCGCGGCGATCGCGAAGGCACTCGTCACGCGTCCCCGGCTGCTGCTGATGGACGAGCCGTTCTCCGCCGTTGACGCCCAGTTGCGACGCCAGTTGCGTACCGAACTCGTCAAGCTCCATCGTACGATCGGCACGACGACGGTGTTCGTGACGCACGACCAGGAGGAGGCCATGTCGATCGCCGACCGCGTAGCGGTGATGAGCAACGGAAAGCTCGTTCAGATCGGCACCCCCATGGAGCTGTACCGGACCCCGGTGAGCTCATGGCTGGCCGACTTCGTCAGCACCCAGCCACTCAACTTGTTCGACGCGCACGTCGATGCCGCAGGTCGAATCGTGCTTCTCGCGAACTCCCTCACCATCGAGGGCTCGGCGGGACACCCCGAGGGAACCAAGTTGACCGTCGGCGTGCGTCCCGAGCATGTCGCGCTCCGTCCCGTCGTTGGCGACGGCGGGAGGTCGGGTGTGACGTGGCGTGTCCTGACCCAGGAGATGCTCGGGTCGGTCGTCAAGTACGTCGTGAGCGACGGGCGCGGCAACGAGGTCACTGCTCTCACGACTGCCGACGATGTCATTGTGCCCGACATGACCGTCTCGCTCAGCATCCAGTTGGACCGGTGCATGCTCTTCGACGCCACAACTCAGCTCGCGATGCGCACGCCCGTCGCCGGAGGCACGTATGTTTCTTGACGCACTCTTGTCCCGCAACGAGCGGCTGGTGGCGTCGGCTGCGAAGCTGGCCATGGAGGGATCGATTCCCGCCAACACGTTCGTCCTCGACCTCGACGCGATCGCCGCCAACGGGGAGGCCATACGCTCCGCATCGTCCCAGTACGGACTTTCGATCTACTGGATGCTCAAACAGGTTGGGCGGAACCCGCTCGTTGCCCAAGCGCTGGTCAGGCCGGGAACACGGGAGACAGTCTCGGTGGACATGGCGTGTGCCGACGCCCTGATGACGAACGGGTTCGGGCTCGGACACGTCGGGAATCTCGTGCAGATTGCCAACGCCGACTTGCCGCGGGTGCTGCGTGGGGATCCCGAAGTCGTGTCGACCTTCTCGGTCCGTAAGGCCGAGCAGATCGCCGCGGTGGCGAGGGAGCTCGGACGGGAGCAGGCGATCCTCCTGCGCGTCGCGGACCCGACTGTGGACAACTACCTGCCAGGCATGGAGGGCGGGATCCTGCTCGAGGAACTGTCCGCAGCAGCCAAACAGATCCAGGGGATCGAGGGTGTACGGATCGCCGGTGTGACGAGTTTCCCCACCATGTCGTACGCCGCCGCGGGCCAGCCGCAATCCACGGGCAATTTCTCGACGATCATGAGGGCGCGTGACGTGCTCGAGCGGGTCGGCGTCGACGTCCAGCAGGTCAACGCTCCAGGTAACACCTGCGCGCTGACCGTGCCGATGCAGGCGGCCGGCGGCGCGACGCACATCGAGCCAGGTCACGGCTTCCTCGGCACGACGCCGTACCACCTACAGTTCGACGACCTTCCCGAAGTGCCGGCCGCCTGCTACGTCAGCGAGGTCGCGCATCACTTCGGAGGCCGCGCCTACATCTACGGCGGCGGTTTCTTCGTCGACGACCCGGTATGGCTGGAGCCGAATTTCAGACGGGCAGCGCTGGTGGGCACCACGGTCGATGAGCTGCTCGAGCACCGTGAGCCCTTCCTCGGCTCAGGCGCAGGAGACGGGGAGGGCTTCGGGGGCATTGACTACTACGGATTCCTCGACGCCAACGAGGAGCGGGCTCCGATCGGTGCCACAGTCGTGATGGGGTTCCGCATGCAATCGTTCGTGACCCGCTCGCAGATAGCCGTGATCGATCACCTGGACGGCGAACCGCGATTGCTGGGAATCTTCGACCAGCTCGGTCGACGGCTGCCGTGGCATGAGTAACCCGTCCACGTCTGGGCCGACGCACGTCCGAGACATCAACCTGCTCGCCGTGCTGGAGGTGCTACGTGCGGACGGTTCGTCGACGCGCGCTGAAATCTCGCGTCGGACAGGGCTGAGCTCGCCGACCATCTCCGACGTCGTGGCTGATCTCGTATCCGCGGGAGTGGTAGAAATCGCCAAACCGGGTCCCGCCACCGGTGGTCGTCGCGGTGGACTGGTCGAGTTGGTCTCGGACGCGTACGTCGTCGCCGTCATCGACCTGAGCGCGCGGCGTCCGCTCGTCGGCCGCGTGGACCTGTTGGGTCGGCTCGTCGAATCGTCGGTATCTGAGATCCCGCGTGAAGCACTGCGTTCGCCCTTGGACCTGGCGACATGGTTCGGCGAAACCTACCGCGATGACCACGTGATCGGCCTGGGCATCTCGGTCCCGGGCGTCACAGACCCGGCCAACGGCCGCATCGAGTGGGCGCCGCGGTTCGGCTGGCGTGATGTGGAGATGCGGGATTTGTTCCGGTTGCACGGAGGCATCGACGGGGCGGTCGTCGAGAACGACCTGAACCTTGCGGCAGTCGGTGAGCACGCCGCGTCCGGCGGCCGGGACTCCAACATGGTGATGCTCGGGCTTCGCGGAGGCCTCGGTGCCGGCGTCATCGTCGGCGGGAGCCTCTACCGTGGCACCCACAACTCATCAGGTGAGGTCGGCTACCTCGCGACCGGCCGGCAGCCGCTGGGCAGCTCGCAAGAGTTCGGCGCCCTCGAAGGCGAGGTCTTCGAAGAGCTCCGACAAGCCGGTCTCATCAAGGCCTCAGACGCCTACCAGCTCGACGATCAGGAGCCGCGGGCACGTCCTTCCGAGGCCGCGAGAAATGCGCTGGACGACCTCATCTTCCAAGCCGTCGTGGCCATCGCCACCGTGCTTGACCCCGAGACCATTGTCATCGGCGCAGAGCTGACTGAGCTGCTACCCGATCTGTCGAGCTCCGTGCAGCCGAGGTTGGCCAAGATCCTGCCCCATGCCCCGTGGATCGTCGACTCGCAGCTCGGGGGCCTCGCAAGCCTCCGCGGTGCCGGGACCGTCACGCTCGACGCGCTTGGCCCGTCTTTTCGGAGGTTGCTCTCGTGATCGTGGTGGGTGTCGATGGTGGCGGGACCAAGACCGAGATGCTGGCAGTCGACGAGGCAGGGACGGTAGTAGGGCAGGGCGGCGCAGGTCCGTCCAACGTCCATCGCCTCGGCATCGCGGGGGTTTCGAAGGAGATCGTCCGTAACGTAGCAGCGGTCATCCCGGCCGACAGGAACGACTCCGTGCTCGTAGTGGCGTGCTTGGCCGGTGTCGACACCGCAGAGATGCGGGTCGCGCTGACGGCGGCTCTGGTGGAGTGTGAGCCGGACTGGGAATGGATCGTCGAAAACGACGCCGCCGCGGCGTGGCGTGGCGCATTCGATGGCATGGACGCCGGAGTGGTGACGATTGCAGGCACCGGCGCGGTGTCGTTCGGTCGGTCGGGGCAAGTGACGGCCAGGACAGGGGGATGGGGCGCACTACTGGGAGACGAAGGAAGCGGCTACAGCGTCGGGCACGCTGCGCTGGTCGCGGTCCTGCGTGACCAAGACGGACTCGGTCCGGCCACGCAGCTGACCGGGCCGGTGCTCAACGCACTCGGTCTCACTCAAAGTCACGAGATCATCGACCGGGTGCACGGGGGGATGTCGTTCGAGGACGTCGCGTCACTCGCACCGATCGTGATCGCCATGGCCGAGGACGAGCACGATGGAGTCGCTCGACACATCCTGGAACTCGCGGCAGATGCCCTTGTACTGCTGTCCGACGGCGCAGCCGCGCGGCTGGGCGCCACCTCGGCGGCACCGATCGGCAGCGCCTACGTCGGCGGCTTGGCCGGCAACGCGTACTTCCGCGACATGGTGCGGAAGCGGCAGGCCGCGTCCCGGCTCACCGTGTGGTCCGAGCCCCGTGAATCCGCGCTCATGGGCGCGGTGCTCCTCGGGGCTGACCGCATACACAACCGTGATGAGTACTCGGGTGGTTTCTACGTGGACAGCATCGAGAGGGACTCATGACCGACTTCGATCTCGTCATCCGTCATGCCACGGTCGTGGACGGCACTGGGTCCCCGCCGTACGTCGGCGACGTCGGGATTCGGGACGGCCGGATCGCGGCGATCGGGACGTTCGGCACCGACGTCCGAGCGCCGCAAGAGATCGACGCGCATGGTCGTCACCTGATGCCTGGTTTCATCGATATCCACAGCCACTCAGACTTCGTGCTGGCCGATCCCCGGCACGGGGAGATCCTCAGTTGCTTCCTCGAGCAGGGCATCACGACGCTGGTCACCGGGAACTGCGGCTTCGCGCCAGCACCGTGCCATCCCGAGTTCCAAGCCGAGATGGAGTCATATACCGGCTTCCTACGTTCGGCCGGCGCCCGGTCGTCGTGGCCCACGTTCGGCGAGTATCTCGACGATCTCGACACGGCCGGGGTGGCGTTGAACGTCGTGCCCCTGGCGGCCCACGGGGCCATGCGCATCGCCACCTTGGGCTTCGCCGCGAGGCCGCCCGTCGCCGAAGAGCTTCAGCAGATGGTGAGGGCCACTGACGAAGCGCTCGACGCCGGTGCGTTCGGCATCTCCGCTGGCCTCGCCTACGCGCCCGGCATGTACGCCACCACGAAGGAGGTGACGGCACTCGCAGAACGGGTCGGACGGGTCGATGGCTACTTCTCGTGCCACAGCAGGGGACTGTCGGAGACGTTGGTCGACGCCGTCAGCGAGGTCGTGCAAATCACTCGCGATGCGCAGGTCAGGGGCCAGTTTTCGCATCTGTGCGCCCTGGGTGAGGACAACTGGCCAAAGATCGGGATAGCGATCGAGCTGCTGGACAACGCTCGGCGCGGCGGTGTGGACATCGCTACCGACTGCCAGGCGTACATCGCCGGCAACACCACCCTGACCGCTTTGTTCCCGCCGTGGTCCATCGAGGGTGGGGTCGAGGCGCTCGTGATGAGACTGAATGTGCCCGCCGTTCGGGAACGGATCCGGTCCGAGATTCTGAGCGGGGTCCCTACGTGGCCGCTTGCGACGGGAGGCTGGATCGACAACATGATCGGCTCACTGGGCTGGGACGGCATCTGGCTTCTGCAGGTGGCTGCCCCCGACTACAAGCGCTTTGAGGGCGGTTCGCTGCACGCGATGGCCGAGGCGCTCTCGGTTGATCCGTTCGATGCCCTTTGTGACCTGATCCGGCAGGACGGGGGCGAAGCAATGATGCTCGTGGTGGGCTCGGCCGGAAGCTTGCGCAGCGACGCCCCACTCCGAGAGATCCTCAAGCTGCCCTACACCTCGCTGGAGACCGACGCGATCGTCACCGGGACAGGCGTGCCCAACCGTGGCGCCTTCGGGGCGTTCCCGCGGATGCTGGGCCACTATGTCCGCGACCAGAAACTGATGAGTCTTCAGCAAGCGGTCCACCAAATGACGGGTCTGGCGGCCGATCGGCTCGGGATTCCTGAGATTGGGCGCATTCGGGTCGGTGCTGCTGCTGACCTCGTTGTGGTCGAGATGGACACCGTCGGCGACACGTCAAGCTATGGGAGCCCGATCAGTGCCCCCGAAGGAATCGACTACGTATTCGTGAACGGGGTGCAAATGGTTGGCACATCAGCGACCCCGTCGCACGCCGGCAAGGTATATCGAAGGACATCACCACGATGAATGGCGCAGCCGGCTCCCACAGTGCCGACACGGCAGCAGACCCCATCGTCGAGCGTGGGCGCCTGATGCGTCGGGAGATCCAGGAACAACCGGGTGCCTGGAATCGGTTGCTGCACGAAGCGACCGACCCCGTTGGCCATGCCGCAGCGCTGATCCGCGAGCATCAGCCGACGCAATTTGTGTTCTTGGCGCGCGGATCGAGTGACAACGCCGCGATCTACGGCCAGTATCTTTTCCAGATCGAGCTGCGAACCCCTGCGTATCTCTCGACTCCAAGTGTCGGGACCCTGCATGGCAAGCACTCGTTTCCTCCGGGTGCGTGTGTCGTGGCCGTCTCACAGTCCGGAGCCTCTCTCGACCTGGTGCACACGTTGAAGGCTGCGCGGGCGGCCGGATGCACCACGGTGGCCATCACCAACACGGAGGGCAGCCCGCTGTCCCGGGAGGCCGACGCCCACGTCGCGATCCTCGCCGGGCCGGAGACCTCCGTTGCCGCGACGAAGACCTACACAGGCGAACTTCTGGCCCTGTGGATGCTGGTGCAGGCAGTCAAGGGCAGCGAACCCCGTGACCTGCATCTGCCGCAGCTCGGTACCGAGGTTCTCAAGAAATCCGCGGACGCGTGCACACTCGTGGCAGACGCGTTTCGGTCGACTCAACGGCTGCTCGTGGTGGGCCGAGGTCTGGGGTACGCCTCAGCCCGAGAGGCGGCGCTGAAGCTCATGGAGACCTCGTACGTCCTCGCGCAGGGCATGAGTGCTGCCGACGCGGAGCACGGCCCGGTTGCCGTGCTCGACGACAGCACACCGTTGCTGGCCTTCGCGACCGCTGGACCGGCCCTCGACTCGATGCGTTCAGTCGTTCGGATCGCACGAGCCGCAGGGGCTCCAGTAGAGGTGATCGGCGACGGGTCGGTTGTGGGGGACATCTTTCCTCCGGTGTTGCCCAGGCATGTCGACCCGACGCTTACGCCGCTGCTGGACATCCTCCCGGCGCAGCTCCTTGCACTTGAGCTGTCTGTTCTGCGTGGTGCCAACCCCGACCAACCCCGTTACCTGTCCAAGGTCACGCTGACGAGGTAGACCCGCTGCAGGTGTCCGCGGCGTCCTGAACTGGCAACCTGACGCCGTCAGGACGGGCGGGCGTTCGCGTCGCGCTGGACGACGATCGCCTCGGCGACCGTCAGCAGCCGCTTGTTCTCGTGCTGGGAGATGCGGCGGAGGAACTGGAAGGCCGCATCGGAGTCGATGTCGAACTTCTGCATGAGGATGCCCTGCGCCTGACCGATCGTCGTCCGCGACTCCAACGCCGTGCTGAGCCCCTCGACCCGCTCGGCCACCGCGAACGCCGCGGTCGCGTGGGCCGCAAGCATCTCGGCGACCTCGGCATCGGCCTGCGTGAAGGCGCTGGGCCGGTCGGCGTAGATGTTGAGCGACCCGTATCCGCGACCGCGGGTGGCGAGGCGGACACCGACCGTGCTGTGGATGCCGAGCTCGGCGGCGGCGGGGCCCCACCGCGTCCAGCGCCGATCGGTCGCGACGTCGTCGGAGAGGTAAGTCGCGCGACCGGCGATCGCGTCGAGGCACGGCCCCTCGTCGAACTGTGCCTGCAGCTGGTGCGCAGCGTCGACGCGCGGCGTGGTCGCCGCGGGCGTCTCGACCTTGGCGCGGCTGCGGACACGGACGATGCCGGCATCGTCGGCGTTCAGGACGAGGCGGGCGTAGTGGCTGACCCGCTCCAGCATCGCGGTCGAGTCGCCCTCGTACTCGAGCTCGAGTGCCATGCAAGCAAGCGTGCGGGCTACGTCCATGGGCTTCCTCCAGAGATGGTGTCGGGACGACGGGTGCCGCTCCGGCCTTCAGGAAGGCGGCCGGCTGTTGGCTGAACCGGCCGCCTCGACGCCGAGGCGCCTGAAGGCCGATCGGCCGAGTGCACTCTGCCGGTCGGCTTGGCACGGGTACCCGGCGTCGCCGACCTGAACCATCGAGGCTCTTTCGGTGTCGGACCGATTGCGACGGCGACCCCGGGGTACCGGGGCTCCGTCGGCGGATCAGTGATGGGCGACCGACCGCCGGTTAAACCCGAGCCGGACTCTGCGCAGTCATCAGGATCTGCCATGCTCCACAGCAGCAGCAACCGCATCCAGGACCACCAGCTCGCCATCGTGGTGGAGAAGGCCCAACGGGCCCCCACCCCCGAGGAGCGCGCCGCGCTGGAGGCGGAGATCATCACCGCCTGCCGGCCCATGGCGTGGGGCCTTGCGCATCGCTATGCCTACCGGGGCGCCGAGCTCGACGACCTCAGAGCCGTGGCGGACATCGCCGTGCTCGGTGCCATCCGCCGTTTCGAGGCGTCGCGGGGCGGGTTCCGAGGCTTCGCGGCCACGACCGTCCTCGGCGAGATCAAGAAGTACTTCCGGGACGTCTGCTGGACGATCCGGCCGCCGCGCTCGATCCAGGAGCTCCAGGCCAAGATCTCCGAGGCACAGTCGCACCTCCAGCAGCTCGGCGTCCCGGACACCGCGGACGCGATCGCGCTGCACCTCGGGGTCCCGGTCAGCGCCGTCCGCGAGGCGTCCGCCGCCCGCGACTGCTTCTCGCCGGCCTCCCTCGACGTCCCGGTGTCAGGCGGACCCGACGCGCGCGGCACCTCGGTGGCGGTGGAGGAGTCCGGATTCACGATGACGGAGGACCGCCTCGTCACCGAGCACCTGTACGGCGGACTGTGCGAGCGGGAGCGGGAGCTGTTGCGGCTGCGCTTCGTCGAGGACATGTCGCAGCGCGAGATCGCGGCGGCGGTCGGCAGCTCGCAGAAGCAGGTGTCCCGGGACCTGGAACGGATCCTGCGCCGCTTGCGGCAGGATCTCGGCGAGCAGCACACCACGATCACGGCGCTGGCGGGGTGACCTAGCCCGGCGGCGTCACCTCGCAGGGGTCGGTCGACCGGAGCCATGCCAGCTCCGGTCGACAGGTCTCGCCTGCCCGTGAAGGGGCATAAAAACACTGTGATGCGAGCGAAAACGGGTGTCTCGTATGAGTGCGTCCCGGGTAGTTGCGTCTCGACGGAGCATGTCGCTTCGCGTCAACCGAGGAGAGTCTATGTTCACTCACCAGAAGGCACCGCAGTTCGCCGCTCGTCCCGACGCCCCCGATCCGGCCTTCGCGATGAAGTTCCAGGAGGTGCTGGGCGGCAAGTGGGGTGAGATGACCGTCGCGATGCAGTACCTCTACCAGGGCTGGAACGCCCGGTTGCCCGGCAAGTACAAGGACATGCTGATGGCCATCGGCACCGAGGAGCTCAGCCACGTCGAGATGATCGTGACCGCGATCGATCAGCTGCTCGACAAGGCCCCCCCGATGTCTGCCGACGACACGACCGGCTCGACGCAGGCCGCGAGCTTCGGCGCCCAGAACCCCCAGCACACGATCGTCAACGGTGCCGCCGCGTACCCGCACGACAGCAACGGTGTGCCGTGGTCGGGCGCGTACGTCACGGCCAGCGGCAACCTGATGGCCGACTTCCACCTCAACGTGACCGCCGAGATGCAGGGCCGGCTCCAGGTCGCGCGGCTGTTCCACATGACCGACGACCCGGGCATGAAGGACCTGATCCGCTTCCTCACGACCCGTGACCACATGCACCAGATGCAGTGGCTCTCGGCGATCGAGGAGCTCAAGGCAGACGGTCTCGACGGTCTGCCGACGCCCGAGGCCTTCCCGCTGGAGGAGGAGTTCGACGAGTTCTCTCGCGTCTTCATCCAGGCGTCCGACGGCGAGGCGGCCACCGAGGGCCGCTGGGCCAGCGGTCCGGCGCCCGATGGACGCGGTGACTTCCAGAGCGCCCTGATCCAGGCCCACGGCGAGCACACCGATCTGGCGCCGGGCGATCCGCGCCTGTACGGCACCAACCCGCTCATGGAGACCAAGGGCCTCATCGACAAGGCGAAGGACGCGCTCAAATGATCCGGGTCGGCGACGGCTTCTTCAGCGTCATCGTCTCCACGTTGCTCGTGTCGCTGCTGCTGACCACGGGTGGGGTCGGCGTGGTGCTGGCGGGCGCGCTCACGGTGTGCGCCGTGTACCGCGCCCGGTGCTCGATCGCGCGCATGGCGCAGCACGACGGCGCCCTCGTGCGCTCCTCCGTCCTCCACGGCTGACGGCTGCCGAGACACGTTCGTCCAGAAATCTGGACGAACGTGTCTCTGCTCGGCGCGGCTGGGTACGTGTTTCGCACACGACTGATGGAGGACACATGACGACACCCCCGTACGGAGAGACAGACCCCCTCTCGCCCGTTCCGCCCCTGACCGAGCCGGACGTGGCGACGTCAGGAACCCCGATCGCCAACGGCTTGTCCGAGGAGAGGGAGTCCAATCACGCGACGGCAGGCGGCTCGGCCAAGGAGACCGCACAGGAGGCTGCCAGCAGTGCGGCCGAGCACGGCGCCCACGTGGCCGGCACCGCCAAGGACGAGGCGGCGAAGGTCGCCGCCGAGGCCAAGGAGAAGGCCACCGACCTGCTGAGCGACGTCAAGTCGCAGGTCGACGAGCAGTCGAAGACACAGCTGAAGAACCTCGCGGCAAAGCTCGGTGAGCTGGCCGACGAGATCCAGAGTCTTGTCAGCGGCTCGGACAGCCAGGGCACCGTCACCGACGTGGCACAGCAGCTCGCCGACCGGACGCACCGGCTCAGCTCGCACCTCGACAGCCGCCAGCCGTTGGACCTCCTGGAGGACGTGCGCGGCTTCGCGCGCCGCCGTCCGGCCGCGTTCCTGGCGGGGGCAGCCGTCGCGGGCGTCGTCGCCGGCCGGCTCACCCGCGGGGCCAAGGCCTCGCACGACGACAGCGGCACGAGCGCCGGCAGCGGCATCGACACCCCGGCCACCTCATACGACACCCCGACGACGGACATGCCGCTGGGACAGAACATCGGGGGCCGGCAGTGACCGAGCCGACCACGACAGGGATCGGTCAGAGCGGTCAGAGCGGTCAGAAAGACGAGGACCCGCGCTCCATCGGCGACATCGTCGGTGACATCGCGTCGGACCTCAGCACGATGGTCCGTTCCGAGCTCGAGCTGGCCAAGACCGAGGCGAAGGCCGAGGTCGCCAAGGCGGGCAAGGGCGCAGGCCTGCTGGGTGGTGCCGCGATCGCCGGCTACTTCGCCCTGCTGTTCCTGTCCCTGTTCGTGATGTATCTGCTGGCCGATGCCATGGACGTCGAGTGGGCGGCCCTGATCGTCTTCGCCGTCTGGGCCATCGCCGCCGCCGTCATGGGCGTCCTGGGACGCGCCCGGATCAAGACCGTCAACCCCGCACTCGACCGTACGCAAGAAACCCTCAAGGAGGATGTCCGATGGGCAAAGAACCAGAAGTGATCGAGCACGACATCGAGAACACCCGCGAGGACCTCTCGCGCAACTTCGATGCCCTCGCCGACCGGGTCAGCCCCGGACGGGTCGTCGGACGCCGGGTCGACAGCGTCAAGGGCCGGTTCGCAGGCGCCAAGGACACCGTCATGGGCAAGGCCTCGTCGGTGTCGGACGCATCGGGCTCCGCTGCCGGGAGCGTCTCCGACCTGCCTCACAAGGTGGGTCAGCGGGCCGAGGGCAATCCTCTCGCGGCCGGGCTCATCGCCTTCGGTGCGGGCTGGCTGGTCTCGTCCCTGCTGCCCGCGAGCCAGGCCGAGGCGAAGCTCGCCGGCCAGGCGATCGACACCGCGAAGGAGCAGGGTCAGCCGCTGGTCGAGCACGCGAAGTCCGTCGGCCAGGAGATGGGCGCCGACCTGAAGGACAAGGCCGCCACCGCCGCGTCCGAGGTCAAGGACTCCGCCACCGAGTCCGCGCAGCACGTCAAGGACGAGGGACAGACCGCGGCCGGCGACGTCCGCAGCGATTTGGCCTAGGCGCTCGTAGCCTCATGAGGGGCTGGGCGACCGGATCACCTCCGGTCGCTCAGCCCTTTTCCTTGCCGTTCCCCTTGGCCTTCGCCCTGGCCTTCCCCTTGTCCTTCGCCTTGTCCTTTGCCTTGTCCTGCTTCTCGACCCGGCCGGGGCCGTCCTGCGGCGTTGCGGTCACGGCGGCGTTAGGTGGGGACACGGTCGGTGGGGGCACGGTCGATGGCTGGACCGTCGCCGGGGTGGTGGGCGTGGTCGCGATCGGTGTGGTCGCGACGGGAGTGGTCGGGCTGTCCACGCGCGGCGCCGCCGGATCCTCATCCGAACCCATCTGCCGCACGCCGAAGGCCGCGAGCGCCACGGCCACGACCACGGCGCCGACACCGGCGTAGACCATCGTCGGGCCGCGGCGTACCGATGGCACGCGCACGGGCACCGGCATACGCGCGGTCGCGGCGACGGGTGTCCTGATGCCACCGCCTGCCCGGCGCGCGACCTCCGCCGCGTCCGCCGGCCGGCGGTCCGGATTCTTGTGGGTCAGCGACGCGATCAGATCGCGGACGTCGGCCGGGACGTCGGCACCCAGCTCGGGCAGCTCGTCGTTGAGCTGGGCCAGCGCGGTGCCGATGGAGCTCTCCCTTCGGAAGGGCGACTCGCCCGTCAGGCACTGGTAGGCCACGACGCCCAGGGCGTACAGGTCCGAGCGGGGGGTCGAGGGGCGCCCGGCCGCCTGTTCGGGGCTGAGGTAGTCGGCGGTGCCGAGCAGCGAGCCCGTCGCCGTGAGGGGCTCGCTGACGGCGGAGTGCGCGATCCCGAAGTCGACCAGGACGGTTCGCCCCTGCGGCGTCAGCATGATGTTGGCCGGCTTGAGGTCACGGTGGACGATGCCCGCCGCGTGGGCGACCCGCAGGCCTTCGGCGACCTGCTCGACGATCGACATCACCTGCTCGACGGGGAGGGGGCCGCGCTCCCGCAGCACTGCGGCGAGGGACTCACCCTCGACGAGCTGCATCACGATGAAGCTGAGTCCTTCGGTCGAGGAGGCGTCCTCGGCGAAGTCGTACACCTGCGCGACGCCCGGGTGGTGGATCGACGCGGCGAGCCTGGCCTCGCTGCGCATGCGCGCGAGCGCGGTCTCCGCATCGGCGAGCGGTCCGCCCCGGAGGATCTTGATCGCGACGACCCGTCCGAGGCGGGTGTCGACGGCACGGTGCACCGTGCCCATGCCGCCGGACCCGATGACCTCACCCAGCTCGTAGCGGTCGTTCAGCATGCGGGACATCTGTCCAGTTTATGCAGGGTCCCGATCCTTGGTCCCGGCGTTCTCCCGGATGTCCCGCCCGGCGGCCACGTCGGCGCGGTGCTTCTCCTCGGCCTTGTCGATGGTGCGGGTGTCCCGCGGAGGCAGCTGGATCGTCTCCTCGGCCTCGATGCCGGCCTGCAGCTGGCGCCCGCGCTCCAGCTCGGCGTCGAGCTCGGCACCGAACAGCAGCGCCAGGTTCGTCAGCCACAGCCACAGCAGGAACACGATGACGCCGGCCAGGGAGCCGTACGTCTTGTCATAGCTTGCGAACATCGTGACGTACAGGCCGAACGCCACCGAGGCGAGGATCCAGACGACGATCGCGAGGAACGCGCCGATGCTGATCCAGCGGAACTTCGGCTGCTTCACGTTGGGCGTCGCGTAGTAGAGCACCGCGACGATCACGACAACGATGGCCAGGAGCACGGGCCACTTGGCGATGTCCCACACCAGGACCGCGGTGGAGCCGAGGCCGATCTGGTCGCCGACCGCCTCGGCGACGGGACCCGTGAGCACAAGAGCCGCCGCGGCGATCGCGACGAGGACGACCGAGAACAGGGTGATGACGAGCTGGGTCGGACGCAGCTTCCAGATCGGACGACCCTCGTCGATCTCGTAGACGCGATTCATGGCGCGGCCGAACGCGCCGACGTAGCCGGACGCGGACCACAGGGCACCGAGCAGGCCGAGCACGAGGGCTAGGCCCGCGCCCTGCGACGAGCTGAGCCGCTCGATCGTGGGCTGCAGGGTGTCGACGGCGGACGAGGGCCCGAGCTGGTCGACGATCTTCAGCAGCGCGTCGACGCTGGACTGCCCTTGGCCGAACACCCCGAGCAGCGACACGAGCGCCACGAGTGCGGGGAACAGGGCCAGCACCCCGTAGTACGTCAGCGCGGCGGCCAGGTCGGTGCACTGGTCCTTCGAGAACTCGCGGACGGTCTTGCGCAGGACGTAGATCCAGGAGCGCTTGCGCAGATCGCCGGGGGAGTCGGGCTTGCGCGCGTCGTCCGGGTCCGGGGCGTGCTCCTTGCGATTCTTCATCGTCTCAGCTCTTCCGGGAGGGGGTGATGGTCCAGTTACCCGCAAGAGTGGGACGGAAACCCAGATCGGTCGGTCTGGTCCGAGACAGCGTTGGGTAGCACCGAATCATGAAAGCCATGGTCTACCGAGGTCCGTACAAGATCCGCGTCGAGGAGAAGGCGCCGCCGAGGATCGAGCACCCGAACGACGCGATCGTCCGGGTCACGCTCGCGGCCATCTGCGGCTCGGACCTGCACCTGTACCACGGGCTGATGCCGGACACCCGGGTCGGCCACACCTTCGGCCACGAGTTCATCGGTGTCGTGGAGGAGGTCGGCTCCTCGGTGCAGAACCTGCAACGCGGCGACCGGGTCATGGTGCCGTTCAACATCTACTGCGGCACGTGCTTCTTCTGCGCTCGCGGCCTGTACTCCAACTGCCACAACGTCAACCCCAACGCGACCGCGGTCGGCGGCATCTACGGCTACTCGCACACGTGCGGGGGATACGACGGCGGACAGGCCGAGTTCGTCCGCGTGCCGTTCGCCGACGTGGGACCGTCGCTGATCCCGGAGTGGATGGAGGACGAGGACGCCCTGCTGTGCACCGACGCGCTTCCGACGGGCTACTTCGGCGCGCAGCTGGGCAACATCGTCGAGGGCGACACCGTCGCGGTCCTCGGCGCTGGGCCCGTGGGCCTGTTCGCGGCAAAGTCGGCGTGGTTCATGGGCGCCGGACGCGTCATCGTGATCGACCACCTCGACTACCGGCTGGAGAAGGCGCGCTCGTTCGCGCACGCGGAGACGATCAACTTCGCCGAGCACGACGACGTCGTCGTCGAGATGAAGAAGACGACGGGGTACCTCGGCGCGGACGTCGTGATCGACGCCGTGGGGGCCGAGGCCGACGGCAACCTGCTGCAGCACGTGTCGTCGGCGAAGCTCAAGCTGCAGGGCGGTTCCCCTATCGCGCTGAACTGGGCCATCGACTCGGTCCGCAAGGGCGGCACAGTCTCCGTCGTGGGGGCGTACGGCCCGCTGTTCAGCGCCGTCAAGTTCGGCGACGCGATGAACAAGGGGCTGACGCTGACGATGAATCAGTGCCCCGTCAAGCGGCAGTGGCCCCGGCTGTTCGAGCACATCCGCAACGGCCACCTCAAGCCCAGCGACATCGTGACGCACCGCATCCCGTTGGAGCACATCGCCGAGGGATACCACATCTTCTCGGCGAAGCTCGACCACGTCATCAAGCCCGTCGTCGTCCCGAGCGCGAGTTGAGAGGAAAAATCCCGTGCCCTACACCGCCGAGAAGCCGCCCCCTCCCCCTTCGATCGAGCCCCGTTCGACCGAGCAGCTGCGCGCCGAGGTCCCCGGGTGGGGCGTCGACCTCGATCCCGCCGACCGGCCGTCGTGGCCCAAGGAACGTCGCGACCTCACGACGGGCGCGCACTGGCACTTCCCCGACCGCCAGACGACGCACGGATTCCGGGAACGCTCGATCGAGCACGAGATGCTGACACCCGTCTTCGGGACGTCCGTGCCCCTGCGCGGCCTGTCGGGCGTGATCCGGCGGCTCGCCTACGCGCGGTTCAGCGAGGGTCGCGCGGCGCACTGGCTGCTGCTGGTCGCCGGCGACCGGGTCGACGCCGTCGAGAGCCACCTGCGATCGTTCGCCACGGCGCGGCCCGACAACCCGCTCACCCAGACGGGGGTGCGTGCCGAGGTGACGCACCACGGTGTCGCGTCGCGGTTCGGGCACGGTCGCGTCGATGTCCGGCACCAGTGGATGGATCCGATCCTGGTCGCGGGACCGTGGCTGCTCGCGGTCGCCCTGATGGTGCGCGCCGTCCGTCGCCTCCGGCGAACCGGATCGTGATCGCGACGGGCATCGCATCGGGCGTGCACCGCGTCGAGCGCGCAGGCACGAATCTCTACGTGCTGGAGGACGCCGACGGCGTCACGATCGTCGACGGCGGCTTGCCCCGCATGTGGGAGGAGACGGGGCGGCTGATCCGAATGCTGGGCTACTCGTGGGCCGATGTCGCCGGCATCGTGCTGACCCACGGGCACTTCGACCACCTCGGCATCCTGGCCCGGGCCGTCGCCGAGCACGACGTGCCCGTGTGGGTGCATCCCGGCGACGCCCGCATCGTCCGTCACCCTTACCGCTACCACCCCGGACGTCCTCGGCTCGCGTACCCGCTGCTCCATCCGCGGTCCGTGCCCCACCTGACGGCGATGGTGCGCGCCGGCGCGCTGCGCGTGGAGGGTGTCGAGCCCACCGGGACGCTCGTCGACGGTCAGGTCCTGGACCTGCCGTGTCGTCCCGTCGTCGTCGGGACCGCCGGCCACACCGACGGGCACGTCGCCCTGCACCTGCCGTCGCGCGACGTGGTGCTGACCGGTGACGCGCTCGTGACGCTGGATCCCTACACGGGCCGGACCGGTCCGCGCATCGTCGCGCGGGCCGGAACGCACGACGCGGAGGCCGCTCGCGCCTCGCTCCGCGCGATCGCCGCGACGGGCGCCCGCATCGTCGCCCCCGGGCACGGCGAGCCGTGGACCCGCGGTGCCGTCGAGGCGAGTGCGCGCGCCCAGGCCCAGCCCGTGGCGTAGGCGCGTCGCCGCTGCTTCTTGGGGTAACCAAATGACCCGACCCTTCTAGGAGTGCGTATGACCTCACTGTGGCTCGACGATGCACCCGCTATCGCGTCCGACCCCCTGCCTGCCGAGAGCCGCTACGACGACGTCGTCGTCGGCGGCGGACTGACCGGCCTGACGACCGCACTGCTCCTGGCCCGCTCCGGTCGCAGCGTCGCGGTGCTCGAGGCGCGGACCGTCGGCGCCGTGACGACCGGCAACACGACGGCCAAGCTCAGCCTGCTGCAGGGGACGAAGGTGTCGGCGATCCGCCGGCACCACACGCACCGCGTCGCGCAGGCGTACGTCGACGGCAACCTCGAGGGCCAGCAGTGGCTGCTGCGCTACTGCGAGGAGCACGGTGTGCCGGTGCAGCGACACACCGCGGTGACCTACGCCAACACCGCCGGCGGGGTGCCGACGGTGAAGGCCGAGCTCGAGGCGCTGCGCGACGCGGGTCTCGAGGCGCAGTGGCACGACGGCTTCGACGAGCTGCCGTACGACACCCACGGCGGCGTCAGCCTGGCCGACCAGGCGCAGTTCGACCCCATGGACGTCCTCGCGGCGCTGGCCGCCGACCTGCGCGCCCACGGGGGCCTCATCCACGAGGGCGTCCGCGTCACGGGCGTGTCCACGGGGAGCCCGTGCACCGTCACGACCGACGTCGGCACCGTGACGGCGCAGAACGTCGTGCTCGCGACCGGCATGCCGATCCTCGATCGCAGCCTATACTTCGCGAAGCTTGCCCCGATGCGCTCGTACTGCGTCGCCTTCGAGGGCGTCAGCGCGATGCCGCAGGCGATGTACCTGTCGGCCGACCAGCCCAGCCGCTCGCTGCGCACCGCCCCGCGATCCGACGGACGGACCCTGCTGATCGTCGGCGGCAGCGGGCACGGCGTGGGCCGGGCGCGCTCGCCGCAGAAGCACGTCGACCAGCTGCGGCAGTGGACGGCGAAGCACTTCCCGGAGGCTCGCGAGACGCACTGGTGGTCGGCGCAGGACTACTCGCCGGCCGACCAGATCCCGTTCGTCGGCCCGATGCCCCGCGGCGGCGGACACGTGTACGTCGCGACCGGCTTCGACAAGTGGGGCATGACCAATGCCGTCGCCGCGGCCATCCGGCTGTCGGCGGAGATGCTGGGTGGCCACGTGTCGTGGGCCGGGCCCATGCGGCACCGCGTCACCGATCCGCTCGCCGCGCTCAAGGGCGTGCAGCTCAATGCGGAGGTCGGCGCGCTCATGACGTCCGGACACGTCGGCGCCCAGCTGCGGCCGGCTCCCGCGGCGCCCCCGGAGGGCCAGGGCACGGTCGGCCGGGCCGAGGGACTCCGGCCCACCGCGGTGTCGACCGTGAACGGTGTCACGTGCGCCGTCAGCGCCGTGTGCAGCCACCTGGGCGGCATCGTGTCGTGGAACGACGCGGAGAAGTCATGGGACTGTCCCTTGCACGGATCCCGGTTCACGCCGGACGGCGCCGTGCTCGAAGGACCCGCGACGACTCCCCTCAAGCCCCGTGACGACTAACCCACCGTCGTCGGTTGAGGGCAGGGCCATCGGGTACGGGACGCCAGAGATTTCGACGCGAGCGATTAGGAGAGCAGATGTTGGCACTGACCTGGCAGGGCACCGAGAAGGTCTCGATCGAGGAGGTGCCCGATCCCCGCATCGAGCAGCCCAACGACGCGATCATCAAGGTGACGTCTACCGCGATCTGCGGCTCGGACCTACACCTGTACAAGGTGCTCGGCGCTTTCCTGCACCCCGGTGACGTGCTGGGCCACGAGACGATGGGCATCGTCGAGGAGGTGGGCGCCGACGCCGGCGACCTGAAGGTTGGCGACCGCGTCGTCGTGCCGTTCAACATCTCGTGCGGCCACTGCTGGATGTGCTCGCGCGGGCTGTTCGCCCAGTGCGAGACGACGCAGGTCACCGAGTACGGCAAGGGCGCCTCGCTGTTCGGCTTCACCGACATGTACGGTGCGGTCCCCGGCGGACAGGCCGAGTACCTGCGCATCCCGCAGGCACAGTTCGGTCCGGTCAAGGTGCCCGAGGGTGTGGCCGACGAGCGCTACCTCTACGTCTCGGACGTCCTGCCCACGGCGTGGCAGGCCTTCGAGTTCGCCGACGTCAGCGCGGGGCAGACGCTCGCGGTGTTCGGCCTCGGCCCGATCGGCCAGATGACCGCACGCATCGCCAAGCACAAGGGTGTGCGCGTCATCGGCATCGACCGCGTCGCCGAGCGTCTCGACCTCGCCCGCCAGTGGGACATCGAGACGATCGACTACGACCAGGTCGACGACGTCCCGACCGCGGTGCTCGACCTGACCGCGGGACGCGGGGCGGACGGGACGGTCGACGCCGTCGGCATGGAGGCGCACGGCAACCCCATCGCCGAGAAGGCGATCACCGCGGCCGGCCTGCTGCCCGACAAGGTGGCCAAGCCGGTCATCGACCGCCTCGCGATCGACCGCCTCAAGGCCCTCACGACCGCGATCAAGTCGGTGCGGCGCGGCGGCACGGTCTCGGTCAGCGGCGTCTACGGCGGCGAGGTCGACCCGATGCCGCTCATGGAGATGTTCGACCGCGGCATCACGATGCGGCTCGGCCAGTGCCACGTCAAGCGGTGGACCGATGACATCGTCAAGGTGCTGCAGGAGGACGACGACGTGCTCGGCGTCGAGTCGCTCGCGACGCACCGCCTGCCGCTCAGTCAGGCGCCGGAGGCGTACTCGACCTTCCAGAAGAAGCAGGACGGCTGCATCAAGGTCGTGCTCAAGCCGTGAGCGGTCCCCGGGTCGTCGTCGTCACGGGTGCATCCAGCGGCATCGGCCGGGCGGCTGCGCTCCGGGCGTCGGAGAAGGGCGACCACGTCGTGCTCGCGGCGCGGGGCGCCGGATCGCTGAAGGAGGCCGCCGACGAGTGCCGCGACGCCGGGGCGGCCTCCGCCCTCGTCGTGCCGGCCGACGTCGGCGACGACGCGGCGGTCGAGGAGCTCTTCGCCCGGGTGCGCCGCACGCACCCGGGCGTCGACGCCGTCGTCCACGCCGCCGGCGTCGTCGCGTACGGACGTACCGAGGACGTCCCCGCCGAGGTGTTCGAGGGCGTGCTGCGCACCAATCTCGTCGGCTCGATCAACGTGTCGCGTCATGCGATCAGGATCTTCCGGGCGCAGGAGAGCGGGACGCTCGTGCTGACCGGCTCGGTCATCGGCCACATCGCCGTCCCGTCGATGAGTCCCTACGTGCTGAGCAAGTGGGGGGTGCGGGCGCTGGCGCGTCAGCTGCAGGTCGAGAACCGCGACCTGAAGGACGTCCACATCTCCTACGTGGCTCCCGGTGGTGTCGACACCCCGATCTACGAGCAGGCCGCGACGTACGACGGCTTCCTCGGCCGTCCGCCGCCGCCTGTCGCGTCGCCGGAGAAGGTCGGCCGCATCGCGGTGCGGCAGCTCGATCACCCGCGGGCGCGGACGCAGGTCAACCTGTCCAACCACGTGATCCGTGCGGGCTTCACGGTGGTGCCGCACGTGTACGACCTGCTGGTCGGGCCGCTGTTCCGCTTCGTCGCGATGGACGGCACGAAGCGCGTCGGCCCGACCGAGGGCAATGTGCTGGCGTCCGTCGAGGAGGGCAACCATGTGCGCGGCACGCAGGGCAACCCCTTCGCGGGCATCGTCCGCAACGGGATCGCGGCGGTGCGACGGCGATGAGCCCCACACACGACGCGATCGTGATCGGCGCGGGGCCGAACGGTCTCGTGGCCGCCAACCACTTGGCCGACGCCGGCTGGTCGGTCCTGGTGCTGGAGGCCCAGACGGAGGTGGGCGGCGCGGTCAAGAGCTCTCGCGACGTGCATCCGGACTTCGTCCACGACACGTTCAGCGCGTTCTACCCGCTGGCCGAGGCGTCGCCGACGATCCGCGCGTTCGGCCTCGAGCAGCACGGCCTGACGTGGCGCCACGCACCCGCTGTCCTGGGTCACCCCGGTCTCGACGGCAGCTGGGCGATGCTGCACCGCGACCGCGAGGTCACCGCTGGCCTGTTCGACGCGGCGCACGCCGGCGACGGCGGCTCGTGGCTCGAGCTGTGCCAGAAGTGGGACCGCATCGGCGACCAGATGGTCAAGGCGCTGCTTTCGCCGTTCCCGCCGGTCAAGAACGGCCTGGGCGCGCTGGCCCGGCTGCGCAGTGTCGGCGGGCTCGACTTCGTCAAGACGATGCTGACACCGGCCAGCGAGATCGGGCTGTCGCGCTTCCGCGGCACGGGTCCCGGCCTGATCATCGCGGGCAACGCGGGCCACGCCGACATCCCCCTCAACGCGCCCGGCTCGGGACTCATGGGCGTCCTGATGTCGATGCTCGGGCAGACCGTCGGCTTCCCCGTGCCGGAGGGCGGTGCGGGAGAGCTCGCGCACTCGCTGCGCCGCCGGTTCGAGTCGCTCGGCGGCGAGATCAGGTACTCCGCCGAGGTCACGCGCATCGACGTCGACGGCCGCCGCGCGACCGGCGTCCGGACCGCCGACGGTGAGCGCTTCACGGCTCGGCACGCGATCATCGCCGATGTCGTCGCCCCGCACCTGTACGGTCGCCTCGTCGCGCCGGAGGACCTGCCGGCGCGCACGACGTCAGCCATGCGCTCGTTCGACCTGGACCCGGGGACCGTCAAGGTCGACTGGGCGCTGGACGGCCCGGTGCCGTGGGCGTCGCCGCCGCCCTTCGACCCGGGCACGTTCCACGTCGCGGACTCCGTCGAGCAGATGACCGAGGCGCACGGGCAGGTCTCGGCGAGAATGATCCCCGCCGCGCCGTTCATGCTGGCCGGGCAGATGACGACGTCCGATCCCACGCGCTCGCCGGCCGGTACCGAGTCGCTCTGGGCGTACACACACGTCCCGCAGCGTGCTGCGGGCGACGCCGGGGGAGAGCTGACCGGTTCGTGGGACCGCGACGAGTGCGAACGGTTCGCCGACCGCATGCAGGCCAGGATCGAGCGGCTCGCGCCCGGCTTCGGCAGCCGGATCATGCAGCGTCGGGTGCTTGGCCCGCGCGAGATGGAGCAGCGTGACGCCAATCTGATCGGCGGCGCCATCAACGGCGGCACGTCGCAGCTGCACCAGGAGCTGATTTTCCGGCCCGTGCCCGGCATGGGACGCGCCGAGACACCGGTGCGCAGCCTGTACCTCGGCTCGGCGTCGGCCCACCCCGGCGGTGGTGTGCACGGGGCGCCGGGCATGAACGCCGCTCGTGCCGCGATCGCTCACGTGCGTGCGCGCCGGGCGACTCGGGGGCTGCTGCACTGAGTCGGAGCCTGGACAGGGCCGATCAGCCCGCGTACTCCATGGCGGCGGTGTCGCGGTAGATCTCGACGACGATCGTCTTGGCCGGTGGTGCCGGTGGTGTGGTCGACCAGTGCAGGAGGCCGTGTCCTTTGAGGTTGTGATGTCGTCGGCACAGCGGCCCCATGTTGTCTCGGTGGTGGGACCTTCTGGGTGGGGTTCTCGATGGTCGAGGTCGCAGAGGAACGCCGGGACCATGCACCCGGGTGCCTGACATACCTGGTGGAGGAACTGCAACGCGATGTTGAGGATGTCCGGCGCGTACCGGCCCAGGTACTCGTGAGCCAGGACGTCCTCGGTGACCGGGTCAACCACAATCCGTTGCCAGAAGGCGCCGCCGTGAGCCACGACGGTCGTGATCCAGTCGGCGGGAACGGCCCAGCGGCCGTCGGCGGACTCGGCGAACCCGGGCACGAACCCCGCGAGCACGTCGGCGCCGACCGCGACGGCAATGTTCGCGCTGATCGCCGCCGACGCCGTGGACTCTGATCCCAGGCACCAACCGACCAGCAGGTCGGCCTCACGCTGCGCGATCGTGCGGTCGTCGTCCTCGGCGGCCGGCTGGCGGGCGGCCTGGTGGACCTTGGCCTCGATCGCCGCGACCTCGTGCGAGGGAGCGTGCAGGAACAGGTCGGACATGCCGTCGTCCCCATGCTTCACACTGACGTGCCGCTCGGCGCGGGCCTCCTCGGCCCGTTCGACCGCGAGGTCGGCCTCGACCCGCTGCACGAACCGCCGCAACTCCGCCCGAGGGGATGTGCGTTCAGCTGGACGATCAGAGCCGACCATAAGCGAGCGAAGCGAGCCAGGCGGTCTGATGCGAGCGCCAGCGAGCATCAGAATTGAGCGGCGAGGGACGAGCCGCGCCCGCCTACCCACACCGCCGGGGCCTTGGAACGGACCCGATCGGCGGGAGCGAGCTTGTAGACCACCTGCCCCTCCGACAGGCCGGTCGCCTCACCGATCGCCAACGCGACCGCACCGCGTTCGAGCCTCATCCGCAGACCCGACTCCAACGAAGCAGTCCGCGCGTACTCCGCGTCGCGGTAGTCGAGCATCTTCTCGACCTCGAACCACTCAGCCCGAGCACGCCACTTCACCACATCGGACAGACCGTCCGTCGGCGTTGCTGTGCTGCTGGCCATACCCCAAATCTAGAGGACCCCACCGACACTTTCTCCTGCAATGGCGACCCAAACACCCAAATGTGGGAGCCCCTCCTAGAGTGGCGGGATGACCTCCTCGATCGCCCGAGTCGCCACCCTCGCCGTCGCCCTGGCGGCCCTGACAGCGTGCTCGGGGTCCGACGAATCGCCCGAGGCGACAGCGACGCCGTCGGCGAGCGCGACGCCCGATCCGATCGAGGACTCGGCGGCGTGCTCGTTCCTGACGCCCGCGGAGCGGCAGCAGCTCGCGGGGGTCGCGGTCGACACCGTCGTCTCGGCTGCCGCCGTGCGCGAGGGCAGCGGCCAGTGCCGCTGGCAGGAGAGCGCGGCGCTGATCCAGGTGACGACGCTGCCGGCGAAGGAGTGGGCCAAGTCGTTGCCGGACGTCGTGACGCAGCTGGAGTCGTCGACCGACCTGACGTCCGAGGCGGACAAGAAGGATCTCGCCCGCGCCAAGAAGCTGCTCTCCGGCGCAGCCACCTTCACCGACGCCGAGGCGTGCGAGGCCTTCGTGACGCTCGCCGAGCTCGGTGGCGAGAAGAAGGGCACCAAGACGACTGTCACGTCGGTGCCGATCACCGAGACCGAGTCCGGCATCTCGGCGCAGACCTGCACTGACGGCGCCCTCACGTCGATCATCTACTCGGTGCCCGAGCTGACGCTGACCAACGAGATCGAGAAGACCGCGACGACGATCCTCGACGCGGCACAGGTCCGGGTCGCCGCTGCGAGCCAGGGTTGACGCCTACAGCGAGACGTCGGCCCGGCGCTCGTCCCGGTTCGGCTTGTCGCAGAACAGCTGCCCGTCGGAGAAGCGGACGCCGTCGGTGAAGCGGGCCTCGATCCGGCCCGACCCGAACTGCTCGACGTAGAGCCGCGAGTAGAGGCCGCCGAGCTCGAGGAGCTCGTCGTGCGTGCCCTGCTCGACGAGCCGGCCGTCCTCCAGGCCGAAGATGACGTCGGCGTTGTGGATCGTCGAGAGCCGGTGCGCGATCGCGATCGTCGTGCGGTTGTGGGTCGCCCGTTCCAGCGCGTCCTGCACGAGTCGCTCGGTCTCGGTGTCGAGTGCCGAGGTGGCCTCGTCGAGGATCAGGATCCGCGGGTCCATCAGCAGCACGCGCGCGATCGCCAAACGCTGCTTCTCGCCGCCGCTGAGCCGGTAGCCGCGCTCGCCCGTGATGGTCTCGTAACCCTCGGTGAAGCTCATGATGCGGTCATGGATGTTGGCGTCGCGGGCGGCCTGCTCGATCTCCTCGGCGCTGGCGTCGGGTTTGGCGTACGCGATGTTGTCGCGGATCGAGCCGTGGAATAGGTACGGCTCCTGTGTCACCATGCCGACCGCCTCGGCGACCGAGCCCATCGTGAGGTCGCGGACGTCGTGGCCGTCGATTAGCACCGCGCCGGTATCGACGTCGTAGAAGCGCGGCACCAGGTACGTCATGGTCGTCTTGCCCGACCCGGACGGCCCGACGATCGCGGCGAGCTGACCCGGCTCGACCTTCAGCGAGACGCCCTCGAGCGCCCACCCCTGATCGGGGGCGGGCTCGACCCGGTCGATCCGAACCCCCGTGTCGCCGAACCGGTCGCGCTTGACGGTGCCGCTGAGGCTGCGGGGCTGGGGGTAGCGGAAGAAGACGTCGCGGAACTCGATCCCGCCGCGCAGCTCGTGGGGGTCCAGCGCGATCGCGCCCGGACGTTCCGTGATCGCCGGCTCGAGGTCGAGGTACTCGAACAGCCGGCGGAACAGCGCGAGCGACGTCTGCACGTCCAGGGACACGCGCATGAGCTGCAGCAACGGCATCTGCAGGCGAGCCTGCAGTGTCGTGAACGCGACCAGCGTCCCGGCGGTCAGGGCGCTGCCGCTGTTGCCCTGCAGCATGAGGCCCGCGGCGAGATAGATGAGCGCGGGGGTGATCGCGAAGAAGGTCTGTACGGTCGCGAAGAAGGCACGTCCGGTCATGGCCTGGTCGACCTGCAGACGGGTCTGCTCGCGGTTCGCGGCGCGGTAGCGCTCGACCTCGGAGTCGGCCCGGTTGAAGACCTTCGACAGCAGGATGCCCGAGACGCTCAGCGCCTCCTCGGTGATCGCGGTCATCTCTGACAGCGACTCCTGGGTCCGGCGGGCCAGTCGCTGCCGGCGCTTGCCGACCTGAAGCTGGATCCACACGAACAGCGGCAGCATGATGAGCGTCAGGATGGTCAGCTGCCACGACAGGATGACCATCGACACGAAGGCCGCCGCGACGGTCACGCTGTTCTGCAGGATCGACGTCGCGGTGTCGGTCAGCACCGTCCGCACGCCGGCGACGTCATTGGCCAAGCGCGACTGGATCGCGCCGGTCTTGGTGGCCGTGAAGAAGGCCAGCTCCATCTTCTGCAGATGCGCGAACAGGTCGCTGCGCAGGTCGGCCATCGCGGAGTTGCCGACGGTCGACGTCATCCAGTTCTGGCCGATGCCGATCAGCGCCGTGACGACCGGAATCGCGCACATGCCGACCACGAGCCACGCCAGCAGGTGCGTGCGGATCTCGCCGTCCGGCGGGAAGAGCGCCTTGTCGAAGACCGCCTTCGTCAGGAACGGCACGATCGACGTCAGCGCCGCCGCCACGACGACCGCCACCGCGACGAGGGCGATCTTGGTGCGGTACGGCTTCAGCATGCGGGCGATGCGACCCAGGATCGGGCGGCGATCGGCCCTGATCTCGGCCTGCGTCAGGTGGGTGACGCTCGGGCCGCCCTGGCCGCGCGGCACCCGGCTACTCCCCCGCGAGCGGGAGGGGCCCCGACTCGATCTTGGTCAGCAGCACCGCGTTCGCGTCGTCCTCGACAGGGACGAGCTCGGTCGTGCCCCACGTGCCGGCCCCAGAGCGCAACGCCGCCCAGATGAACAGCGACGCGGGATCAGCGGCGAAGGCGGCATCGGCGACGAGGGTGAACTCGGTCGGCACGGCGGCGGAGTCGATCGCCGTCGCCGCGAGCACCTCGCCCTCACCGTCCACGAGCTTGATCGTCGCGATGGCATCGGGGGGCAGCGTGATGCGCTCACGGAAGTACACGGTGCCGGTGACGGTCAGGAGGTCGGAAGCCATGGCTACAGGCTATGCCCGCCCCGCGGGCGACGCCTGCTCGGCGATCGCCTCGTCGAAAGAGGTGGCGGGACGGTCCAGCAGTCGAGAGATGTCGCCGCTCACGTGCTCGAGCTCGCCGTCGCGGATCGCGGTGTACGTGCTGATCCACGCGTCGACCTGCCAGTCCGGCGCGCCGAAGTGCGCCCGGCTGGCCCGCGCCTCGTCGATCGACTCGTCGACGAAGGAGTACGGGCGTCCGGTCATATGGGTCAGGATCGCGGCGACGTCGTCGAACGTCAGAGCTTCGGGGCCGGTCAGGTCGTACGAGCGGCCCATGTGCTCGCGAGGCTCGCCCAGCACGTGGGCGATGACGGCACCGACGTCCCGCTGGGACACCGCCGCCACGCGACCCGTGCCGGCGGGCCCACGGATGATGCCCGCGTCGTCGGCGAACCGGGGAAGGATCTCGGCGTAGAAGTTGTCGCGCAGGAGCGTCCACTCGAGCCCGGACGCCCGGATGTGCTCCTCGGTGGCGGCGTGGTCGCGGCCGAGGGTGAAGCCCGACGTGGCGGACGCGCCGACGAACGAAAGGTAGACGATCTGCCGCACGCCCGCGGCGACGGCCGCGTCGACGAAGGCCCGGTGCTGGTCGAGCCGATCGGCTGCCTCGTGAGCCGACACCATGAACACCGTGTCGACGCCGGCGAGTGCCTCGACGCACTTGTCCTGGCCGTACGCCGCCTGCCGGACGTCCGCACCGGGCAGCCGGGGCGCCCGCTCGGGGTCTCGCACCAGCAACCGCAGTGGGATACCGGCGTCGGCGAGCAGGTAGGCGGCGGTGCCGCCGACGGCGCCGGTGGATCCCGTGAGGGCGATGACGGTCATGTGACGTGCAACCGTTGGGGGAGACCGGGCATTCCTCTCAGACCTCGGTCGAAACGTTGGAGGCAAATGACGCTCATGGCGTTTCGAGGATGTAACACGCAGGTTAGAAGCGGAATCAGGTCTTGACGACGTGTGTATGCGCGGAATAGTGTCACCGCACAACACACGTCCTCTATTTCGATGCGGAAACGGACCCCCATGACGACTCACCTCGATCTCCCCATGCTGCCGAACGTCGCCGACTTCATCTCCCGGCCGCACGCCTCGTTCATCGACGGCAGGGAAGGCGCGCCTGATGGCGAGGCCATCGACTCCATCGACCCCTCGTCTGGTGCGACGATCACGACGGTGGAGGCGGCCAGCGCCGCAACGGTCGACCGCGCGGTGCGGTCGGCGCACGCGGCGTTCGTCGGGTCGTGGTCCACGATGTCGCCCCCGGCTCGCGAGCGCGTCCTCCACCGCCTCGCCGACCTCCTGGAGCAGTACGCGACGGAGCTGGCGCAGTACGACGCCTTGGAGAGCGGCAAGCCTGCCGCGTTCGTCGAGGCCGTCGACGTCGCCCTCGCGGTCGAGCAGTTCCGCTACTACGCGGGCTGGCCAACGAAGCTGCAGGGCGCGACAATCGCGGTGCCCGATGTGACGAACCACGTGTACACCCGGCGTGAGCCGCTCGGCGTCGTCGTCGCCATCACCCCGTGGAACTTCCCCCTGTGCCAGGCCGCCATCAAGCTGGCGCCGGCCCTGGCCGCCGGCAACACGATCGTGCTCAAGCCGTCAGAGATGACCTCGCTGTCGTCACTGCGCCTGGCTGAGCTGGCGATCGAGGCCGGCATGCCGCCCGGCGTGCTCAACGTCGTCACGGGCCCCGGCAACCCGACCGGCGCGGCACTTACCAGTCACCCGCTCGTGCACAGCATCACCTTCACGGGCTCTGAGCAGGTGGGACGTGAGCTGGGACGCAGCGCCGGCGGCGCTCTGAAGCATGCGTCGCTGGAGCTGGGCGGCAAGAACCCGCACATCATCTTCGCTGACGCCGACATCGAGGCCGCCACGGCGAGCGCCGCCACGACGGCCTTCTTCTACAGCGGCCAGGTGTGCTTCGCGGGCTCGCGGCTCCTGGTCGAGCGGTCGGCGCTCGACCAGGTCATGGCGGGGCTCGAGTCGTACGCCGGGCAGCTCGTGCTCGGCGCAGGACTCGACCCGGCGTCGACGATGGGGCCCCTGTCGTCGGAGCGTCAGCGCGAGAAGGTCGAGCGTTACCTCAACGGCGCCGGCGGCCGGGTCGCCTTCGGCGGATCTCGCCCCGGCGGCGCGCTGGCGGATGGCTACTTCCTGGAGCCCACTGCCGTCGTCGATGCGGGTGACCAGGACGCGGTTGTGACCGACGAGATCTTCGGCCCCGTGGTCGTCGTTCAGCCGTTCGACGATGTCGACGAGGTCGTGCTGCGCGCCAACACCACCGATCTCGGCCTGACCGCCGGTGTGTGGACGCAGGACCTGCGCCGTGCGCACGACGTTTCGGCACGCCTGCAGGCCGGCACGATCTGGGTCAACACGTACGGCTCGTTCAACGCGGCCGCGCCGTGGGGTGGCTACAAGAGCTCTGGCCTCGGCCGCGACTGCGGGCCCGAGGGGCTCGACAAGTACCTGCAGACCAAGACGGTCTGGATGGGATTGTGAGTCCGTCAGCGCGGCGGCGGGTAGAGCGGCTTGTACCGGAGGTCGAGGTACATCCAGAGTTCGAGGTCGGCGATGCCGGGGATCGCGCGGACGCCCAGGTCGAGCGCCGCGATCATGCCTTCGTCGTCGGCAGCCACGAGCTCAGCCAAGATGTCGAACCGGCCGGCCGTCAGGGCGACGTAGGTGATCGCGGGGAGCTTGGTGAGCGCTTCGGCGACGTCAGTCGTGCGGGTCGAGGGCGCTATCTTCAGCACCATCCAGCCGGCAGCGCGAAAACCCAGTCGCAGCGGGTTGACGAGGCACATGACCTTGACCGCATTGGACTCAACGAGCTTCTGGTAGCGCTGTCGCACCATGGTCTCCGAGACGCCGAGCTCTGTCGCGATGTCGGCGAAGGCGATTCTGCCGTCGGTCGCGAGCAGGGCGATGACCTGACGATCGGTCTCGTCGAGTCGCAGCGGCCGCACGCCGGCGGGCTTGTCGCTCGCGAGGACGTTCGTGAAGCGAGCCTGCTGGTAGTGCAGGCGCAGATAGGGCAGAACCTCCACGTCGGCGACGCCCGCGAGGGGACGGATGTTCTCGTCGATCACCCGCTGCAGCTCGACGGCGTCGCGGCACACGACCTCCGCCTGAATCGGGAAGCGGCCGGTCGTCGACGTCACGTAGTCGACCTCGGGAAGCTCGGCCAGCGTGTCGGACAGCTCGGCGGTGGCGCGCGTGCCGTCGAGGCGGATGCAGACCAGGCCCAACGCGGTGTAGCCGAGCAGCTCGGGGTCCGTCACGGCAGACACCTGGATCGCCGACAGCTCGATCAGCCGATTGACCTTGCGCCGCACCGTCTTCTCGGTCACGCCCGTCTGCCGGGCCATCTCGGCGAACGAGGTACGTCCGTCGACCTGCAGCAGCTCGATCAGCGAGCGTTCGAGCGGCTCGAGCACCCCTTCGAGGGGATCGGACCTCAGAACGGCGCGTGGGCGGGGCGTCCCGTCGTCCGTCGCCATCGAAGTCATGGCCGCCACCCTATCCGGGCGCGCGACGCGGCAGTCTGCTCGATCCTCCCAGGACCCATCCCGACCCCCACCACAACAAGGAGCACGGCATGCGCATAGGACTACTGCAGGAGGGTGACCTCACCGGCACGACGGTCGCTGAGCGGTACCACCAGATGGCCGACGAGGTCGCTCTCGCCGACACCCTCGGATTCTCCACGTGGGGCACGTCGGAGCAGCACTTCAGCCCGCCGCGCTTCTCGGTGTCGGCGCCCGAGGTGCTGTACGCCGCGATCGCCCAGCGGACGCAACAGATCAAGTTCCGCACCATGGCATCGGTGATGCTGGCCTGGAACCACCCGATCCTGATCGCCGAGCGGCTCGCCACGCTCGACATCATGACGAACGGCCGGGCCGAGATCTGCACGGCCCGCTCGAACAACCTCCAGACGCTTGCGACGTTCGGGGTCGACCCCGCCGACACGCGGGCCCAGTGGGAGGACTCGATGGACGTCCTCGTCAAGGCGCTCACGAACGACCACCTCGAGCACGAGGGCCCGGTGTGGTCGATCCCGCGCCGCGAGATCGTGCCGCGCGCCATCACGACACCCCATCCCCCCATCTCGGTCGCGGCGTCGAGCGAGCAGTCGCACGGCAACGCCGGGGAGCGTGGCATCGGCGTCATCACCTTCGAGAACTACTTCGGGTTCGACTACCTCGACTCGTGCCTGCAGACGTACCGCAAGGCCTTCGACGCCGCCGACCACTCACAGGTCGTCGCGCCGAACAACTACACGGGTCTGTACGTCGCGACCGCCTACTGCGCGGAGACCCGCGAGGAGGCCCGCCGCGTGGCCCGGGACGTGGCGCTGGGCTACTTCGAGTTCATCCTGGACCTCTACATCCCCCTGGCGGACAATCCGGCCTACGCCTACCTCGACGTCATCCGCGACCTGGTCGCGCACCGGGACGACCTCGACTGGCTCTGCGACAGCAGCCCGTCGGTCATGATCGGCGATCCCGACGACTTCATCCAGCGCATCCGCCGGCTGGAGGAGATGGGGCTCGACGAGGTCATGCTGCGCATCGACGGCGTCGGTCACGAGAACATCATGGCGTCGCTGGAGCTCATCGGCCACGAGGTCATCCCCGTCGTCGATCCCACCGCGAAGCGTGCGTCGTGAGTGCCGAGCCGTTGGACCCGGCCCTTGAGCGGGTGTGCGTGCAGATGTCGCAGACCGAGATGCAGGGCGAGGCCCTCACCAGCCGCGACTACTGGCTGTTGGCCCTGGTCACGATCGCCGTCCCGGCCCTTCTCGTCCTGATCGGAGCCCTCCTGTGACCGCCACACCAGATCTCGCCGCGGGCGGTGACTCCGCGTCCGTCCAGGACGGGTGGCCGCTGCCCCGGTCGCAGCGCAGCTGGGGACCGTTCGCGGTCTTCTCGACGTCCGTCTCCACCGCCATCGCCACCTGGTGCTTCCTGATCGGCGGCTTCGTCTCGTTCTACCTGCCCGCAGGCAAGGGCACGATCGCCATCATCGCCGGCTCGCTGATCGGCATCCTGCTCATCGTGCTGGCGTGCCTGCCGATGAGCTCGAAGTACGGCATCGACTCGGTCGTTGGCAGTCGGCCCCAGCTGGGATCGCGCGGCTCACTGCTGTCGATCGCCTTGATCTACGGATCGACGCTGGGCTGGAACGTCGTCCTGTTCATCCTGCTCGGCCGGGCCACTTCGTCGGTGCTGACCGCGCTCGGCTGGGACACACCCGGCTGGGTCGTGGGCGCAGCAGGTGTCGCCGGCATCCTGTTCGTCCTCGTCGCACTGGGCAAGGGACCGGCCGCGGTCCGCGACCTCAGTCAGCCGATCGCTGTCGCTGTCCTGGTGCTGGGCTTCATCGTGCTGGGCCTGCTGCTGTGGAAGGTCGGCCTCGGCACCCTGCTCGACGCGCCCGCGACCTATCCGTCCGAGAGCGGCACGGTCAACTGGGCCAGCGCGCTGGAGGTGCTGATCGCGTCCAACCTGTCGTGGTGGGCCTACACGGGGGCCATGGTCCGAAACTCACCGAGCGCGCGGCAGTCGTTGTGGCCCGTCGTCATCGGCCTCGGCCTGGCCGTGGGTGTCGGCTCCCTGACGGGCTTCTACGCCGGTCTGGTCATTCCGGACTCGGGCGGCGACCCGACGCAGTTCCTGGTCGACGTGGGCGGTCCGGTCATCGGCGTCGTCGCGCTGCTGTTCATCATCCTGGCCAATGTCGGCACCGCGGTCGTCGGCGTCTACGCCGCGACCGTCGCCATCCGCCAGGTGCCGGCCGTGCAGACGCTCTCGTGGCGGGCGACGACGGTGCTGGCGATCCTGCCGGCCTTCGTGCTGGTCGGCTTCTTCTCCAACGACGTGTTCTCGCACTTCAGCACGTTCGTGGCATTCCTCGGCGTGTGCTTCGGACCGATGTGCGGCATCCAGATCGTCGACTTCTTCGTCCTGCGCAAGCAGCGATACGACGTGCCGGGCCTCTATGACCTGGGCCGCACAGGCGTCTACCGCTTCTGGGGCGGTTTCAACCCCGTCGGGTTCGTGGCCTTCCTGGCCGGTGTCGGTACCTACATCTACCTGCTGGACCCCGTGTCCTACGTGTCGCGGGCGCCCTTCCAATACATGACCGCGTCGATTCCGTCGGCGGTCGTCGCCGGACTCGTCTTCTGGCTCGGCACGGTGCTCATCGTGAGGCCGCGCCGGATCGGCGGCTACCAGGAGCCGGAGGCCGCGCCGGCGCACACGTCCTGAGGTCTCCAGCACTCACGCACCAACACCCGAACACCACGAAGCACCGAGGTCCCACATGATGTCTCCCACCCTTCCCGGCTCCATCCCGTCCGAATCCGCCCCGTCGATCGACGCTGTCACCTTCCGCTCGGTCATGGCCGAGCTGCCGGCGGCGGTCTCGATCGTCACGACTCTCGCCGCCGACGGCAGCCTGCACGGTGCCACGGTGTCGGCGGTCACCTCCCTGTCGCTGGACCCAGCCATGCTGCTGGTCTGCCTCGACCTGGGATCGGACACGCTGGCCGCTCTCGACGTCGGACGGCACTTCCTCGTCCACATCGCCGCGGACGGCCAGCAGGGTCACGTGCACCGCTTCGCCCGCAAGGGCACCGAGAAGTTCGAGGGGGACCACTGGGCGCCGGGAATGTTCGGGCAGCCGCAGATCGACGGTTCGTCGATCACCTTCGCGTGCGTCGCCGACGAGCTCGTCAGCGCCGGCGACCACGCGATCGTGCTGGGCCGCATCGTCGACACCGAGCACGAGCCTGACCTGACCCCCATCATCTATCGCCGACGCCAGCTCATCGCTGCGCCGGCGGCCTGACGCCCGATCCCACAGGAGCAGCCCTATGTACGACGTCATCGTCCTCTATCGCCGGCCGGCAGACCCGGTCGCGTTCGACCGCCACTACGTCTCGACGCACGTGCCCCTCGTCCGGGCCATGCCCCTGCTGACGGACTTCACCTGGGGCCCGGTCGTCGACGCACCGGCCGACGGCTTCTACTACGTCGCCCGGATGTCGTACGCGACCTCCGAGGACGCCGCGACATCACTGGGCTCGCCGGAGGGCGCGGCCGCGGTCGCCGATCTCGACGAGTTCGCCGGTGCCGGGGTCGAGATCCTCAACGTCGCCGTGGCGGATCGCGAGTGAGTGGTCCCGACCTGGTCGTGGTCGCGCGGCACGTCATCACGGTCAGCGGACCAGACCTGGTCGGACGGACCGCGATCGTCATCGACGCCGGGCGGATCACGGCCGTCCTGCCCGTCGAGCAGGCGCGGGACCAGATCGACGCAGCCGCGTCAGTGCTCGACGCCGGCGACCGCACGGTCATGCCGGGCTTCGTCGATCCGCACGCCCACGCGGAGGTCGCCGCGACCACCAGGTACACCACGGTCGACTGCCGGGCTCCGGGCTGCGGCTCGGTCGCGGACGTGCTCGACACGTTGCGCGACTCGATCGACCAGGAGCGCGACGGGTGGCTCGTGGGACAGGCGAATCTGTTCTTCGACCAGAAGCTCGCAGACGGACGGTTCCCGACGCGAGCCGAGCTCGACTCGGTCAGCACCGATGTCGCGATCGCGGTCCGTGCGGGCGGCCACGTCAGCGTCCTCAACACGGCGGCACTGGAGCGCGCCGGCATCGGCGCCGACTACGAGACCGTCACGCACTCGATCACCGGCAGGCCGCACGTCCATCGCTGCGACGACGGCCACGCGACGGGTGTCGTCTCCGAGATGGACAAGCTCCTTCGCTTCCCTGTCCTCTCGGAGGACGAGTCGCGGGCCGCGATCATCGAGGGGATGGCAGGCCTGTTCACCGCGTCCGGCGTCACGACGATCGGAGAGATCTCCGAGTCGATCGGCGGTCTCCAATCCTACGACGCAGGTCTGGTCGCCGGAGACATCGGCACGCGCGTGCTGGTCTACCTGTGGACGCCCGGCACCGTGACGCTCGACGACGCCTGTGATCGGTCCGCCCACCCTCAGTTCGTCGCCTCGCCGGACGAGTTGAGGGTGCACGGCGTCAAGATGTTCGCCGACGGCGGGTACTCGGCTGCGAGTGCCGCGCTGACCAGGCCCTACGCCCGTGACACGAGCAGTCGCGGAGAGCTGGCGATGTCGCGTCCCCAGGTCGCCGAGGCGCTCGAGCGCACCCGCGCGGCAGGCCTGCAGCTGGCTGTTCATGCGAACGGTGACCGGGCCCAGCTCGAGGTGTGTGCTGCGATCGCCGAGGTAGGCCCCGGCGCAGGGCCCCCGCCACGTGTCGAGCACGCCGGCAACTTCGTGCCTGACTACGACCAGCTCACCACCGCCTGGCGTGAGGCGGGCATCGTCCCGGTGCCGCAACCGGTGTTCCTGTACAACTTCGGCGAGTTCATCCCTGCCTACGTCGGCGAGTACGCGCGCGAGCTGCAGTTCCCGTTCCGGCGACTGCTCGACGACGGGTGGGAGCTCTCGGGCAGCTCGGACGTGTGGGTCGGCTCCGAGCAGCAGCAGGCGAATCCGTTCTTCAGCATCCAGTGTTGCGTGACCCGGCGATCGTTCCACGGGCACGTCATCGCGGGCGAGGAGGCGATCTCGGTGCGGGAGGCGTTGCGGATGCACACGCTGGGAGGAGCAGCCGCGATGGGCGTCGGGTCGAGCCGCGGCTCGATCGAGGTGGGCAAGCTCGCCGACCTCATCGTGCTGGACCGCGATCCCCTGACGGTGCCGGACGACGACCTCGCGACGATCAGGGTCGACCACGTCGTGACAGGAGGTCAGACGGTGCACGCCCCGCGGCCGATGACCCGCGTCCGTTAGATCGCGGGTGAATAATTGACGCCATGTCCTCGTTTCTCGTGCTCGGCGGAACGGCCTGGCTCGGCGGCCGGATCGCCCACGAGGCGCTGGCGCTGGGGCACGACGTCACGTGCCTGGCCCGGGGCGAGTCGGGCGAGGTGCCGGACGCGGCCGAGCTCGTCCGTGCCGACCGCTCGGCACCGGGTGCCTACGACGCGGTCAGGGATCGTCGGTGGGACCGGGTCGTCGACGTCTCGCGGCAGCCGGGTCACGTCCGATCGGCGGTCGGTGCGCTGGGCGGCCTCACGACGCACTGGACGTTCGTCTTCACCGGATCGGTGTACGCCGACCAGAGCATCCGCCTCACGGAGGACTCCGCGCTGCTCGAGCCGCTCGACGCCGACGAGGCAGACGCGGAGCACTACGGCGAGGGCAAGGTCGCGTGCGAGCGGGCCGTGGCCACGCTGCCTGCCCACCTGGTCGTCCGGGCGGGCCTGGTCGGCGGTCCGGGCGACGGCTCCGATCGGCTGGGCTACTACGTGTCGCGGTTCGCGCTGGCGGGGGAGGAGCCCGTGCTCGTTCCCGGCGTGGCCGACCAGCCGATGCAGGTCGTCGACGTCCGCGACCTCGCACGGTGGATCGTCCGGGCCGCGGAGGACGGGACGACCGGGGTCGTGCACGGTGTCGGCGAACCGACGTCGGTGGGCGAGCTCATCGATCTGTCGGCCGAGGTCAGCGGGTTCCGTGGCCAGCGCGTCGCGCGCGACGCGGAGTGGCTCCGGGCGCGTGGCGTCCAGGAGTGGATGGGGCCCCGGTCGCTGCCCCTGTGGCTGCCGTCGAGCCATCACGGCATGGGGATGATGGACGACTCGCGGGCCCTCGAGCTCGGCCTCGAGCGGCGTCCCCTCGTCGAGACGTTGCGCGACGCGTTGGCCGACGAGCGCGGGCGCGGGCTCGACCGGGAGCGCCGGGCGGGCCTGGCCCGTGCCGACGAGCTGGCGCTGCTCAGCCGATGAGCGGGTCGAGCCGGTTGCGCAGGTAGGGGTAGAGCCAGCGGGCCGCGGTCGCGGTCAGGTGGTGGTTGTCGCGATAGATCAGCACCTGCCCGATCACGACCCGGCACGTCTCAGCGGAACAGAGCTTGGGGTTGAGGTCGACGAGGTTGACGCGGGACAGCCCGTGCAGGACGCGGGCGCGATCCTGCTCGGACCACACCGACCGGGCGGTCAGCGCCGGGCCGGCGGGGACGTCGCACGCGGCCGGGTTCGAGCGGTTCGCGGCGACGCAGTCGGGCGCCTCCCACGTCGGGTGCCCCGGGTACGGCGTGCCGATGTAGGGGGAGGAGTTGAGCACGACGAGCCGTGCCCCGGTGCGCGTCACCGCCCGCCACGACGAGCGGATCCCCTTCGCCATCGCGAGCCGTCGCTGCTCGCCGGTGCGGGCGGACGAGGTCTGGCGGGCGTACTTGTTGTAGAGCGCCACGACCACGACGTCCGGCTCGTCCTTGCGCAGTCGCTTCAGCAGCTTGTCGTTCCAGACCATGCAGGACGTGTAGCGCTTGTGCGAGCCGGAAACGGGAAGGCTCGCCTGGCTGAACGAGCACGCGGACTTGGTGTGCGCGACGACCCGCCACCTGCGCGCCTTGCCGTACCGGTCGAGGGTCGGCAGCCACTGGCGGGCCTTCGAGTCGCCCACCAGCGTGATGGTCCGCTTCGCGCGCTTGTCGCCGTACACGCAGCCCTTCGGGGTGCTGTCCTTCTGGTTCAGGTGGCAGCCGTTCTTGTAGCCCGGCGCCTTGTCGGCGTCGGCCTTGGCGGGATCGGGACGGATCGCGGCGGCGGTGGCGGGTGTCAGGGAGACACCGGCGAACAGGACGAGCCCGGCGAGGACGACGACGATCCGGAGCAGCGCGCTCATGGCTCAAATGTCGCACGCCGGGCCGGGTCGGCACCAGCCCTCGACGTCAGGGCTCGAAGCGGCGCAGGCGCAGGCTGTTGGTCACGACGAAGACGCTGCTGAAGGCCATCGCGAGGCCGGCGATCAGTGGGTTGAGCAGGCCGAGCGCGGCGAGCGGGATCGCGGCGACGTTGTACGCGAAGGCCCAGAACAGATTGCCCTTGATGATCCGCAGGGTCGCGCGGGCGAGCCGCACGGCGTCGACCGCGGTGGCCAGATCGCCCTTGACCAGCGTCAGGTCGGACGCCTGGATCGCCACGTCGGTGCCGGTGCCCATCGCGATGCCCAGATCGGCCGCGGCGAGCGCGGCGGCGTCGTTGATGCCGTCGCCGATCATCGCGACGACGCGCCCCTCCGCCTGCAGCTCGTGGACCACGCGCAGCTTCTGGGCGGGTGTCACGTCGGCGACGACACGCTCGATGCCGACCTCCGCGGCGACGGACCGGGCGACCGAGTCGTTGTCTCCGGTCAGCAGCACGGGCTCGAGACCGAGGCGACGCAGCTCGGCGATCGCGCGCGCGGACGTCGGCTTGACCGTGTCGGCGACCGTGACGGTGCCGCGCAGCACACCGTCCCAGGCGACGCCGACGGTGGTTCCGGTGCTCTCGACAGGCCCGAGACCCGAGATGTCGACCCCTCGCTCGGCAAGCCACGACGGACGGCCGATCATCGCGTCGTGTCCACCCACGGAACCGGTGACGCCGAAGCCGGCGTGGTTCGCGAACCCGGTGACGTCGGCGGGCTCCGCGAGCTGGGCCACGGCCCGGGCGACGGGATGCTCGGAGCGGTGCTCCAGCGAGGCGGCGACCAGGCGAAGCCGGTCCTCGTCGACACCGGGGACGGGATCGACGCAGACGACACTCATGGCGCCGGTCGTGACGGTGCCGGTCTTGTCGAGCACCACGGTGTCGATCGCACGGGTCGACTCCAGCACCTGCGGGCCCTTGATCAGGATGCCGAGCTGAGCGCCGCGGCCGGTGCCGACCAGCAGCGCGGTGGGGGTCGCGAGACCCAGAGCGCACGGGCAGGCGATGATCAGCACCGCCACGGCGGCGGTGAAGGCAGCGTTCCACGTGGAACCGCTCAGCTGCCACGCGGCGAGCGTGGCCAGGGCCAGTGTGATGACGCCGGGCACGAACCACGCGGACACGCGGTCGGCGAGCCGCTGCACCTCGGCCTTGCCGTCCTGCGCCTCCTCGACGAGCCTCGCCATCTGGGCGAGCTGCGTGTCGGCGCCTACGGCGGTCGCCCGCACCACGAGACGTCCGCCCGCGTTGACCGTCGCACCCGTGACGACGTCGCCCGGCACGACCTCGACGGGCACCGACTCGCCGGTCAGCATGGACTCGTCGACCGACGACGAACCGTCCTCGACGACACCGTCGGTCGCGATCCGCTGCCCCGGACGCACGACGAACCGGTCACCCGCGTGCAGATCGGCCAGCGGCACCGTCGTCTCCACGCCGTCCCGCAGCACGGTGACGTCGCGGACGCCGAGATCCATCAGGGCGCGCAGGGCGGCGCTCGACGCGGTCTTGGCGCTCGCCTCCAGGTAGTGGCCGGCCAGGATGAACACCGTCACGGCGGCCGCGACCTCCAGGTAGATCTCGTCGTGGCCGTCGGCCGCGGCGCCGGGCAGGAGGTCGAAGGCCATGGTCATGCCGGTCATACCGGCATCGCCGACGAACAGGGCCCACAGCGACCACAACCACGCGGCACCGACGCCGACGCTGACGAGCGTGTCCATCGTCACGGCGCCGTGCCGGGCGTTGACCCACGCCGCGCGGTGGAATGGATACGCCCCCCACACCACGACGGGCGAGGCCAGCGCGAGCGCGAGCCACTGCCAGTTGTCGAACTGCCACGCCGGCACCATCGACAGGACGACGACGGGCACGGCGAGCGCCGCGGAGACCCGGAGCCGTTGCCGCATCGACGCGGCACCGTGCAGATCGCCGTGGTCGCCGTGCTCGTCCTCGGCGCCGGTCGGCGGGGTAGGCACCGATGCCGAGTAACCCGTGCGGGCGACGGTGTCGATCAGGGTCTGCACCTCGATCCCGTCCTCGACGTCGACCGTGGCCCGCTCCGTCGCGTAGTTGACCGACGCCGTGACGCCGTCGAGCCGGTTGAGCTTCTTCTCGACCCGCGCCGCGCACGACGTGCACGTCATGCCGGCGATGTTGAGCCGGACGCTGGCGGTCATGCCAGTGCGTACCCGGCCTCGTCGACCGCGCCCGCAACGGCGGCGACGTCGAGGGGTGCGCTGCTGACGACCGTCACGTCCGACGTGCCGCCGGCGACGAGGTCGACGCTCACGGCGGTGACGCCGGCGACCGCGGTCAGCTCTTCGGTGACAGCGGCGACGCAGTGCTCGCAGGTCATGCCGGTCACCCGGTAGGTCTCGGTGGTCATGGTGCCTTCTTTCGGAGCGGAGTGGGTCTAGGAGCGGACAAGGCGGGCGATGGCGGCGGACGCTTCCTTGACCTTCAGGTCGGCCTCATCGCCGCCGGCGCGCGCCGCGTTGACGACGCAGTGGGCGAGATGCTCGTCCAGCAGCTTGAGTGCGACGGCCTCGAGGGCCTTGGTCGTCGCCGACACCTGGGTCAGGACGTCGATGCAGTAGGTGTCGTCCTCGACCATGCGCGTGAGGCCCCGCACCTGTCCCTCGATGCGCTTGAGCCGCTTGAGGACGGCGACCTTGTCCTCGGAGTAGCCGGGGGCGTCGTGTTCCATGGCACCAGTATACCCCTAGGGGGTATGGGGTGATGGATTCCCAGGATAACCCCGGGTTTGGCAGCCATCGGGGCCGTAGGAAACCGCGCCCGGAGGCAGGGTTCAAGCGCCCCCTACGCTGACCCCATGAGTGAGATTCCCGGCCTGGACGGCCTGCTCGGTGTCGAGCACGTCGAGACAGGGCCCGACAAGGTCGTCGTCCGCTTCACGATCGACGAACGGCACCTGCAGCCCTTCGGCATCCCGCACGGCGGCGTCTACTGCGCGGTCCACGAGTCGACCGCCAGCGTTGCGGGCCAGATCTGGCTGCAGGACCGCGGCGTCATCGTCGGGACGAACAACTCGACCGACTTCCTCCGGCAGGCGAAGGTCGGCGACACCATCACGGTCACCGCGACGCCGATCCATCGAGGACGCAGCCAGCAGCTGTGGCATCTCGCCTCCGTCGACCAGGACGGCCGGCTCGTCGCGCAGGGCCAGGTGCGGCTCGCGAACCTCGACAAGGACATCCCGGTCGAGGCCGTCGAGCGGTTCATCGGCGCGTACAGGAGCGCCTCCGACAGCCGGTAGACTGAGGCCAAGCAGGCGCGACTGGCGTTGAGGTGGTTACCACCGGGGAGCGTCTGCGACACCCACGACATCGGGACCGTTCGCCTGGGCCCCACGTCAGCCGAGTTCCGCTGACTGGAGGCATCCGCGATGATGATGACCATGACGACCACTGACCCGTTCCCGACGGAGCTGCTCGAGGACGGCGACGTCCGCGTCCTGCTGCTGGAGAACATCCACACCGACGGCGCCGAGTTCCTGCGGGGCAAGGGCTTCCAGGTCGAGACCCGCGACGGCGCGCTCAGCGAGGACGACCTGATCAAGGCGATCCAGGGCGTGCACCTGCTGGGCATCCGCTCCACGACCTACATCACCGAGAAGGTCCTCGACGCGGCTCCGGACCTGCTCGCGATCGGCGCGTTCTGCATCGGCACCAACCAGATTGACCTGTCGGCCACGACGCGCCGCGGCATCGCGGTGTTCAACGCTCCCTACTCCAACACGCGCAGCGTCGTCGAGCTCGCGATCGCGGAGATCATCTCCCTCGCCCGGCGCCTGCACGAGAAGTCGACCGACATGCACAACGGCGTGTGGAACAAGTCGGCTGCCGGGAGCCACGAGATCCGCGGGCGGACGCTCGGCATCGTCGGCTACGGCAACATCGGCAGCCAGCTGTCGGTCATCGCCGAGGCGCTCGGACTGTCGGTCGTGTTCTACGACATCGACGACAAGCTCGCCCTCGGCAACGCGAAGCGCTGCTCGACCCTCGAAGAGCTGCTCGCGATCTCCGACGTCGTGACGCTGCACGTCGACGGACGTCCGGGCAACGCGGGCCTGTTCGGTGCCGCGGAGATGGCGCTCATGAAGCCGCGCTCGCTGTTCCTCAACCTGTCGCGCGGCATCGCGGTCGACACCGTCGCGCTGCGCTCCCACCTGGAGTCGGGGCACATCGCCGGCGCCGCGGTCGACGTGTTCCCGATCGAGCCCAAGCGCCAGGGCGATCCTTTCGAGTCCGACCTGCGGGGTCTCAAGAACGTCATCCTGACGCCGCACGTCGGCGGGTCGACCGAGGAGGCGCAGCAGGACATCGGCCGGTTCGTGGCCTCGAAGCTGCGGTCGTACGCGTCCTTCGGCGGCACGTCGCTGAGCGTCAACATGCCCGAGATCAATCTGCCGGCGGCGACCAGCAAGCACCGCCTGGCGCTGGTGCACCGCAACGCCCCGGGCGTGCTGGCGACGATCAACGGCCTGCTCGGCGAGCACGAGGTCAACATCGAGGCGCAGTCGCTGTCGACGCGCGGCGAGATCGGCTACGTCCTGACCGACGTCGCCGCCGAGCTGGGGCCCGACGTGCTCAGGGAGCTCGCTGCCCTGCCCGAGACCGTCCGGCTGCGCCAGCTCAGCTGACGCGGCGCAGCCGGGGGCCCGGCTACTCGAAGCCGAACGGCGGGAAGTCGTCGGTCAGCAGGTAGTAGTACGCGTTGTAGCGCGCGCTCCAGCGGATGAAGCCGATCATGAACGACTCGAGGCCGGCCGGCCAGCGGCCGAGGATGATGACTGCGAACCAGCCGACGATGTACACGAAGTACACCGCGATCAGCAAGAAGAAGTAGACGATCGTGTGCGGGATGACCAGCAGCGCGCGAAAGAAGATCGTCAGGCGGCTGCGGCCCTCGATCGCCGGGACGACGTCGAACCGCGTGCGCGGATCGGTGCCGGGGTCGGTGAAGTCGAGGTCGAAGCTGAACGGCGGGTACTCCTCGCGCAGGAAGAATATGTACGTCTGCACGCGGACGCCGTAGCGAATCGTCGCGATCATCAGGCTCTGGATCCCCTCGGGGACCTTGCCGGCGAAGACGCCCGTGAACCACGCGGCGATGACGAGCACGCTCGAGACGATGCTCAGCACGTACAGCACGATGAAGTGCGGGATGGCCAGCAGCCAGTGCACCAGCGGGCGCCAGCGCGCGATCTTGCCCGGGCTGGAGAACTGGAACGACACGGGGTAGCCGGTCGGGCCGCCCGCGTACGCCGGCGGCGCGCCGTACGGCGGGGGCTGGGTCGGCGGCGGCCCGCTGTGCGGGGGCGGTGGCGCTGAGCCGTAGGGCGGGGGGACGGGGGGCTGCCCGGGAGGCGGCGGCGGAGCGTGGTCGCTCATGGAGTTGCCCTTCGTGGGAAGTGTGGTCAGAGGCAC
>JAOPXY010000062.1 GCA_025964895.1 Aeromicrobium sp.
CTGTTCCCGCTCCAGAACCAGGTCTGGACGCAGGTCAACGAGCAGCGACGCATCGCGCTGGCCGCGAACGGCGGCAAGCTCACCGGACCGCAGTTCTTCCCCTCGGCGGCCGACGCGTACCTGAACCCCGTCGGCATACGGTTCGTCGAGCACTTCCCATTCGTGACACTTCCCGCTGAACCCGCCAGATCGCTCAACGGCGCCGTCCTCGACCAGACGTACCGGACCGGCAGCATCACCGCGTTCATGCCGCTGCTGTGCCTCCTCAGCATCCTGGCGCTGGTCTTCGTGTGGCGCCGTCGCGCGGCGGCTGAGACCTCGCTGCTCGCCATCGTCGTGGTGGGAGCGGTCCTGGTCAGTGCAGGTGTCATGTCCTACGGCTACATCGCCAACCGCTATACGAGTGAGTTCGTCCCAGCGCTGGTCATCGGCGGTGCCATCGGGACCGTCGCCCTCTCCCGCCTCCTGGTGCGTTCGCCCGCCATCGGACGGGTGGCCGTGACCGGGGGCTGCGCGATCCTCGTGGTCTTCTCCCTGTACGCGCAGTGGGCCGTCAGCTTCGGCACGGTGTCCACCACATCACGTGGCGACGACCTGGTCCGCTACGTCACTCTGCAGCACCAGCTGACCCCGAAGGCCCAGGCCGACCGCACCTCCACGACCCAGTTCCAGCTGCCGTCGGGTGGCACCGCCGACGACCTGCTGATCCGTGGCGACTGTGACGAGCTATACCTCAACACCGGCGACGTCTACGACCCGTGGGTGACGGTCGAGCAGCGAGACATCGTCCTCGACCTCGCTCCGACGGCGGTCGTGCGCCGCGGAACGGTCGAGCTGTTCACGGTCCATTCCCCTCGAGACGACCATCACGTGAGTCTTCAGACCGACGGGCGAGGGCAGGCCCGGGTCGTGCTGACCGACTCCGAGGACGAGTTCAGCTCGCGCGGCTACTGGTTCACCTTCATCGACGGCACCCGTGTGACGTTGGGTGCGCGCACGCTGACCGATCTGGGAGTCGTCACGGTGCAGAGCACCCCCGGAGGCTTCGCCGGTGCCGTGCCTGCCTACGGCTGGAACAAGCACTGGGACGGATCCCCGTCCTGGACGGAGCTGAGCGCGGACGTCGACGGGACGACACGCACCGGTGTCAGCGTCGAGCAGCGCGACACCCCGCCGCCGGCACTGTGCGAGAGCATCCGCGCGGAGATGTGATGGACATCTGCTTCGTCGCGTGGCGGGACATCGGCCACCCCGAGGCGGGTGGCTCGGAGCTGTACGTGCACCGGACGGCCCAAGAGCTGGTGCGACGCGGTCACCGGGTCACGATCACGTGCTCGCAGTGGCACGGTTCCGCACGTCACGAGGTGATCGACGGCATCGACATCGTGCGGCGCGGCGGTCGGCTGAGCGTCTATCCCTGGGGCGCCGTGCACCTGCTTGGACGCCGGGGTCGCTCCCACGACGTCGTCGTCGATGTCGTCAACGGACTGCCGTTCGCGGCTGTCCTGCTGCGACCGCGCTCCGCGGTCGCCCTGATCCATCATGTGCATCACGTCCAGTGGCGGCTGCTCTATCCCGGGATCGTGGGAACGATCGGCTGGTGGATCGAGTCCGAGCTCGTCCCCCGGCTCTACCGTCGTCGAACCGTGATCACCGTGTCGCAGCAGAGTCGCGACGACCTCCTGCGACTCGGGCACCGCGACGTCGTCGTCATTCGCAACGGCGTCGACAGCTCCTCGGTCGAGCGGGCCCCGCGGGGCGACCGATTGTGCGTGCTGGCGCGCCTGGTCCCCCACAAGCAGATCGACTGGGCGATCGATGCCGTCGCCGATCTCGCTGACGAGCTGCCGACGCTCCAGCTCGACATCGTGGGCGACGGATATCTCGCGGACGACCTGCGCCGACACGCGGTGACACGCGGCATCGCTGATCGAGTCACGTTCCACGGACACCTTCCCGATCACGAGCGCGACGTCGTCCTGTCCGCCGCTGCCGCCGTCGTGCTGCCCTCGGTCAAGGAGGGATGGGGGCTCGCGCTCATCGAGGGTGCCGTGATCGGCGTGCCCGGAGTGGCGCTGCGGGTCGCCGGCGGAGTCAACGAGGCGGTCGTGGACGGTCAGACAGGGATCATCGTTGACAGCTACGCGGAACTGGTCTCGGCGTGCCGGCGCCTCGTGCAGGAGACGGACCTCAACGAACGCCTCGGGGCGGCCGCACAGACAAGAGCCGCATCACTCACCTGGAGTGACGCGGCGTCCTTGCTGGAACGAAGTCTGGTCAGCGCGCGCCGTAGACGATGATCGCCTGATTGGCAGGATTGTCATCGCCCGACGGAGCGCCGGTCGTGGAGTTGACCAGTGCGACATTGGTGACCGTCGCGACGATGACTCCGACGACGGCAGGCACGGCAAAGCCGGTGATGACGGCGGGCAACGACAGACCGCTGAGGAACGACAGCATGGTTATTCTCCCTTGAAGACGTCGTCACTGTAACAGGTCCGAGGGGTCATCGGCGGTGCGATCACACGTCGGCGACCGGTCAGAACGGCCCCGAGAGAGGCCATCAGCAGCAGGACGACGATCCCGTCGCCGGCCACGACGACCCCGACCGCCGCCGCTCCGGGACCGTCGACGGCATCGGCCTCACCCAAGGAGTACAGGAGCACGTCGCGACCTCCCGCGACGGGGCGCAGCCCGGCCAGCTCGAGGTCGTCGGACGCCGGATCGTCGACGTAGACGAGAGCCCACCCGATGCCGGCGGACCGCAACTCCTTGACCGCGTCGGGGTCGAGCACGCCTGACCGGGCCACTGACGACACGGCGCGGGCGCGACGACTCTCCCCCGAGACGGTCAGATCGCCCACGCGCAGAGTGTCGTCACGGACGATCTCACGATCGAACCACCGGCTGGCCGGATCGTAGACGCTCGTGGCGTTTCCCCACGTGAAGACCCGGTAGGACCGCCACGGCAGCACCAGCACCGCACCGTCGTGCCCCCCGTCGAGGGTGCGACGTATGTCCGCGAAGTCGGGCGGGTAGCGAACCGGTCGCAGCGTGCTCGATACGTGGTGGGCTCCGTCGGGAATCAGCAGGAATGGAAGACACATCGCCGACAGCACCCACACGGCGGGCCAGACGCCGAGTCGGACCTGCCGCGCCAACGGCGAGAGCAACATCGCCGTCGCCGTGAAGGCCAGCGGAGCCAGCAGGAGGACCCACTTCTGCGCATCACGGAGCAGAGCGACCCCGGGCAGATCCATCATCGCGGCCAGGCCGTCGCCCAGGACCGGCACGGATGTCCCACCCGCCATGGCCAGGCCGATCGCTCCCAGCACCAGGACCTCGCGCCACACGGCCAGCTCGCGACGCGACCGGGACCGTGCCGCGAGGGCCACGAACCCCCCGACGAGCAGGACCGCCGTGACGACCGTCACCGCCCCCTCGCGGCTGGCCGGCACGCTGGAACCGTCCCAGATCCCTCCGAGGCCGAGCAACGAGACGAAGACACCGGCGCCGGACTCGGCACGGGCTGCGAACGCCGCGATCCCGTCGGGGTCAGCACGCTGGGCCGACGCCCCGAGAAGTCCGGGCAGGATCCAGGGCAGCTGGATGACGAGAGCCAGCGCCACGAGCGCAGCACCGCACCGGTCACGCCCGCGGACCAGCACGGTGACGAGCACCACGAGCACGGCGGCAACACCTCCGGTGGGTGTGACAGATGCCAGCGCCGTCCACAGCGCGACGCGTCCGAGCGCCGGCGCATCCCGGCGCACCAAGGCAGCGACCACGGCCGGGAGCAACCACCAGAGTGCCGCGTACCCGAGCAGCAACGCCCACTGTCCCAGGGCCAGCCGCTCGACGGTGAAGGGATTCCACACCGCCAGGCCGCCGAGCAGCAGCCTGGATGCCAGCGGCGCGCTCGGCAGCACGCGGTGAGCACCCCAACCGGCCAGCAGCAGTGCGGTCAGCAACGCGACGCGCGCGAGGACCGCGCCGCCGACGAGCCACGAACCCAGCCACACGATCGCGTCCAGCGGTACGGCGCGCGGCGGTTCTGCTCCAAGACCGAGGGTGTCGAGCGTGAAGGGCGGCCGCGGTGTAAAGACCAGGTCCCTCGCCAGCGGATATCCGCCACCGACCAGCGACGGCCACAGGAGCAACACGACCGGTACGACGACCCACGCGTCCAGAGCGAGCTCGCGGAGCCTCGACGGCCCTATGCTGAAGCGAGTGCTCATGGACAATCCCTTGGACGATGACGAGTTCGGTCACATCTTCGCATCAGCCGATCGTGTCCCGGGCTGGTTGACGCGCGACCAGGCGCGCGTCCTTCACGACGAGGCGCGGCGACTCGGCCCTGACGCCATCGTCGTCGAAATCGGTTCCCACCAGGGCCGATCGACCACGGTCCTGGCCGCGGCACTCCGATCAGGAACCGTCGTCGCGGTCGATCCCTTCATCACGACTCGGCGCTACGCCGGTCCCTCGGTGCGGGTGCAGCTGGAACGGCATCTGTCCGATCGTGGGCTGAGCCATCGGGTCGACGTCGTCGCGGACTACAGTCGCGCGGTCCGAGAGCGGTGGAGCGAGCCGATCGATCTGCTGTTCGTCGACGGCAAGCACGACATGGGAAGCTGCATCGACGATCTGCGCTGGCGGAGCCATCTCCGTCCGGGTGATCGCGTGCTCGTCCACGACGCGTTCTCCTCCCTCGGGGTCACCCTCGGCTTGCTGGTCGCAGCCCTGCCCTCGCGCGATCTGATCTTCCTGGACCGCACCGGGTCACTGGCCCGGTTCGAGATCGGCCCTCCGTCCCCACGATCTCGCCTGTTGCTGATCGGCCAGACCGGGTGGTGGGTCCGCAATCTGTTCATCAAGGTCCTGTTGCGGCTACGACTGCACCGCATCGCCCGACTGATCGGTCATGATCAACCCGGCGCAGACCCCTACTGAGCCGCACCGCGTGACCGGGGGCGAGATATCGTCGTTCCGTGCGTCCAAAGCCTGAGGTCGGCCCGCCGGTCGTGGAGGCGAGACCGGGACTCGTCGTCGCGGTGGGAATGGTGGGGATGAACGCCGCCATGTACGGGTTCACGGTCGTCGCCAACCGCCGCCTGGTGCCGGCGGACTTCGGTGCGGTGACGGCTCTGCTGGGCGTCCTCCTGATCGGTACCGTCGTCGCTCTGGCCGTCCAGGCAGTCACGGCGCGACGACTCGCGGTCGCCGCCCCCGAGGATCTCCCGCAGGTCACGGCCCAGACGTTGCGAGTGGCCGCATGGATGTCCGCGGGAGTTGGTGTGGTCGTCGCCCTCTCGACGGTAGTCCTGACGCCGGCGCTCAGACTGTCGTCGCCGATGCTCGTCGTCCTGGCCGGTGCAACCCTGGTGCCCCTGACCCTGATGGGCGCCCAGGGCGGGATCGCCCAGGGGCAGCGTCGCTGGGACCTCCTGATGGCGATCTACCTGTCCAGCGGCGTCGGACGGCTGATCGCCGGTGGCGTGGCCCTCGTCATCAGCCCCACCCCCACCGCAGGGATGATCGGAGTGGCGATCGGCGGGTGGGCGCCAGTCGTCGTGGGGATCTCCGCGCTTCGGGCCGGTCGACCGACTCCGGAGCCGCTGCGCCCCCTGGTCAAGGAGATCGCGCTCTCGTCCCACGTGCTGCTGGCCTACTTCGTCCTGAGCAACCTCGACGCGCTGGTGGCACGAAACGTCCTCGGCGCGCACGACAGCGGCCTCTACGCATCGGGCCTGATCCTCGCCAAGGCCGCTCTCTTCCTGCCCCAGTTCGTGAGTGTCGTCGTCTTCGGCAAGCTGGCCCAGGGAACGACCACCGGTGCCCGACTCCGTGCCGCTGCCATGGTGGCCGGGCTGGGCGGCGTCGCGGTGGTCGCGACCGCGGTGCTGCCTCGTGTGGCCCTGATCCTCGTCGGCGGGTCGCGGTACGAGGAGATCGCCGACCGCCTGTGGCTGTTCGCGCTCGCCGGCTCGCTCCTCGCCCTCGTCCACCTGCTGGTGTTCGACGCGCTGGCGCGCCACGCGCACGGAGTGACCCCACTCCTGTGGGGTGCGGTGGTTGCCGTCATCGCCGTCGCCTACGGCCTCGACGTGCACATCGCCGGCCTGGTGCTGACCGTCGCCGGCGTCGCAGCCACGCTCGCCGCCGTGCTGCTCACGCTTCCCAACGGAGCGCGCAAGACTCAGTGACCGGCTTCGTGCCAGGTGCGGCCCACGCCCACAGAGACGTCGAGGGGTACGGACAGGGCCGCCGCGGAGGCCATCTCGTCGCGGACGAGCTGCTCGACCTGCTCCCTCTCCCCCGGGGCGACCTCGAGGACGAGCTCGTCGTGCACCTGCAGCAACATGCGGGACGCGAGGCCCGCCTCGTCGAGCGCCCGCTCGACGTTCAGCATCGCGACCTTGATGATGTCGGCCGCAGAGCCCTGGATCGGGGCGTTGAGCGCCATGCGCTCGGCCATCTCGCGGCGCTGGCGGTTGTCGCTCTGCAGATCGGGCAAGTACCGGCGCCGGCCCATGATGGTCTCGGTGAAGCCGGTCTGCCGGGCCTCGTCGACGAGACCGCGCAGGTAGTCGCGCACGCCGCCGAAGCGCTGGAAGTAGTCGTCCATGAGACCCTGCGCCTCACCCGTCGTGATGCCGAGCTGCTGACTGAGGCCGTACGACGACAGGCCGTACGCGAGCCCGTAGTTCATGGCCTTGATGCGGGCGCGCAGCTCGCCGCCGATGTCGGCAGGGTCCTTGCCGAAGACCTTGGCGGCCATGACGGTGTGGAAGTCCTCGCCTGAGTTGAACGCCGCGATCAGGTCGGCGTCCTCCGACAGGTGCGCCATGATGCGCATCTCGATCTGGCTGTAGTCGGCCGTCACCAGGGTCTCGAAGCCCTCGCCGACGCAGAACGCCTCGCGGATGCGCCGGCCCGACGCCGTGCGGATCGGGATGTTCTGCAGATTGGGGTCGTTGGAGCTGAGTCGTCCGGTCGCGGCGATCGTCTGCGCGTACGTCGTGTGGATGCGGCCGTCGTCCGAGATCGACTTGCGCAGCCCCTCGACGGTCTGGCGCAGCCGGGTGACGTCGCGGTGGTCGAGCAGGTGCTGCAGGAACGGGTGCCCGGTCTTGACGAACAGCTGCTGGAGGGCCTCGGCATCGGTCGTCCAGCCGGTCTTGGTCTTCTTGGTCTTGGGCATGCCCAGCTCGTCGAACAGGACGACCTGCAGCTGCTTGGGCGAGCCGAGGTTGATCTCCTTGCCGATCGCCGCGAAGGCCTCGGACGCCGCGTTCTGCGCACGTGCGGCGAACTCGGTCTCGAGCTCGATCAGGTGGTCGTCGTCGATCGCGATGCCCGTGCGCTCCATGCGGGCGAGCGTCGCGACGAGCGGGAGCTCGACCCGCGCGATCAGCGCCGTGCCGCCGTGCTGCTCGACCTCCTCGTCGAGCACCGCCGCGAGGTCGAGCGTCGCCCGCGCCCGCAGCATGCCGGACTCCGAGCCCACCGTGTCGGTGTCGAGCGTCAGCTGGCCGGCGTTGTCGGACTCGTCGCGCAGCTCGCGCTTGAGGTAGCGCACCGACAGGTCGCCCAGGTCGTACGAGCGCTGGTCGGGCTTGACGACGTACGCCGACAGCGCGGTGTCGGCGGCGACACCGTTGACGGACCACCCGCGGGCGGTCAGCGCGAGGATCGGGCCCTTCGCGTCGTGCAGCACCTTGGGCCGCTCGGCGTCGGCGAGCCAGGCGGCGATCGCGGCGTCGTCGTCCGGGCTCATGTCGTCGGTGCCGATCCAGACCGCGGCCTCGTCGGACGCGATCGCGAGCGCCACGACGTCGCCGGTGCCGCGCCCCCACCCGCCCTGGACGTGCAGGCCCAGACGGACGCCGCCGGCCGACTGCGCCTCGAGCCACGCGGGCACGGCTCCGGGCGCGAGCACCTCGCCCTCGAGGTCGAAGCCGTCCTCGGCCTGGGGCTCGACATCGCCGAACGCCTCGAACAGCCGGACGCGCAGTGCATTGAACTCGAGCGCGTCGAACACCGTGTGGATGGCCTCGCGGTCCCACACCGTGTCGAACGACAGGTCGGCCGGACCCGCCGGCAGGTCGAGATCGCGGATCAGCGCGTTGATGCTGCGGTTGCGGATGACGTCGTCGAGATGCGCGCGCATCGACTCCCCCGCCTTGCCGGGGATCTGGTCAACCTTCGCGATGATCTCATCGAGCGAGCCGAACTGGCCCAGCCACTTGGCGGCGGTCTTGGGCCCGACCCCTGGGACGCCGGGCAGGTTGTCGCTCGTCTCGCCGACCATCGCGGCGATGTCGGGATAGTTGACCGGCGCGACGCCGTACTTCTCCTGCACCGCCTCGGGCGTCATGCGGGCCAGGTCGGAGACGCCCTTGCGCGGGTAGAGCACCGTCGTCGCGTCGGTCACGAGCTGCAGCGCGTCGCGGTCACCCGTGCAGATGAGGACCTCCATGCCGGCGGACTCGGCGCGGGTCGCGAGCGTGCCGATGATGTCATCGGCCTCGAAGCCGTCCTTCTCGAACGTCGTGATGTGCAGCGCGTCGAGGATCTGCTTGATCAGCGGGATCTGGCCGGTGAACTCCTGCGGCGACTTGGACCGGTTGCCCTTGTACTCGGGGTACTGGTCGAGCCGGAAGGTCTGACGCGACACGTCGAACGCGACGCCGACGTGGGTGGGCTTCTCATCGCGCAGCACGTTGATCAGCATCGACGTGAAGCCGAACACCGCATTCGTGTGCTGGCCCGTCGTGGTCGAGAAGTTCTCGACGGGAAGGGCGAAGAAGGCACGGTAGGCGACCGAATGGCCGTCGATCAGAAGGAGGCGGTCCACCCGATGGACTCTAGTCGCCCGGACCGACAGACCGTCAGCGCGTCTTAGTCGCGGATCGCGCGGGCCTGGCCCTGGCGACGACGCAGGGTGCGTCGCACCGCGATGAGCTTGCCGGTGTCGCGGGAGTTGGTGGCCATCATCGTCAGGCGCGAGCGCAGCTTGCTCGACTGGATCGCCCTCAGGACGGCGACCTGGTTGAAGCCGATCTTCGTCAGGTAGCGGTGCGGCTCGCGCGAGTGGACGGGGATCGCAGCCAGCACGATCTCGCAGTTGTGCTCCTCGCCGTAGCTCGCGGCGGCCGACAGCAGGGTCGACGCGACCGACCGGCGACGGAACCGCGGCGAGACCTGGATCTCGGTGACGATCAGGATGCGGGTCAGGCTGATCGGCGTCAGGGTGCTCAGGCTGCACACCGTCGCCCCGATGATCTCGCCCTCGACGAGCGCCACGATGATCCGCTTGCTCGGCACGGCCAGTGCGAGGTCGAGCGCGGACGCCGCCTCGACGACACCGGGCTCGCGCCACAGGGCCTGCTGCGTGAACGCCTCCGACCCTTCGTCACGGCTGGAGCCGGCGCACTCACTCCACAGGGCGACGAGCGCCGCGGCGTCCCCGCGATCGGCGTCGCGCAGGACGATGTGGGGTCGGGCCGACATGCCGATCCTGCCTCTCCGCCGGGCGCCCAGGGAACCAGGGGCCGCACTGAAATGACACACTACGCGCTGAGCCGGGCAGCACCTGCCCGGTCGAAATGCTCATGTTGAATGCTCAACGGTCGAGGGAGACCCTACATGTTCGTCGGGTTCGGCACGGTCGTGAACGTCGTGGCCGTCGTGGCCGGGTCCGGTCTGGGGCTTCTGGTGGGGCACCGGCTGGGCGCCGGCGTCCGCACTACCGTGACGTCCGCCCTCGGCCTGGTCACCCTGCTGATCGCGGCGCAGTCCGCGTTCGCGGTGTCCGACCGGGTGCTGAGCGACGCGGTCGGCACGAGCGCCCCGATGCTCGTGGTGCTCGGCTCCCTCGTGCTGGGCGGCATCGCCGGATCGCTGCTGCACGTGGAGCAGCGCATCGAGTCGCTCGGCGGGTGGCTGCAGGCCCGGTTCGCGCGGGGTGACGGCGGGGACGACCGCGACCGCTTCGTCGAGGGCTTCGTCATCAGCTCGCTCGTCTTCTGCATCGGCCCGCTCACGATCCTCGGCTCGATCAACGAGGGACTCGGCAACGGCTCCGACCAGCTGCTGCTGAAGTCGACGCTCGACGCCTTCGCGTCGCTGGCCTTCGCCGCCTCGTTCGGCATCGGCGTCATGGCGTCCGCCGTGTCGATCGCGGTCGTGCAGGGATCGCTGACCGTCCTCGGCGCGGCGCTCGGATCCGTCCTGCCGGACGCCCACCTGGCTGCCCTGACGGCGACGGGCGGCCTCATCCTGGTCGGCGTCGCGCTGCGCCTGCTCGACCTCAAGACGATCCCGGTGGCCGATCTGCTGCCGGCCCTGCTCGTCGCGCCGGCACTGTGCCAGCTGGCGGTCGTCCTGCACTGATCGCGACCACGACGACCGAAACCCAACTGTTACCTGATTCGGCGGGCAGAGGGCGCCGATGAGCAAGACATGTGGCTATAGTCCGAAGACCACAATCACCACCACCCTGCAAGCCGACAGGAGTACATGCGTGCGATTGCGACTCGCAGCCCTTCTCGCCGTGGTGATGGGGATGCTCATCCTCCTCACGCCGGGAACGGCGATCGCCCAGGCCACGCCCACGCCGACTCCGTCAGCGGGCGCCGTCCCGACGGCGGACAACCCCATCGTCGAGGGCGCCAACATCACCGTGACCCTGCTCGACCTCAAGGGCGGTGAGGGCAAGCCCGAGCCCGTCCCCGGCGTCTCTCTGACGGTCCTGAAGGACAGCAAGACCGGCGCCGAGGTCGGCAGCCAGACCACTGACAGCAAGGGCCGGGTCAGCATCGGCATCGAGGGCAACGGCACCTATGTCGTCGAGCTCGACCCCGACACGCTGCCGTCCGGCGTCAAGCTCAGCGGCGGTGGTGAGACCACCAAGACCGTCGAGGTCAAGCTGGCCTCGTCCAACTTCGTGCAGTTCCAGATCGGCGCGGTCGTCGTCGAGAAGGCATCGTTCGGCAGCAAGGTCGTCGACGGCACCCGGTCGGGCATCATCTCCGGCCTGCTGATCGCCCTCGCCGCCCTCGGCCTCTCGCTCATCTTCGGCACGACCGGCCTGACGAACTTCGGCCACGGCGAGCTCATCACCTTCGGTGCCATCGCGACCTACATCTTCAACCGCGGTGTCGGGCTTCCGGTCATCGTGGCCGGGATCCTCGCGGTGGTCGCCGCGGCGGTCTTCGGCTTCCTGCAGGACCGCATCCTCTGGCGACCACTGCGCAACCGCGGCACGGGCCTGATCGCGATGATGATCGTCTCGATCGGCTTCGCGCTCCTGCTGCGCAGCGTCTACCAGTACGGATTCGGCGGCTCGACCCGCACGCTCTCGGAGTACGTCGTGCAGGGTCGCGACAGCTACCTGGGCGTCGACCTGTCCCACAAGGAGGTGGCGATCGTCCTCGTGTCGGTCATCACCATCACCGTCACCTGCATCGCCCTGATGCGCACGCGCCTCGGCAAGGCGATGCGCGCCGTGTCGGACAACCCGGCGCTGTCGGCATCGTCCGGCATGCGCGTCGACGGCGTCATCTCCGCGGTGTGGATCTTGGGCACCGCCCTCACCGGGCTGGCAGGTGTGCTGCTCGCGGTGCAGCAGCAGGTCAACTTCCAGATGGGCTTCAACCTCCTGCTGCTCGTCTTCGCGGGCGTCACCCTCGGTGGTCTGGGAACGATCTGGGGAGCCCTCATCGGGTCACTGATCATCGGCCTGATGGTGGAGCTCGGACCCGTGTTCGGGGTGCCGGCGTCGATCAAGGAGGTCGGCGCCCTCGTGGTGCTGATCCTCATCCTCCTCGTCAGGCCGCAAGGCATCCTCGGCAAAGCCCAGCGAATCGGATAGGGCCACCTCATGGATTTCGGAACCATCCTCGACGCCGCCCTCTCGTCGGCGCTCGGCCCTCAGGCCATCGTCTTCGCGCTGGCCGCGATCGGACTCAACGTCCACTTCGGCTACACCGGACTGCTGAACTTCGGCCAGGCCGGTTTCATGTCGATCGCGGCCTTCGGCCTCGCCGTCACCGTCGTCACGTGGGACCTGCCCTTCCTGGTCGGCATCCTCGTCGGCATGGTCGGCGCGGTCCTGCTGGCCCTGGTGCTCGGTGTGCCCACGCTGCGACTGCGCGCCGACTACCTGGCGATCGTCACGATCGCCACGTCGGAGATCCTGCGGCTCGTGTTCGGCGCGGTCGAGTTCAAGGACACGTTCGGCGGGTCCAACGGACTGACCGGCTTCGTGCGGCCGTACCAGAACCTCAACCCGTACAGCGACGGCTTCAGCCTGCACATCGGCTCGTTCGGCATCGTGTCGTTCAGCAAGAACGACCTCTGGTCCATCACGGTCGGCTGGCTCCTCGTGGCGCTGAGCTGCCTCGTCGTGTGGGCGCTCATGCGCAGCCCGTGGGGCCGCGTCCTGAAGTCGATCCGCGAGGACGAGGACGCCGTCCGCTCGCTCGGCAAGAACGTCTTCGCCTACAAGATGCAGGCGCTGGTGCTCGGCGGCGTGTTCGGTGGTATCGCCGGCATCTTCCACATCCTCAAGCAGGGCTCGGCGGTGCCGACGGACTTCAACACGACGTTCACGTTCTACGCGTACGCCGCCCTCCTGATCGGTGGCGCCGCCCGAGTCCTCGGACCCGTCGTCGGATCCATCATCTTCTGGTTCCTCATCTCGGGCATCGGGTCCTTCTTCAGTGAGGCCACCGGCGGTTCCGACCCCGTGATCCCCGACTGGATCATGACCCAAACCCAGTCCAGCCTCGTCCGTCTGATCCTGCTCGGACTTGGCCTCATGCTCCTGATGATCTTCCGTCCTCAGGGGATCTTCGGAGACCGAAGGGAGATCGCGATCGATGGCCGTTGAACTCAATGCAGCGCGCTCTGCGCTTGCCAGCATCTCGAAGGAGCCCGGCTCGAAGAAGCCGGACGCGATCGTCGTGGGCAGCAACATCACCAGGACGTTCGGTGGCCTGAAGGCCGTCGACGTCGAGCACATCGAGATCCCGCGTGGGGTCATCACGGCCCTGATCGGACCGAACGGCGCCGGCAAGACGACGCTGTTCAACCTGCTGACCGGATTCGACGAGCCCGACGAGGGCGACTGGGCGTTCAACGGCAAGAAGCTGTCGAACGTGCCGGCCTACAAGGTCGCCCGGCTCGGCATGGTCCGCACGTTCCAGCTCACCAAGGTGCTGTCGAAGCTCACCGTGATCGAGAACATGCGGCTCGGCGCGACCGGCCAGCGCGGCGAGAGGTTCTTCTCCGCCGCCTTCAAGTCGCTGTGGAGCTCGCAGGAGGACGCCAACACCGTCCGCGCCGACGAGCTGCTCGGGCGGTTCAAGCTCGATGCCAAGCGTGAGGACTTCGCCGGATCGCTGTCCGGCGGTCAGCGCAAGCTGCTCGAGATGGCCCGCGCCCTCATGGTCGACCCCGAGCTGATCATGCTCGACGAGCCCATGGCAGGCGTCAACCCGGCGCTCAAGCAGTCGCTGCTGGAGCACGTGAAGTCGCTGCGCGACGAGGGCCGCACCGTGCTGTTCGTCGAGCACGACATGGACATGGTCCGCGACATCTCCGACTGGGTCATCGTCATGGCACAGGGGCAGATCGTCGCTGAGGGCACGCCGCAGTCGGTCATGGCCGACCAGCGCGTCATCGACGCCTACCTCGGCGCCCACCACGACACCGACATCACCGAGATCGACCTGCAGGACCTCGAGGCCGAGGCCGACGCCGAGCTCGACGCGGAGAAGGACAAGGCATGACCGACGCTCCCACGACGACATCAGAGCACGACAAGCACGTCGCGAACGCCGACGGTGCGGTCCTTCGCGCCGACGGCCTGCTCGCGGGCTATCTGCCGGGCGTCAACATCCTCAACGGGGCCGACCTGTACTGCCAGCCCGGCGAGCTCGTCGGCATCATCGGCCCCAACGGTGCCGGCAAATCGACGCTGCTCAAGGCGCTGTTCGGCCTCGTGAAGATCCACGACGGCACGGTCACGCTCAAGGGCCAGGACATCACCAACCAGCGTGCCGACCAGCTGGTCACGAAGGGCATCGGCTTCGTCCCGCAGACCGAGAACGTCTTCCCGAGCCTCACGATCGAGGAGAACCTCGAGATGGGCTGCTACCAGGAGCCCAAGAAGTTCCAGGAGCGCTTCGAGTTCGTGACCGATCTGTTCCCGCGCCTGGGCGAGCGCCGCAAGCAGCGTGCCGGCCAGCTGTCCGGCGGCGAGCGGCAGATGGTCGCGATGGGCCGCGCGCTCATGATGGACCCGTCGGTGCTGCTGCTCGACGAGCCGTCAGCGGGCCTCTCCCCCGTCCTGCAGGACGAGGTGTTCGTCCAGACCCGCAACATTAACAAGGCCGGCGTCTCGGTCATCATGGTCGAGCAGAACGCCCGTCGCTGCCTGCAGATCTGCGACCGCGGCTACGTCCTGGACCACGGCACCAACGCCTACTCCGGCACGGGCCGCGCCCTGGTCAACGATCCGAAGGTCATCCAGCTCTACCTCGGCACCCTGGGCCAGGACGCCGGCTGACCCAACGCCCTTCTCCCCGGAGGACAGAGATGGGGGCTATCGGAACCTACCGCTACCGCGAACCCTCATCCTGCGTCCACCGCGGTTGCGTCTCCGGGACGGCAGAGGGCCCCGGTGCCGACGCTCCGGGGCCCTCGTCGATCGGCTGATCAGATCGGCGTCACGGGTGAATCAGATGTTGCCGGCGATGTACTTGACCGGGCTGATCTTGTTCTTGTTGTCGTACTCGTAGATGCCGATCGAGGCGGCCGTCGGGCTGCCCGTCTCGCCGAGCTCGATCGGGCCGGAGACACCGTCGTAGTCGATGTCGGCCTTCGGGTCGTCCTTCAGCAGAGCGGCGCACGCCTCGAACGAGTCGCACTTCTCTCCACCCTCGGTGACCGCCGGGAGCTCCTTCGCGATGGCCTCACCCGAGTCGTCGTTGGCGACGATCGCAGCAAGAGCCGACGTGACGACGGCGTCGTAGGACTCCGCCGAGTAGGCGTAGTCCTTCAGGTCCGGGTTCACCGTGGCGAGACGGTCCTTGAAGTCCGACGTCGCCTCGGCACCGGGGATGGTGCCCTTGGTGCCCTTGAGCGTGCCGTCGGGCAGCGTCGCCGCGTCGCCCTCACCGTAGTTGGCGGTGTTGCCATCCACGAAATACGTCGACACCTCCTGGGGGCCTGCGCCGGCCTGGATCAGCTTCGGGATGATCGTGGTGGTCTCCTCGAACGCGACCAGGACGATGGCGTCGGCCTTGGCGTCGGCGATCTCGGTGATCTGGCTGTCGCCCGGGCCGGTCTTCTCGCTGTAGAGAACGTTCGCGGCGACCGTGGAACCGGCGGCCTCGAGGTTCTTGGAGATCTCCTTGGCGAGCGTCTCGCCGTACGCATCCTGGCGGGCGAGGATCGCGACGTTCTGCTTGCCGTCCTCGATCAGCAGGTTGGCGAGCACGGCACCCTGGAGGATGTCGGACGGCGCCGTGCGGAAGTACAGGTCGGGCTTGGAGTAGTCGCCGGTGTCGAAGTCGGTCGACGTGTTGGCGGGCGAGTACTCGACGACGCCGGCCGACAGGATCTTGTCGATGACGGTCTTGGAGACGCCCGAGGAGGCGGCACCGACGATGACATCGGACTTGGCCTTGAGCAGCTTGTCGGTCTCGGCCGGGGCGATGCCCGAGTCGGTGTCGCCGGAGTCGGCCTTGACGCCGACGACGTCCTTGCCGAGCACTCCGCCGGCGGCGTTGATGTCATTGATGGCCAGGTCGACGCCGGCGAACTCCGGCGGGCCGAGGAAGGCGAGGCTGCCGGTCTGCGGAAGCAGGGAGCCGATGGTCAGCGTGCCGTCGCCCTTGACCGCGGCCGGCGCGTCGCTGGCCTTCGTGTCGTCGCCCGCGCTGTCACTGCCACCGCAGGCAGCGAGCACGAGCGCGCTGGCAGCCGCCACAGCAGCGAGGCGAATCGTTGTGGTACTGCTTTTCATCAATCCTCCGGATAGGTAGAAAGCCCACGGCACGCGCCAGCGGACCTGTACGTACCGATGAACCTAGTCTTTCACCGCGCCGATTGTGTCAACGTTCAGTACCTGTTGGGTTAAGTCACCAAACTGTAACCACCCGTGCGTGACGCCTGCGGCACGCGCCTATTCGGCGCGATTTCCGATCGCCGGACCGTTCTCGATGACGCCCTGCGCAACCTGCAGCATCGTCAGCCGCAGGTCCATCGCGGTGCGCTGGATCCACCGGAACGCCTCGGGCTCGCTGATGTCCAGGGCCTCCTGCAGCAGGCCCTTGGCGCGCTCCACGGCCTTGCGGGTCGCGAGCTGCTCGGTCAGGTCCTCGACCTCCTGCCCGAGCGCCGTCATCTCGGCGAACCGGCTGCGCGCCATCTCGATCGCCGGCACGAGATCGGACTTCGTGAACGGCTTGACGAGGTACGCCATCGCGCCGGACTGCCGGGCCCGCTCGACGAGATCGCGCTGGCTGAACGCCGTCAGCATCACGACGGGAGCCACGCGGGCCTGCGCGATCTGCGCCGCCGCCGCGATGCCGTCGAGCTTGGGCATCTTGACGTCCATCACGACGAGGTCGGGCCGCAGCGACATCGCGAGGGCCACGGCAGCCTCGCCGTCGCCCGCCTGGCCGACGACGTCGTAGCCCTCCTCGGCCAGCATCTCGGCGAGATCGAGCCGGATCAGGGCCTCGTCCTCGGCGATCACGACGCGCGGTGCGGAGCCTGGTCCCGATGACGGATTCGCGTCGTTCACATGAGAAGGTTATACGGCCTCGTCGGAGGCATGCCGAGTTGGCGGAATGGTAGACGCGACGGTCTCAAAAACCGTTGTCCGAAAGGGCGTGCGGGTTCGAGTCCCGCACTCGGCACGCAATGGGCTCCCGCCCGGCACCCGCAAGATCTTCTGCGGTCGTCGGCGCGCTGGGGTATCGCGATCGCCCTTCCTCGCGCACAATCGAGGTGGGTGGGAGACCCAGGAGCAGCATGGCGATCTTGCGCGGACGACGACGTCGTGCCACGCGCTACTACGTGCGACACGTCGACGGACGGACCGAGCTGGCACGGGTCACGTCCCGCGGGTCGTCAGCCCGGTACGAGCCGGCCACGGGGGCCTGGGTCAACGACCCCCTGCTGGCGGTGACGATCCGGATCAGCGACGAGTGGACGGCCGCGGCGACCGGCGACCTGCCGCCGGGGCTGCGCCCGGCGGCCCGTCCGGTCGAGGACGGCACGAGGCGGCGGCACCGCGGAGGACGGCACGCGACGCCGCACGGGTCGTCGTGAGCGTCGGTGTCGGACGGGTCCGGGTCAGCCCGGCTCGGCGTCGGTGTACGCCGGCACGACGCCGTTGATCGCGTCGCCCATGTTGTGGATGCGCAGCGCGTTGGTCGATCCGGGGATGCCCGGGGGGCTCCCGGCGACGATGACGACCTGCTGGCCCTCGGTGCACCGCTCGATCTCGAGCAGGGCCTTGTCGACCTGCAGCACCATGTCGTCGGTGTGCTTGACCTCGGGCACCAGGAACGTCTCAATGCCCCAGCTCATCGCGAGCTGCCGGCGCACCAGCGGATCGGGCGTGAACGCGATCACGGGGACGCGCGAGCGGTAGCGCGTCATGCGCCGGGCGGAGTCGCCACTCGTCGTGAACGCCACGACGAAGCGGGCGTCGACCGACTCGGCGACCTCGGACGCGGCACGGCAGATGATGCCGCTCTTGGTCTTGGCCTTCCACGTGAAGGCGGCCATGCGGGGCAGGCCGTGGTCCTCGGTCGACTCGATGATGCGGGCCATCGTGTGCACGGTGTGAATGGGGTACTCCCCCACGCTCGTCTCGCCCGACAGCATGACCGCGTCGGCGCCGTCGAGCACCGCGTTGGCGACGTCGGATGCCTCGGCGCGCGTGGGGCGCGGGGCCGAGATCATCGACTCGAGCATCTGCGTCGCGACGATGACCGGCTTGGCGTTGCGCCGCGCCTTCTCGACGATGAGCTTCTGGACGATCGGGACGTCCTCTAGCGGCAGCTCGACGCCCAGGTCGCCGCGGGCGACCATGACGCCGTCGAAGGCGTCCATGATGCCGTCGAGGTTGTCGACCGCCTGCGGCTTCTCGATCTTGGCGATGACGGGGCGGACGATGCCCTCCTCGTCCATGATCTTGCGGACGTCGTCGTAGTCGTCGGCCGACCGCACGAACGACAGGGCGATGAAGTCGACGCCCAGGCGCAGCGCGAACCGCAGGTCGTCGATGTCCTTCTCGCTCATGGCGGGGACGCTCACCATGACGCCGGGCAGGTTGATGCCCTTGTTGTTGCTGACCGGGCCGCTGGTCTCGACCAGGCAGGTCACGTCGGTCGCGGTCACCTCCGTCGCGCGCAGCCGCATGCGACCGTCGTCGATCAGGATCTCGTCGCCGGGCGTGACGTCGCCCGGGAGGCCCTTGTACGTCGTGGAGCAGCGGGTGACGTCACCGGCGATGTCATCGGTCGTGATCGTGAACGTCGCACCCGCCTCGAGATGTACGGGCCCGTCGGCGAAGCGGCCGAGCCGGATCTTCGGGCCCTGCAGGTCGGCCAGCGTGGCGATCGCCTTGCCCGTCGTCTCGGCGGCCTCCCGCACCCAGGCGTAGTTCTGCTCGTGGTCGGACTGGTCGCCGTGGCTCATGTTGAGTCGCGCGACGTCCATGCCCGCCTCGGCGAGCTTGAGGATCTTGTAGGCGTTGCCGACGGCTGGGCCGAGGGTGCAGACGATCTTGGCTCTTCTCACCTCTCCACACTAGTCAGCCCGACCGGTTACCGGCGAGTCAATTTTGTAGTTTCAGGCAACAAATTCGAAAAGCCGGCTTCGAGGGTCCGGCGAGGGCTCCCGGGTGGCTGGATTCCCAGGAGAACCTCGGGAACGTCCGGGGTGAGGCCGGCAGCTTCCGGGCTGATCCCCAGATCCTGACACGTCTCCCCCATCGCAACGAGGGACATGTGCCAGAAATCTGGGAGATGCTCGCAGAAACCGGGGTTCTCCTGGGAATCACCCGACCCACCGGACCCGAGCCGGACAACCGTCAGACGGTGAGCGGGCGGGCGTTCGGAGGGATCGGGGCGGGGAGGGTCGTGGAGCCCGACAAGTACGCGTCGACGCCCGCGGCGGCCGAGCGGCCCTCCGCGATGGCCCACACGATGAGCGACTGGCCACGTCCGGCGTCACCGGCGACGAAGACGCCGTCGACGCTCGACATGTACTTGCGGTCGCGCTTGATGTTGCCGCGCTCGTCGAGCTCGACGCCGAGCTGGTCGACGAGGCCCTCGGTCTCGGGCCCCGTGAAGCCCATCGCGAACAGCACGAGCTGCGCGGGGAGATCCTTCTGCGTGCCCTCGACCTCGGTGAGACGACCCTCGACGAACTCGACCTCGACGAGCCGCAGCGCGCTGACGTGGCCGTTGTCGTCGCCCACGAACTCCTTGGTCGACATCGAGTAGAGCCGGTCGCCGGCCTCCTCGTGCGCCGACGAGACGCGATAGATCATGGGGTACGTCGGCCACGGCTGGTTGCCGGGACGATCGGTGCCCGGGTTGGGCATGATCTCCAGCTGCGTGATCGACTTCGCGCCTTGACGCACGGAGGTGCCGAGGCAGTCGGCACCCGTGTCGCCGCCGCCGATGATGACGACGTCCTTGCCGGTGGCCACGATTTGGTTCTCGACCGTCTCGCCGAGAGCGACGCGGTTGGCCTGCGGCAGGAACTCCATGGCCTGGTGGATGCCGGCGAGCTCACGGCCCGGGGCGGGCAGGTCACGGCGCACGGTCGAGCCGATCGCCAGGACGACCGCGTCGTAGCGGTCGCGCAGCTGCGAGCCGGTCA
>JAOPXY010000201.1 GCA_025964895.1 Aeromicrobium sp.
CGAGCGCGGCGACCCGGACGCCGCCGCGCTCGAGCTCGTGCACCGCGTCGACGTCGAGCCCCGGGAGATCGGCCGAGACGATCGCGGCCGCCGCCTGGCCCGTGTGCGCGAGCGCCAGCAGGTCGGCGACGTCGACGCAGCGTCGCGTCAGGCGCAGGCCCCGGGACGCGTCGATCTCGAGCAGCGCCGCCTGCTCCCAGGCCGCGTCGCCGGCCGCGATCGCGACGTCCACGTCACGACACCCGGACCAGGGTCACGTGACCCGACGCGACCGTGCCGACGACCGACGTGTCCAGTCGCCGCTCGTCGACCTCGACCAGGACGGTCTGCGCGAGTGAGCCGCCGACGGCCGAGGCCTCGTCGCCGGTCTGCAGCACCTTGACCGCCTCCAGCACCTTGACGGTCTCGACCGCCGCCGCGTCGTCGCCCGGACCGGGTCCGACCCACACGTCGACGAGATCGCCCCGCGCGAGGTCACCCGGCGCGGCCCCCTCCGCGACGTTGAGCGGGAACTCGCCGCGCGACCGGCCCGCGCGGGGCACGAGCGACGCCTTCTCGACCAGCGAGCCCCGCGGCAGCGCGTGCGCCCACACCAGCTCGTCGAGCGGGGCGTCGAACTCCTCGTCGGCGCGCACGTAGTTGGCGGCAGCAGCATCGGACAGTCGGACGCGCGTGGGCTCCAGCAAGTCCTCCGCGACCGCGTCACCGGCCGTCACCGAGGACCGCACGGCCCAGTACTCGACCCGGTCGTCGCCCGCCGCCGCGAGACGTCCGCCCAGCACGGTCGCCCCCAGCACGAGCAGGACGCCGAGGACGAGTCGCGGCTCTCGCCACGGCCGGGGGCGCAGCCTCGTGGTCGGTCTCCAGTTCGTCATTCCACGGTTCTATCGGGAACAGGACGTCTCGTCCAGACCCCCTGCCGACTTGTCCACATCCCGGGGCGACCGGTCGCGCCGTCTGACACCGACTCGTGGGAAACTGGGCACATGCCTCCTTCCGGTCCGCGGTTCCTCACGCTGGCTGACGTCGCCGAGGTGCTGAACGTGACCGTGCGTCAGGTGTACGCCCTCGTGCGGTCCGGCGAGCTGCGAGGCATCCAGATCGGCGGCCGTGGCCAGTGGCGCATCGAGAACGACCAGCTCGAGGACTACATCTCCCGGCAGTACGCCCGCGCCGAGACGCAGGACCTCGTCGAGGCCCCTGCCGACGACGTCACCACCGACCACTGACCATCGCGATCGCGGTCCACACCACGTCCTCAGCTCGGCCCGGGACCGTGACCACCCGGACGAAGTCCCGGCCCACGACCTCGACCACACCGTCGCGGACGGTGCCGTCGACGAGCCTGATCGTGACCGGCTCCCCCGCGTCGCGCAGCGCGCGGAACACGTGGCCCCAGCCCAGGGACGTGCCGACCGGGCCCGCGTCGTCGGCCCTGCGCTCGGCGGCGTGCACGACCTCGACCGCGGCCGACGCGATGACATGGGCGGTGCGCTCGCCCATGAGCTGGACGACGTGCTCGTTGACGAGCGCCACCTCGCCCTCGACCCGGCCGACGCCTCGCACGCCGAGTGACACCCGTCCGCCGAGCAGCTGACGCCAGGACGTCTCCGACCAGTCACCGTCGCGCAGCTCGTCGACCAAGGCGTCGCGCTCGTCGCGCTCGAGATCGGCGACCTGCGCCTCCAGGTCGCCGAACAGCCTGTCCCACCGCACTCCTCGGACGGTATCGCACGAGCCGGTTCGCCTGCGCCTTCTCCACAGACTGACTCGTCGCCCATTGACAGATGATGTCAAACGGTCTCGAATGGAGCCGAACGGTATTAAACGTTATCAAATGACGTCAGGGGAAGTCGAATGAGACTGTCGTGGACGGGTTGCGCGTTGACCGCCTGGTCGGCGACTCTCCTCATCTGGTGGGCGCCGGACGCACCGCGCCTCGTCCGCGAGCTCGACGGGCCGGCGTTCTCGCCGGCTCTCCTGGCCCTCGCGACCCTCGTCGCCCTGGTGCTCTCCCTCTGGGTGGTGGCCGCCGCGGCACTGGTGCTGGCGGGCGCCTCGTCGCGGGTCATCACCCTCGTCACACCCTCCCTGCTGCGCCGCGCCCTGCTTGCCGGAGCGGCGGGGGCCCTCGCGATGGGGCCCGCCCAGGCCGACCGGCTCGCCGGACCCGACACCCACGTCCGCCACTCCGTCGACGGCCTGCCGCTGCCCGACCGCCCCGACGCCCGACCGGCCCATGTCATCGAGCAGACGCCGGACTCACCCGCCGCACAATCGCACACCGTGCGGGTCCGTCCCGGCGACACGCTCTGGGCGATCGCCGCTCGGGCACTGCCCGACGACGCGGATGACGCGCGGATCGCGGTCGCGACCAGGGCCTGGCACGAGGCCAATCGCGATGTCATCGGCGACGACCCCGACCGCATCTTCCCCACCCAACGCCTCGCACCACCCGACGGGAAGGACCACCCATGAGAACCGCGACGATGCTGATCGCCCCGCCCCCGCGCGTGCCGTTCGACGATCCAGTCCAGCCCGCGGCGGGCCAGATCCCGCTGCCGTTCCCGGGCCTGACGCCTGTCCTGCCCGCACCGGTAGAACGCGGCGACGCGGCTCCGCTCCGCGAGCGGGCCGCGCGCTTCATGCAGGCGCTCGTCGAGGTGCTGTCGGCAGAGCGCCCCGTCCGGCAGATGGCCGCGTGGATGGCGCCCGACGTCTACGCCCAGCTCACGTCGCGGATGACGGTGCACGCCCGGGTCCCGCTGCGGGCCCGATCGGCCCGGGGTGCCCGCATCGTCTCGGTGCACGTGTCGATGGTGCACGCGGAGGCCGCCGAGATCGCCGGCCGCATGGTGCATCGTGGCAGGTCACGCGCCATCGCCGTACGGCTCGAGCTGCAGACGACCCACCGCGGCGAGAAGGTCTGGCGCTGCACGGCCCTCACCTGGGCCTAGACCGAAACGCCCACCCAACCCACGAGGTGACCATGGGCCGAGCGAGCGCTAGCGAGCGAAGGCAGGCGCCCAGGCGAAGCCTGACAGCGGTGAGGTACGAACCGCTGGAACGGCGAGGAACGAGCCGTTCGCCCTACCTATTGTTCTTGCGGGACTTCCGCTGCTGCTTGGTCTTCTGGCGGGCCCGGTTCTTGGCGTTCGCCGCGCGCCGCGCCTCGGCCTCGGGGCTGTCCTCCTCGACCGTCTCGCCGCGAACCTCCGCGTCGCCGTCCTCGCTGGGTGCGGAGTACGACAGCGCCTGCGGCGACGACTTGACGCCGAGTCCCTTGGCGGACAGCTGCAGGGCCTCGTCCTCGGCGGCGCTCGCGTCGACCTCGACCTGGACGTCGAGGTTGAACAAGAAGCCCACCGACTCCTCGGCGATGCCCTCCATCATGGCGCTGAACAGCTCGAAGCCCTCGCGCTGGTACTCGACCAGCGGATCGCGCTGCGAATACGCGCGCAGGCCGATGCCCTCGCGGAGGTAGTCCATCTCGTAGAGGTGCTCGCGCCACTTGCGGTCGAGGACGCTCAGGACGACCCGGCGCTCCAGCTCGCGCATGACGTCGGTGCCCAGCTCCGCCTCGCGGTTCTCGTAGGCCTTGAGCGCGTCCTCGGCGACCAGCTCCTTGAGCAGCTCGCGGCTGAGGGCCTCGCGGCCGCCGGCGGACTCCTCGACCTCGTCGATCGTGAGGCCGACGGGGTACAGCGTGCCGAGCGCGGTCCACAGCTGGCCGAGCTCCCACTCCTCGGGGAAGCCCTCGGTCGCGCCGGTCACGTACGCCCCGGTGACCTCGCCGATCATCGAGCGGACCCACTCGTTCATGTCCTGGCCCTCGAGGACCTGGCGGCGCTCGGCGTAGATGACCTCGCGCTGACGGCTCATCACGTCGTCGTACTTGAGGATGTTCTTGCGGGTGTCGAAGTTCTGCGCCTCGACCTGGGCCTGCGCCGAGGCGATCGCACCCGTGACGCGCTTGTTCTCGATCGGCACGTCGTCTGGGATCTTCATGGTCTGCAGCACCCAGTTGACCCAGTCGGCCTTGAACAGCCGCATGAGGTCGTCCTCGAGGGACAGGTAGAAGCGGGTCTCGCCCGGGTCGCCCTGTCGGCCGGACCGGCCGCGCAGCTGGTTGTCGATGCGGCGCGACTCGTGGCGCTCGGTGCCAATGACGGCCAGGCCGCCGGCGGCCGCAACCTCGTCGTGCTCGTTGCGGACCTGCTGCTCCATCTGCTTGAGCGTGTCGGGCCACGCGGCCTCGTACGCCTCGGAGTCCTCGAGCGGGTCGAGCCCCTTCTTGCGCAAGGCGGCGTCGGCGAGGAACTCGACGCTTCCGCCGAGCATGATGTCGGTTCCACGGCCGGCCATGTTGGTCGCGACCGTGACAGCGCCCTTGTGCCCGGCCATCGCGACGATCGCGGCCTCACGGTCGTGCTGCTTGGCGTTGAGTACCTCGTGCGGGACGCCGCGCTTCTTGAGCTGCTTGGAGAGCCGCTCGCTCTTCTCGACGCTGGTCGTGCCCACCAGGATCGGCTGCCCGGTCGCATGGCGCTCGACGATGTCCTCGACGACGGCGTTGAACTTCGCCTCCTCGGTGCGGTACACGAGATCGGGCTGGTCGATGCGCGCCACGGTGCGGTTGGTCGGGATCGGGACGACGCCGAGCTTGTAGATCTTGTCGAACTCCGAGGCCTCGGTCAGGGCCGTACCGGTCATGCCGCCGAGCTTGTCGTAGAGGCGGAAGTAGTTCTGCAGCGTGATCGTCGCGAGGGTCTGGTACTCCTCGCGGATCCGCACGCCCTCCTTGGCCTCGATCGCCTGGTGCAGGCCCTCGTTGTACCGGCGTCCGTCGAGGATGCGGCCGGTGTGCTCGTCGACGATCAGGACCTCGCCCTCCATGACGACGTAGTCCTTGTCGTTCTTGAACAGCTCCTTGGCCTTGATCGCGTTGTTGAGGAAGCTGATCAGCGGGGTGTTGACCGCGTCGTACAGGTTGTCGATGCCG
>JAOPXY010000077.1 GCA_025964895.1 Aeromicrobium sp.
CTTCGCCGACGGGATCGCTGACATCGATGGTGCCGAAGTCCTTAACGACGTGGTGTTTACTCAGGTTTGCGCCGCCTTCGGAGATGACGGCCGCACCCGCGACGTCGTCCGTCGGATTCTGGACGACGGCACCGCGTGGAGCAGCGGCTCGGTCTGGCATGAGCGGGCGGTGTTGCGCATCTCGGTGAGCAACTGGTCGACGACGCACGCCGACGTTGGACGGACGCTAGACGCCCTTCGCGTCGCCGCGACAGCGTCGGCATACGCGACCAGACTAGAGGCGCCGGGTTAGGGCACCTCGATCTGTGTTCTTCCCCCCGAATGTCGTGCGCGCGGCACGCCCCAAACTCGGCAAACACCCGATAATCCACGCCCGGTCGTTACTTGTTGCGCTACTTTCAGGCGTGATCGAATACGGAAATCGAGCACGCAACCTCCCTGCGCCGCCCAATGTTGTGTGGCGGGATCTCGTCGAACCTCGGAGTGATGGCGTACGGCCGTGGCTCAGGCTCATGTCTGACGAACGGCCGCCTCGGGTGATCCAGTCAGAGAATCCTTCGCGCGTCGTGTGGTCGTCGCTGTGGCCAACCAGACCGGAAGACCAGATCATCTTCGAACTCTCGCCCGAGGACGGAGGTTCGTCGCTTCGATTCAGATTGCTAGCCGCCGGAGATCCTCCCGACGACAGCAAGACGGGGCACATCCGCAAACGCATCAATCACCTTCTGTTCGCCGACCTGCGGTTCACCTACGGACAGTGACCTACCGCAGGACACTATGCGCACCGCGAATCGTGGGCGCCTGACGGAGGGTCCGGCGTTTGCGTCAATCCCCCGCGAATGCCGCTTGTGACCACTTTGGTTCGCATCCCTGATCACTACTGCCGCCAACTGGGCAGCGGATGCACTATTGGCAAGGCATCAAAATTCCAATCCACCTAGTCCTGCAACCAATCATGCGGAACGATGACGACATGGATTGGTCTATAGCGGTGATCGGGATTTCCGCTGGAGTATGCGCCGCAGTGGGAGGTGCATGGGGCACACGAATTCGCCGTCGTCGGGAGGCGAGGACATCCTCGACCGATCGGTGACAGCCCTTGTCATTGACGAACCCCATCTGTTGGCGCAGAGCGGATCCTTCGGTACCCATGCGCCACGATCAGTCCGCGAACCGGCAACCGAAGGCCGAGTGACGGCGGACAAGGCATCAAACTCCTGATGCACCTACTCGATGTCGGCGATGTACGGTGCGGGGATGCGCGTCTACCTGCGTCCGTCCGCGGAGGCAATCGCGTTAGAGCCACCCCTGGTAACCGAGCAACGAGTACGTTGGTTCGTGCGGTGGCCAGCCGATATCGCGGAGGGCTTTGGCGGCGATCTCGCGTCCCGCCTAGGAATTGATCCAAGTGAGTTGAGTTTCGGCGAGCTGGTCGTCGAAGATCACGACAGTTGGTTCTCCAACCTGGACGAGGCCGACGCGCTCTGGATCGAAGGAACAGTGTCGTCGTGGGCGACGCACCCGTTGACGCCGGTAGGTTCATACGTCCTCGTTGAACTCCGCGATGTAAGCATGGCTCCGTACATCGCCTGACGTCACAACGGGTCGGTCAAGCCCGCGTGTGTTCAGCTACCGCCGTCGTCCCGGCCCTTGCCGTCGTCTAGTTGACCCACGGTCATGCCCCTATCGTGGGTGCCTCGGTGCCGTCGACGAGCGCTCCGGGATGAACCGTGATTTCGCCGTCGCCGTGGTCGACGAGTCGGCCCACGATCGTGCCGCTGACCTCGACCGAACCGCCATGGACCACGAGGTCACCAGCGACTGTGCCGGCCACCGTCAGCCAGCCTGCCAGGACCGTCACGTTCCCGGTCACCGTGCCGTGCACCGCTAGGCTCCCGCCGCGGACTTCGCATGAGCCGGCCACCGTGCCTTGGACGTCGACGTCACGTCCTTCGTCCACCATGATGTCGCCCTCGTGCTTGTCAGAGATCACGTCCATGGGTTGCCTCTCGTCGCAGGTGGTTGAGAGCGACGTTACCCGTCGCGTGTGGCACCTCGCCGTCGCAATTCTCAACCCGGACGTCGTCGGCGACCTGATCGATCCTCAAGGTGCCCTCGCGGACGTGTCCGTTGAGCGCCGTCCCTGGGTACCGACGACGCGATCGCCGACCAGTCCACGCGCCTGACTGCGGCGAACCCCATGTGTAGGCCCTTTGGGTCTTCAGAACGTCATTGCAGTCAACGCATACCGAGGAGCATCAGTGACCGAGATCGTCGCCCACCACGGACTTCTGAAGGACACGAATCTGCATGTCGACGACACCGGCGGCACGGGCCGTCCCGTCGTCCTGATCCACGGCTGGCCGCTGTCGGGCGAGTCGTGGAAAGCGCAGGTGCCGGCGCTGCAGGAAGCCGGCTACCGCGTCGTGACGTACGACCGTCGCGGTTTCGGCCGCAGCGACAAGCCGAAGACCGGCTACGACTACGACCGCCTGACAGACGACCTGCGAGCCGTCCTGGAGGCCCTCGAGCTCGACGATGTCACGCTCGTCGGGTTCTCGATGGGCGGCGGGGAGGTCGCGCGATACTTCACCAAGTACGGCACGGACAAGATCCACAGCGCCGTGTTCGCCGCGGCGGTGCCTCCATATCTGCTGAAGACGCCCGGCAACGAGGACGGCCCGCTGCCGGCCACCGAGGCCGCAAAGATGAGCGCCGCCCTCACGGCGAACCAGGACGAGTTCTACGACGGGTTCATCACCGACTTCTACACCGCGAACGAGACCCTGACGGTCAGCGAGGAGCAGCGCCAGGCCGCCCTCGAGCTCGCCGGCCAGGCCAGTAAGGTCGCGGCGCTGGAGGCCATGACGTCGTTCGCGAGCACCGACTTCCGCGACGACCTGCCCAATGTGTCGGTGCCGACCCTCGTCATCCACGGCGACAGCGATGGCGTCGTGCCGTTCGAGGGCTCGGGCGCCCGGACCCACGAGGCCATCCCCGGCAGCGAGCTGCACGTCGTCGCCGGAGGTCCGCACGGCATCAACGACAGCCACACGGACGAGTTCAATCGCGTCCTGCTGGAGTTTCTCGCCCGCTGAACAGCTCGATCGGCCCGTGAAGGCCTCTACCGTTCGGGTGGAGGCCTTCGTGGGCCCTCGAAGCGATACGAGCAATTGTTCTCGGCGCTGTCGGGAAGCTGACGCCCGTTATGGTCGGGTCATGACGCTGGACGTGCGGGTGGCCGATGAGCGCGATGCCGAGGTTCTGCACGAGTTTGCGGCCCTGACGTTCCCGCTCGCGTGTCCTCCGCACCTGCCCGCAAGCGCCGTCGACGCCTTCATCGCCACGCACCTCAGCACCGAGTCGTTCCTGGAGCACTGCGCGAATCCTGCGCACACGGTGCTGCTGGCCGAGAACGAGGGCGAGCCGGTGGGGTACGCGCTAGTCAAGCTCGGTCGGCCGGAGGACCCCGACGTCCTCGAAGCGGTGCCCGACGGGCCGTGGTGCGAGCTCAGCAAGCTCTACGTGCACCCCGACAGCCACGGCGCGGGTGTCGCGCGCGAGCTGCTAGACGCCGTGCTGGTCATCGCCCGTCGTGAGTCGGCCGCGACCGTCTGGCTCGGCGTGAACCAGCAGAACCACCGCGCCAACGCGTTCTACGCCAAGCACGGGCTCGAGCCGGTGGGCTCGCGCCGGTTCGTCGTGGGCGACCGGGTCGAGGAGGACTTCGTGCGCGCGCGGCGGGCCTGAGCGCCGAGGCCCACCACGTCAGCAGATCGCCCGGAAAGCAGTGAAGTCCCACGCCGGAGCGTTAACGGCGAGGGACTTCGATGTGCACCGGAGGCTGTGCTGCTGCCCTCCGACTCGTGACCGAATGTACGCGCGGCGACCATCCACCGGCCCAACCCCGGGGGGCCGGCCGGTGAACGGTCGCTGTCGGGCACGGGTAGGGGTGGGGTGGGTGGGTCAGATCGTCGACGCGTCGATCACGAAGCGGTAGCGGACGTCCGAGCCCAGCACCCGCTCGTACGCCTCGTTGATCTCGTCGGCCGTGATGACCTCGACGGCGGCGGCGACGCCGTGCTCGGCGCAGAAGTCGAGCATCTCCTGCGTCTCGGCGATGCTGCCGATGCCGGATCCGGCGAACGAGCGGCGGTTGCCGAACAGGGTGAACACCGAGATCGGGATGGGCTGCGGCGGGGCACCGACATTGACGAGCGTCCCGTCGAGGCGCAGCAGCTTGAGGTACGCGTTGAAGTCGAGATCGGCGCTCGACACCGTGTTGATGATCAGGTCGAACGTGTTGCGGAGGGTCTTGAAGGTCTCGCGGTCGCTCGTGGCGTAATAGTGCTGCGCTCCGAACGCGAGGCCGTCCTCCCGCTTCGACAGCGACTGCGACAGCACCGTGACCTCGGCGCCCATCGCGGCGGCGATCTTGACGGCGAGGTGGCCGAGACCGCCCATGCCGACGACGGCGACCTTCGTGCCCGGCCCGGCGTTCCAGTGCGCCAGCGGCGAGTACGTCGTGATGCCGGCGCACAGCAGCGGCGCAACCGCCTCATACGGGATGGCCTCGGGGATGCGCAAGACGAAGTCCTGGTCGACGACGACGTGCGTGGAGTAGCCGCCCTGCGTGACGGTGCCATCGCGGTCGACCGATCCGTACGTCTGCGTGTTGCCCGCGAGGCAGTAGTTCTCCAAGCCGGCGAGGCAGTTCTCGCACTCGCGGCAGGAGTTGACCATGCAGCCGACGCCGACGCGGTCACCGACGGCGAACCGCGTGACGTTCGACCCGACCTCGACGACCTCACCGGCGATCTCGTGGCCGACGACCTGCGGGTAGGTGACCGGGCCCCAGTCGCCCCGCACCAGGTGGATGTCGGAATGGCAGATGCCGGCGTAGCGGATCGCGATCGAGACGTCGTTCTCGCCGGTCGGGCGGCGCTCGATCGTCGTGCGGACGAGGGGATCGGTGGCGGACGGGGCAGCGTAGGCGCTGACGGTGGTCATGGGGCTTCCTTGTCGTCGGTGGGCTTGTCGTCGGTGGAGGAGCGCTGAGATGCGCGCGGAGGAGGGCCGGACCACGTCGGTCCGGAGGTCGAGGGGTGCGGTCAGTTCTTCCTGACCTTCTTGAGGTCGTCGGCCAGGGCGCGCGCCTGGTCCGACAGCTCGTCGGCCCGGGCGGTGTCGCCGGCCTCGACGGCTTGCCAGTAAGCGATCTTGATCCGGACGTAGCGCGCTCGCAGCGCGATCTGCTCGGCCTCGAGCGCCAGGCGCCGTTCCTGCTCGACGAGCAGGGCAACCTGGTTGGCCGCTGCCGAGGGTCCGAGCGCGCCGTTGGCGACGTACGAGCGCATGTCGTCGACCGACATGCCGGTGGCGCTGAGGCACGCCACCCAGGTCAACAGGTCGAGATCCTCCTCGCTGTAGACCCGGTGGCTGCTCGTCTCGCCCCGACGGATCGGGCCGATGACGCCGATGGACTCGTAGTAGCGCAGCGTGCTCGCCGGGAGGCCGGTCAGCATCGCGGCGTCCTTGATCGAGTACGTGGTCCGCGTCGTGGTCGTGCTCATGCTTTGAGTGTAGAAAACTTCAAGCACTTGAAGTCAACGCGATCCGCTGTGCCCGTTGTCACGCGGTGTGATCCGTGCTCTGTGCCGCCGTGACGGACGCCGCGGTCGGGACCACGACACGCGCTCTGCCTGCCTCTACACTTCTCGCGGAGGTTGCCCATGTCGCTCAGACACGCTCTGCTGGCGCTGCTCGAGGCCGGTCCGCTGACCGGATACCAGCTGGCGAAGCAATTCGACCGATCGGTGGCCTTCACCTGGCACGCTCGGCACTCGCAGATCTACACCGAGCTGCGCCGGTTGGAGCACGACGGCTTCGTCGAGTCGGCGGAAGCTCCGCGGGGTGGGAGTGCGCGCGCGGTCAAGCGTCCGTACTCGTTGACCCGGGACGGCGCGGGCGAACTCGAGCGGTGGGTCACGGAGGTCGAGGACGCCGCCCCGATCCGCGATCCGTGGCACGTGAAGGCGCAGTACCTCGAGTTCGGCTCGTACGAGAACGCGCGCCGACAGTTCCGGGCGCACCGCGAGCAGTACGTGATCCTCCGCGATCGCTACGAGCGCCACGTCGAGGATCTGCGCAACGCCGACACCGCCCTGATCAAGCGACGACTGGACAAGGCAGAACCCAGCGCACACCGGGCGATCGTCACGTTCAAGGTGCACGCCTACGCCAACCTCATCGCCCGCGCACGGCTCGAGATCAGCTGGGCGGACGAGGGGCTGTCCCTCGTGGACAGCATGGAGCTGGCCGACGGGGCGTCCGGCGATGAGGAACCTGTCCACCGGCCGTCTGTGCAGTGACCGCCCGGCTCATAGCCGGTAGGAGTCCGACGCCGCTCCCATGACGAGTTCGTCGGCTCCGCGCAGCTTCTTGGTCAGGCCCTGCTCGAACGAGTAGCGGGCGAACGTGTCGAGCACGTGTCGGTTCTTCTCCAAGCCGTAGTCCCAGTAGCCCTCGCCGAGGGTCGCGACGGTGTCGGCGACGTGGTGGTTGAGCCAGGGCAGCATCGTCTTCAGGGCGCTGCGGTACGCCAGGTCGTCGTAAGCGATCCGCAGCGAGGCGTCGAACGCCTTGACGAGCTCCCGGGCGACCCACGGGTGCGCTTCGAGCACGTCGCGGCGCACCACGACGGTGTGCATGATCGGCAGTATGCCCGTGCGCGCGAAGTACTCCTTCTCCACCTCGACGTAGTTCTCGAACAGGTGCCGGACGTGCTCCGCCCGCTTCAGGCACGACGGCTCGCTGGCGCTGAAGATGGCGTCAATCCGGCCCTCCTCCAACATGGCGGAGAGATTGTCGCGCGGGCCGATGGCGCTGATGCGTATGTCGTCGGGCAGGTCCAGGGTGAGCTTCTCGTCCCGTCCGCTCTGCTCGATGGCACCCGTGACGTACTCCATCGACGCCGGTGCCACGCCGTACTCGTCCTGGAGGATTCCGCGCTGCCAGACGGACGCCGTCATCTGGTACTCGGGGATGCCGATGCGCTTCCCGGCGAGGTCCTCGGGCCTCCGGATCCCGCTGCGGGTGTTGACGTACATCGACTGGTGCCGGAAGTAGCGCGACGGGAACACCGGCAGTGCCACGAAGGGAGGGTCCTCCAGATCGAGCGTCATGGCGTACGACGACAGGCTCATCTCGCTGATCTCGAACTCGCGGTGGCGCAGCTGGCGGTAGAACGTCTCCTCGACCGGGAGGGCGAGGAAGGTCAGGTCGATGCCTTCCGGCCGCACCCGTCCGTCCTGCAGGGCGCGGGTTCGGTCGTAGTCGACGCAGGCGAAGGTCAGCGGGACGCGGGACATGAGAGCTCCGTTCAAGTGTGCGGGTCTGCAGCGTATGAAGCGTTCACCACATATGTCAATGTTGACATATAGGGCGCATCTGAAAGCAGGCTGGACAGCGCGACAGGTCGAAGTTTCGATCGATATGTACTCCACTCTTGACATACGTGTTGGTTGGTTCCTATGTTGTCCGACACAGTGATGTCGTTCACACCGGAGGCCCCATGACCACGCAGCTGCTGTCGATCGCCGTGCTATTCCTCATGTTCGTGATCGGGGCGTGGCGACCCATCAACTTGGGCGTCCTGGCGCTCGTGGCGACCTTCGCGATCGGATCCTTGGTGTCGGGTGACTCCTTCGACACGATGCTGGAGGGCTTTCCGGCCAATGTCTTCGTCCTGCTGCTGGGCGTCACGTACCTGTTCGGCGTGGCGACGGTCAACGGCACGATCGAGTGGATCGTCGTGAGCGCGGCGCGGCTGCTGAAGGAGAACCGAGCGGCGATGCCATGGGTGCTCTTCCTGCTCGCCGCCATCCCTACGAACGCGGGGGCCGCCGGCCCGGTCGGCATCGCCCTTCTTGCGCCGATTGCGATGCGGATGGCCACGCGCTACGACATCAGCGTCCGCCTGGCGGGTCTCATGGTCATCAACGGCGCGGACTCGGGCAACCTCTCGCCGCTCAACATCCTCGGCGTCATCGTCAAGGGGTCCCTGGAGCACGAGGGACTGCACGTGGGGCAGACGGTGCTGTGGCTCGGCAACTTCGCCTTCAACGCCGGTCTCGCCGTCGTCTGCTATCTGCTGTTCGGCGGACTGCGCATGGCGCGGGGCAAGGACGGCCGCGGCTCTTCGCCGCGCAGCGCGGCGCGCGAGCCGGCCGTTGGCGCCGCCGCCGGTGGAGGAGTCGCCGTGGAGGCCCGCACCCATGTCAGTACTCCTGCCCTCGTGCTGACTCTGGGCGCGATCGTCGCCGTCGCCGTCGGCGCTCTGGTCTTCGACCTCGACATCGGGGCTCTGGCCATCTGCGCGGCCGTCTTGCTGATCCTCGTGATGCCCGATCACGCGAAGGCCGCCTTCGATCAGATCAGCTGGTCGACCATCGCCCTGATCTGCGGGGTGGTCACCTACGTGAGCTTCATGCAGCACCTCGGCACCATCGACATGATCGGCGACAAGGTGGGGGACATCGCCGCCCCGTTACTGGCCGCCTTCCTGCTGTGTCTGATGGCAGCGGTGACCTCGGCGTTCGCGTCCAGCATTGCGATCCTCGGCGTCATGATCCCGCTGTCGCTGCCCTTCATCTCCAACGGCGACATCAGCGTCACGGCCCTGGTCCTGGCGATCGGCATCTCGGCCACCGTCGTGGACGCCACCCCGTTCTCGTCCGTGGGCGCGCTCACGGTCGCGGCCGTCGAGCCGGACCAGCGGGAACGCTTCTCCCGCGACCTGATCAAGTGGGGTCTCTCGATGGTGGTGGTCGCCCCTGTGCTGACCTGGGCACTCATCATCGTGCCGTTCAGCTGACCGGTCCACGTGACTCAACCAACCAAGGAGGCATGCTCATGAACGGTGCGCAGCTGACGGTGGCCTGTCTGGAGGCCGAGGGCGTGACGCACGTCGCCGGGGTGCCCGGCACGACCAACATGGACATCCTCGACGCCCTTCACGAGCACCCGACGATCCGCTACCTGAGCACCCGCCACGAGCAGGCGGCGGCCGCCCTGGCTGACGGTTACGGTCGCGCGAGCGGGGCACCGGCCGTGTGCATCGGCTCGCGAGGACCGGGCATGACGAACATGGCAACCTTCATCGCCAACGCGCATGACGAGTCAGTCCCGCTCGTCGCGATCGCAGGCCAGGTGTCGACGGGCGTCAGGGGCCGGGCCGCGTTCGAAGAGCTGGAGGTGCTCGACGTCTTCGCCTCGTTCACGAAGGCCGCACTGGAGGTGCACGAGGCGGACCGGATCCCCGAGGTGCTCCAACGCGCCTTCCGCCTGGCGGTCTCGGGCCGGCCGGGTCCCGTCCTGGTCTCGATCCCGCTCGACGTGCAACGCGCCCCCACGACCGCCCAGCCGCACCCTCGGGTGCGGTTCCGGCGCCCGGCGCCCCACCCCGATGACCTGTCGTCCGCCGTCGGCATCCTCTCGGCGGCCGAGCGGCCGCTGCTGATGGTGGGCGGCGGAGTCGGGGGGAGGACCCACGACGAGGCGGTCGTCGCGCTCGCGGAGGCGATGGGTGGTCCGGTGGTCACGACGTGGCTGCGCAAGGACCGCTTTCCCAACGACCACCCGCAGTTCGTCGGCACCCTGGGCGCCGGCGTCCTGCCCGTCACCGATGATGCGGTCCGCGAGTGCGACGTCCTGGTGGCGCTGGGCTGTCGATTCTCCGAGTTCAGCACCCAGCGATGGACGCTGATCTCCCCGGGAACGCGGATCGTGCACGTGGACGTCGACCCCGACGAGCTCGGGCACGTCTATGTGCCAGAGCTCGGCGTCCACGCCGATGCGCACCTCTTCGCGGACGCGCTCGCGGGCCTGCTCTCCACGCCGTCGACCGGCGGGCCGTGGCTCACGACGCTTCGCCACCGCTACGAGGAGGCGCGCCGCCTGGTGGTCGAGCCGGACGATGACGGGGTCAGCATGTCGGAGCTGACGGCCGCCGTCTCCACCGTGGTGGACCGCGACGGCACCACCTTGGTCATGGACGCGCCGAGCACCGGCACGTGGATCCAGAGGCACCTGATCATCGACCGCCCCGGGGCCTACCTGGCGTCGGCGGGCGGCGCGATGGGGTGGGGCCTCCCCGCGGCCATGGGCGTCCAGCTCGCCCGACCGGGCGACAAGGTGGTGTGCCTCAGCGGCGACGGCAGCTTCTGGATGGTTGCGGCGGACTTCGAGACGTGTGTGAGGGAGAACATCCCCGTGGTCGTGGTGGTGTCGAACAACTTCGCCTACGGCAACACCCGCGACCGTCAGCTGCACGCGCATGACGGCCGCTACATCGGCGTGTTCTACGACAACGGCGACCTCGCCGAGTACGCGAAGCTCCTCGGCGGGCACGGCGAGCGTGTCACCGAGGCCGCAGACCTCGGTCCGGCGCTCGAGCGAGCACTGGCGTCGGGCAGGCCCGCCGTCGTCGACGTCGTCCAGGGCAGGCACGCCGGACTGCCCGCCGACCTCCAGCCCCTACCAGCTAAGTGATCCACGAGGAGGCTCCATGACCGACGGCCGAGAATGGCGAATGCTGGTGGACGGAGACCTTCGCCCCGCGGAGGGCGGGCGCCATTACACCACGACGAATCCGAGCTCCGGCGCCGTCCTGGCGCAGGTGCCCGATGCTTCGAGCGCCGACGTCGACGACGCGGTCGCCGGCGCCCTCGCCGCGTCCCGCGAGTGGCGCAGAGTCGCTCCGCGTGACCGGGCGCACGCCGTGAGACGCGTTGCAGATGTGGTGGCAGCCCACCGGGAGGAACTCGCGCGACTGGACGCCGACGACCTGGGCAGCCCCGTCGGTCAGATGCGTCTCGACGTGGACCGAGCGGTCGACCAGATCCGGATGTTCGCCGACTGGGCGCTGGACCTCTCCGGCGAGGTGGTGCCTGTGGCATCGACTCACCTCAACTACACGATGAGGGAGCCGTACGGTGTCGTCGCGCGGATCATCCCGTTCAACCACCCGGTGATGTTCGCCGCCGCCAAAATCGCAGCCCCTTTGGTGGCCGGCAATGCCGTCGTGCTCAAGCCCGCACACCAGACGCCGCTGTCGGCCCTGAGGCTGGGGGAGCTGGTCGTCGACATCCTTCCTCCGGGGCTGCTCGCCGTCCTCACGGGATCCGGTCCGGAGACCCCTCGGGCCCTGGTGCGGCACCCTGACGTCCATCGCATCGCATTCATTGGGGGTGAGTTGACCGGTCGCGCCATCCTGACCGACGCCGCGTCGGTCGGGGTCAAGAACGTGACCCTGGAGCTGGGCGGCAAGAACGCCGTCATCGTGTTCGAGGACGCCGACATTGATGCAGCAGTCGAGGGCGTCGTGACCGGGATGAACCTGCAGGCCAGCACCGGCCAGTCGTGTGGCTCCACGTCCCGTCTGTTCGTGCACCGACGCGTCGCCGAGGAGGTGACCGCTCGCGTCGCCAGGAGGTTCGACGAGCTGCGACTGGGGGCCGCGGGCGAGGAGTCCACCGAGGTGGGGCCTGTGGTGACCGCGGAGCACCGCGACCGAGTCGTGGGCTTCGTCGAGAGGGCGGTCGCCGCCGGTGCCCGTCGCATGACGGCCGACCGTGCCGTCCCGGGCGAGGGATGGTTCGTGGCGCCGACGCTGTTGGCCGACGTGGCTCCGGATGCCGAGATCGCGTGCGAGGAGGTTTTCGGCCCGGTCCTGATCGTCGAGCCGTTCGACGACGAGGACACTGCCGTGTCACGCGCGAATGCCGTACGGCACGGTCTGACCGCGAGCGTGTGGACGCGCGACCTCGCCCGGGCCCACCGCTGCGTCCACCTGCTCGAGGCGGGCTACGTGTGGGTCAACGACACCTCTCGCCACTTCCCTGGCATGCCCTACGGCGGCTTCAAGGCGTCCGGTCTGGGCCGGGAGGAGAGCCGGGACGAGCTGCTCGGCTTCACGCAGACCAAGGCGGTGAACATCGCCGGCGCAGGTGTCGCCGGGTGACGACTGCAGGTCGTAGGACCGTCGTCATCAGCTCGTGGGGACGGCTTCCTGGCTCGTGGCGATCCGGCCCAGGATATCGAGCAGCACCGCGCGGTCCTCGCTGCTGACGCCCTCGAGGGCGCGGGCCTCGGCGGCGTCGCTCGTTGCCCTCGTCTACGGCTTCACGAAGGCCAACGAGAGCGGCTGGTCCGCCACGAGCACCATCTCCCTGCTGGTCGCGGCCGTCGTGCTGCTCGTCGCCTTCGTCGTCATCGAGATGAAGACCGCCGAGCCGCTCCTGCCGCCGCGGGTGTTCACCGAGCGCAACCGCGCCGCGGCGTTCCTGGTCTCGCTGCTCCTGGGCCTGGCGCTGTTCGGGATGTTCTTGTTCCTCGTCTACTACATGCAGGGCACCCTGCAGTACTCGGCGGTCAAGTCCGGTCTGGCGTTCCTGCCGTTCAGCGTGGGTGTCGTCGTCGGCGCCGGCGCGGCCAGCGGGCTGCTGCCGCGCATCGGCCCGCGTCCCCTCATGGTCGGCGGAACGCTCGCGGCCGCAGCCGGCATGCTCCTGTTCATGCAGATCGACGTGGAGGGCAGCTTCCTCACCAACGTGCTCCCGGCGCAGATCCTGATGAGCGTCGGCATGGGCCTGGCCTTCGTGGCCCTCTCGAGCACCGCGCTCGTCGGGGTCGACGACCACGACGCCGGTGTCGCGAGTGCCCTGGTCAACACGACGCAGCAGGTCGGCGGATCACTCGGCACGGCACTGCTCAACACGCTCGCGGCCACCGCGACGGCGACGTACATCGGCACGCACGGCGTCGCCAAGACGGCCGAGGGCGTGGTGCACGGCTACACCGTGGCCTTCACGTGGGGACTTGGCGCGCTGCTGCTGGCCGCGCTGCTGTCGGCCGTGCTCGTGACGAAGCAGCGTCCGGCTGCCACGCCCGAGGGTGACGAGACGTCCTTCGAGCACGCCGAGGAGTTCGCGATCATCTAGCCCGGTGGAGGACCGGCCCCTCGGACGACCCACGAGTCGTCCGAGGGGCCTCACCGCCGAGCGGTCGCCGGGGGAGCGGTCCGGGATCGCGACCGGTCGAGGAGGCTGAGGACGTCCCACCAGCTGTCGACGACGTCCACGACGCCGACCGCGCGCAATGCGTCCGCTCGGGCGCGACGGCGCTCATGCGGCACGAACTGCAGCAGGCCCAGGGTCCAGCAGCCCGCGGCCACGGCCGACACGGCGCCCCTGACGGAGTGCTCGACGGCGATGGTCGCACCCGGATCGACGCCGAGCCGCTCGCAGGCGAACGAGTAGACGGCAGGGTCGGGCTTGCTGAGCGGCCGGGCCATGGAGCTCTCGGCGCTGATTCGCCGCGACGGGGCGAACAGGTCCGCCAGCCCCGTCACCTCCAGGCACGCCGACAGCCGAACGGACGCGCCAGACGTGACGACCCCCGGCTCGAACCGCCGGGCCAGCTCGTCGAGCGGTGCACGCACCTGCGCATCCGGCTCGAGCGTGACTCTCAGGTGCGCCGTCACGACGTCCCTCTCCACCGCCACCCACTGCTCGAGATCCTCCGGGTCGAGATGCCTGCCGTGCAGACGCGCCAGCATGGCTGCTGCGGACCGGAAGCTCTGTCCGTGGGTCAGGTCCAGCAGCTCGCTCGGCTCGTAGGCGTGATGGACGCCGAGCTGCGCCAGGAAGTGGTTGGTCACCGCCGTCGACGCCTCGTAGGCGGGCTCCTCGGACGGGAACAGGCTTCCGTCCGCGTTGCACAGCACGGCTGCGACCGAAGGCACTGACCGCTCGACGACCCACGTGGTCACGGCGGTCACCGGCCTTCGTCGTCGTCGAGGTTGCCGCGGCGTCCCGCGACGTCGGGGGCGTCGGCGAGGGCGGAGCCCTCACCGGGGTTGTGCTCCAGCTCGATGCTCGCCACCTCGGGATGGTGCAGGTCGAAGGCGGGGCTCTCGGAGCGGATGCGCGGCAGGGAGACGAAGTTGTGGCGTGGGGGAGGGGACGACGTGGCCCACTCCAGCGAGCGTCCCCACCCCCACGGGTCATCGAGCGCGACGAGCGGCGACCTCTGTGACCGCCACGCGTTGTAGAGGAACGGCAGGGTCGAGGCGCCGAGCAGGAAGGCGCCGATCGACGAGATCTCGTGCAGCGTCGTGAAGCCGTCGGTGGGCGAGTAGTCGGCGTAGCGCCGAGGCATGCCCTCGACCCCGAGCCAGTGGTGCACCAGGAAGGTCAGGTGGAAGCCGACGAACAGCAGCCAGAAGTGGATCTTGCCGAGCTTCTCGTCGAGCATCCGGCCGGTCAGCTTGGGCCACCAGAAGTAGAACCCCGCGAACATCGCGAAGACGACCGTCCCGAAGACGACGTAGTGGAAGTGGCCCACGACGAAGTAGGTGTCGTGGACCTGGAAGTCCAGGGGCGGCGACGCCAGGACGACGCCGGTCAGCCCCCCGAAGAGGAACGTGACGAGAAATCCCAGCGAGAAGAGCAGCGGCGTGTCGAACGACAGGGATCCGCCCCACAGCGTGCCGATCCAGTTGAAGAACTTGACCCCCGTGGGCACCGCGATGAGAAATGTCATGAAGGAGAAGAAGGCGTTGTCGACCGATCCCGTCGCGAACATGTGGTGGGCCCACACCGCGACCGAGAGCGCCGCGATGCTGAGAGTCGCCCCGACCAGACCGACGTATCCGAAGATGGGTTTGCGCGCGAAGACCGGCAGGATCTCGGTGATGATGCCGAAGAACGGCAGCGCCACGATGTAGACCTCGGGGTGGCCGAAGAACCAGAACAGGTGCTGCCACAGGATCGGCCCGCCGTTGGCGGCGTCGAAGACGTGGGCGCCGAGCATCCGGTCGGCGCCGAGGACGAGCAGCGCCGCCGCGAACACGGGGAACGCGATGATGACCAGCAGGCTGGTGACGAGTGAGTTCCACACGAAGATCGGCATCCGGAACATCGTCATTCCCGGCGCACGCATCGAGAAGATCGTCGTGATGAAGTTGACGCCGCCGAGGATCGTGCCGAGGCCGGCCATCCACAGGCCCATGACCCACAGGTCGCCGCCGATCCCGGGGGACGTCGTGGAGTCGCTCAGCGGGGTGTACGCCGTCCACCCGAAGGCGGCGGCGCCGCCGGGCACGAAGAATCCGCTCACCACGATGATGCCACCGAACAGGAAGAGCCAGTAGCTGAACATGTTGAGCCGCGGGAACGCGACGTCGGGTGAGCCGATCTGCAGCGGCACGATGAGGTTCGCGAAGCCGAAGAACAGGGGGGTCGCGAACAGCAGCATCATGATCGTGCCGTGCATCGTGAACAGCTGGTTGTAGGTCTGATCGTCGACGATCTGCGTGCCCGGCTGGGCCAGCTCGGCGCGGATCAGCAGGGCGAGGACGCCGCCGATGATGAAGAAGGCGAACGACGTGAACAGGTAGAGCCGCCCGATCGTCTTGTGGTCGGTCGTGGTGATGACCGCCACGACCCGTTCGCCCAGGTTGCGCACGGGCGCGGTGGCGGGCATCGCCGGCGCAGAACGGTCTGCGATCCGAGTCGTCGTCATGACGGGCGTATGCCCGTTCCGGGGACGACCGAGACAGGTCAGGACATCTTCTGGACTCGGCGGCGAATGTCAGCCCGGCAGGCTGAAGTGCTGGTAGTCGGGCTCGGGGTAGAGGCCGCCCCACTCCCAGCCGATCCGCTCGAACTCGGTCCGCACGACGTCGCCGTCGCGGATGAGGCCGGCGACGGGCGGGCCGGTGGCGGAGCGATCGGCGGCGAGGAACTCCTGCGCGGCGCGCGGACGCACATCGGTGCCGACGACGTACGGGTTCTGCACGGGGTTGATGTCGATCGCGCGACCGTAGGCGTGCTCCGACCAGCGGCCGGAGCCCGCCACGGTGCGGCAGTTGAAGCCGGACGTGTTGTTGCCCGCCATCGACCGGTCGTCGTCGCCGCCGTACTCGTCGATCAGGAGCATGCGCTCGATCGGGAACCGCGCGGCGTAGAACGCGGCGAAGACGTCGACGGCGTCGGCCGCGACGTCCGCATGCAGCACGAGCTCCCCCTCGTGTGCGAGGCCGTCGAACCCGACGTGGGTGACGGTGAGGTGGCGCAGGTCGGCCAGCGGGACGGGGCAGGTCTCGGCGTCGTACGTGCGCATGCCTCGTCGCACGGAGGTGCCGATGCTGCTGATGGTCGACGCGAACGCCGGCAGGGTGTCGCCGCCATCGGTCACCTCGGTGGCGGGCGCCTGCACGGGTCCGGGGCCGGCGACGAGGTCGGTGCTGCTGCGCAGCGCGTTCCACTCCTGCACCGCCGACGTGGCCGCGTCGCCGGAGAGGGGTCGTGGGTCGCCGCCGCTGCGGGTGATCCGTCCGGGCACCCACTCGTCGCCCACGACCTTGCCGCCCTGAACGGTCAGCCGTAGGACGCCGGTCTCGGCCTCGCGCCCGTGGTACCAGTAGAAGTTCCCGAGGCCGTAGCTGACGTACGTCCTCCCGTCGCCGCGCAGGCCCGCGCCCAGCGGCGTGTGCGCGTGCGTCCCGACGACGATGTCGGCACCCGCCGCCTCGAGCACCGCGGCCGTGGCCTGCTGCGCCGGCGTCGCGGTGGCGCTGCCCTCCTCACCCCAGTGCAGGTACACCACGACGAGGTCGTCGGTCCGTGCCGACTCCGCGACCGCGGCCACCAGGGCGGAGGAGCCGGTGCCACGGGCCGATGCGATTCCCGGGCCGGAACCCGGCGTGGCCGCCCAGACGGCGTCGCCGCTCTCGCGAGGGGACGCATCGGCGGCGTGGACGGCGATGTCCGTGCCCTTGACGCGCACGCGATGCGGGGCGAACGCGGCGCGGTCGGTGCGGCCGACTCCGACGACCGCAATCGGGCTCGCCTCGGACGCCCGGATCGTGTCGCGGACACCGGCCAACCCGAAGTCGGCGCCGTGGTTGTTGGCGACCGAGACGACGTCGACCCCCGAGCGCTGCAGCACGTCGAGCGCGCGGGGCCCGGTGCGGAACCAGTAGGTGTCGGCCGGGTCCTCGAGCTCCTTGCCGGCGCGCCGGCCGCGGTTCGTGATCGCCGACTCGAGGTTGACCATCGCCAGATCGGCCGCGCCGAGCAGGTCGGACATCGGCCCCAGCGTGGAGGCGGGATCGCCGGGAACGCTGCTCAGGTCGCCCTCGAAGTGCACGTCTCCGGCGAAGGCCAGCTCGACCGACGGCTCGTCCTCGACCAGTGCGGTGGCACGGCGGGGCGCATCATCGCCGGCATCCGACGACTCCCGCACGACCTCGGTCAGGGCCGCGCACGCCACGATCGACGCCATGACGAATCCCACCGGCACGGCCAGGCGCGAATGTCGCATGCTGTCATGATCAACCGTTCGGCCAAATGACGCGCACACCGCGCGCCTGTCCGGCATGCGGAAGCGGTCAGCGGCATGTGGGTGCTCCGCCTAGCGTTGACCCCATGACGACGAGGCCCGGGCAGCGCGACGAGGTGCTGGAGAAGTCGTTCCGAGCCGCGATGGGCAATGTGGCCGCCGCGGTCTCGGTCGTCTCGACGCTGGAGGACGGCGTCCCGCACGGCACGACGGTCAGCGCGTTCAGCTCGCTGTCGATGGACCCGCCCATGCTGCTGGTGTCGCTCGACAACCGGTCGACGCTGCTGACCAAGCTGCACATCGGCTCGGTCGTCGGTGTCAACGTGCTGGCGGCGCACCAACAACGGGTCGCCCTGCACTTCGCGCAGAAGGGGGACGACAAGTTCGCCGATGTCGCGTGGCAGGTCGAGGACGACGCCCCGGCCCTCGTCGACCGGCATGCGTGGGTCTCGGTGGTCGTGGAGCAGCTGATCCTGGCCGGCGATCACACGCTCGTCCTCGGCAGCGTCCGCGCCGCCGACACGTCCGACAACGAGGCCCTGACCTACTGGCGTCGCACCTTCGGCACCCATCGCACGCCGTAGCCCAGCACCGTGACGAATGCCCGCCGGCCGGCGGGTGTGAGCAGCGTCCGGACTGGGTACACGTGCCGAGTCCGTCCACGAACGAATCCGGAGCAGCCCGTGATCCCCAAGATCGTGTCCATCCCCGTGTCGATCGCCCAGTCCGTCGCCACCGGGCTCGTGCAGGCAGGCTTCGACGGCGTCGCCGCGCTCGCCGGAAAGGTGCTGCCCGGACGTGGGCAGCGCCCCGCGCCGACCGACCCCCGCCCCGAGCCGACGGTCAGCCCCGAGCCGACCGCGAGCTCCGCGCCGGCCGCGCCCACCGTGATACCCCCTGCCGCTCCAGCGAAGAAGGCACCCGCCGCGAAGAAGGCACCCGCAGCAAAGAAGGCCCCGCCCGCGAAGAAGGCCGCGGCTGCCAAGAAGGCCCCGGCCAAGAAGGCTCCGGCCAAGAAGGCCGCCACGCCGACCCCCGCCGACCTCGCCCCGACGCCCGCCGACGTCGCCGCGCGCACGAAGCCGGCCGCCGCGCTCAACGAGGACATCGCCCCGGTCGACGACGACCCGGTGGTCTACACCTCCGGCCCCAGCTGAGCCGGGACCCTCAGAACTCCGGATTCCTCGGCACGTAGGGCGACTCGAGGGCCTTGAGCTCGTCGGCGTCGAGCACCAGGTCGAGCGACGCGATGGCATCGTCCAGGTGCAGGGGCTTCGTGGCGCCCACGATGGGTGCCGTCACGGCCTCCTGCTGGCGCACCCAGGCGAGCGCGACCTGCGCGCGGGAGACCCCGCGGGCCTCGGCGATCGAGCCGACGGCCGCGGCGATCGCACGATCTGACTCCTCGGCCTGCCCGTAGAACCGCTTGATCAGGTGGTCGGTTCCGCTGCGGCTCGTGCTGGCATCGTCCCAGTCGCGGGTCAGCCGGCCGCGCGCCAGCGGACTCCACGGGATGACGCCGATGCCCTCGTCGAGGCAGAACGGGTGCATCTCGCGCTCCTCCTCGCGCTGCACCAGGTTGTACTGGTCCTGCATCGAGACGAACGGCGTCCGCCCGTTGAGGTCGGCGGCGTGCTGCGCCTGCGCGAGCTGCCACGTCCACATCGACGAGGCGCCGATGAATCGTGCCTTGCCCGACTGCACGACGGCGTCGAGGGCCTCCATCGTCTCCCCGATCGGGACGTCCGGGTCCCAGCGGTGGATCTGGTAGAGGTCGACGTAATCGGTGCCGAGGCGCTGCAGGCTCGCGTCGATCTGCCGGGCGATGTTCGCCGCCGACAGGCCGCCGGTCGACGGATCGCCCCCCATGGGGAAGAAGACCTTGGTCGCGATGACGACGTCCTCCCGGCGGGCGAAGTCGGCGAGCGCCCTGCCGACGATCTCCTCGCTCGAGCCGTCGGAGTACATGTTGGCGGTGTCGAACGTCGTGATGCCGGCCTCGAGGGCCTGCTGGATGAACGGCCGGCTCTCGTCCTCGGGCAGCGACCACGGGTGCGTGCCATGGGACGGTTCGCCGTAGCTCATGCATCCGAGGATGATCTCGGAGACCTCAAGGTCGCTGGTGCCCAGCCGTACTGTCTTCATGGCTCGATCATGGCACGATGGAGTCATGCCCCTTCATGGAGAATATGCACCGAGCCCCGACGACTGGTCGCGCGAGCAGGCCGAGCTCTTCGAACGCACCAAGGGCGCCGAGGGCAATGAGATGCAGGGCAAGCCGATCATCGTCCTGACGACGCTCGGGGCCAAGAGCGGCAAGATCCGCAAGACGCCGCTGATGCGCGTCGAGCACGACGGCGAGTACGTCGTCGTGGCGTCCAAGGGCGGCGCGCCCGAGCACCCGACGTGGTTCTACAACATCGTCGACGCGCCGCTCGTCGAGCTGCAGGACGGTGCGGTCCGCAAGGACTACACCCCGCGCGAGCTCAGCGGCGAGGAGCGCGACGTGTGGTGGGAGCGCGCGGTCGAGGCGTGGCCGGCCTACGCCGACTACGCGACCAAGACCGACC
>JAOPXY010000106.1 GCA_025964895.1 Aeromicrobium sp.
CGCCGGTGGTGGTCTCGGGCGAGCCGAACATGACGCCGATCTTCTCGCGTAGCGGGTTGATGAAGATCGCCGTGGTGCCCGAGCCGTTGATCGCACCGGTCATCTTGCGCAGTGCCTGGCTCATGAGCCGGGCCTGCAGGCCGACGTGGCTGTCGCCCATCTCGCCGTCGATCTCGGCGCGGGGCACGAGCGCTGCCACGGAGTCGATGACGATGATGTCGAGCGCACCCGAGCGGATCAGCATGTCGGCGATCTCGAGCGCCTGCTCACCGCTGTCGGGCTGCGAGATCAGCAGTGCGTCGGTGTCGACGCCGAGCTTGCGGGCGTAGTCGGGATCGAGCGCGTGCTCGGCGTCGATGAACGCCGCGACGCCGCCGGCGCGCTGGGCGTTGGCCACCGCGTGCAGGGCGACGGTCGTCTTTCCGGAGGACTCCGGACCGTAGATCTCGACGACACGGCCGCGGGGCAGGCCGCCGATGCCCAGCGCGATGTCGAGCGTCGTGGCGCCGGTGGGGATGACCTCGATCGGCGCGCGAGCCTGGTCACCCAATCGCATGACGGCGCCCTTGCCGTGGGCGCGGTCGATCTGGGCCATCGCGTTCTCGAGCGACTTGCCCTTGTCCTTGCTCGTCGCGAGAGAGCTGTTCGGCTGTGCCATGGTGGATCCGTTTCTGCTGGTGGGTGGCCGGTCATCGACGACGTTAGAAGGACCCTCAGACATATGTGGGCCTCGTCGACCCGTCTGTGGATGACGTCCTTCTCACGTCCAACCTGTGCACGAGCCTAACCCGAACAGGTGTTCGACACCATGCCGACACGCCGAGTGGTGCGAAGACGTCCCCGAGCGGTGCGCCGTGGACCGACACGCCGTCTCGGAACGTCCAGGACGCACCACTCGCCCGCAAGCGGGAGGTACCCCCAGCGGTCCTTCTCGCGGCGGTGGGGGGCGGGATCAGCGTTCGGAGGCGGGGAGGCCGCGCTCGGCGTGCACGGCGCGCCAGACGGTCTTGGGGTCCTCGCCGGCGGCGAGCGCCTCACTGGCAGTGCGTCCGCCGAGATTGCTCATGACGTGGCTGTCGGCCCAGACGCGCGCATAGGCGCGTCCCAGGTGCTGCTCCATGCGGAACCAGAACTCGCTGTGTCTCACGGGCGTGGCGCCTCGATCAGGCGGCGGACATCGACACGTCGCCCGACGCGTCGGCGCCGGCGATGGAGGAGATGCTGGCGATCTGGTCGACCGACGCCTCCTCGATCTCGAGCATCGCGCTGACGTCGAGGAGCACCTTCGACAGCGGCACCTCGAGGGCGCCCGCGAGGGCGGCGAGCAGCTCGGAGCTGGCTTCCTTCTGCCCGCGCTCGACCTCGGAGATGTAGCCAAGGCTGACCCGCGCCTTGCCCGAGACGTCGCGCAGTGTGAGCCCCTGGGAGATGCGGCGGGCGCGGAGCACCTCGCCGACGAGCTGACGCATCGCGGTCATCGGGCCCCTCCGTCCATCGCTGTCATATGAGTCTCAACCCCGAACGATCCGAGATTCTTCCCCCAGCGTAGCGACCAGCAACGACAACAGCGCGGCCACCGTGCCCGAACGGATCGACTCGCGGTCACCGGTGAGGGCCAGGAGGCGGGTCTGGACGCCCAGCGGGCCCGCCACCGCGATGTGCACGGTGCCCGGCGGCTTGCCCTCGCTGTCGCCCGGTCCGGCCACTCCCGTGGTCGCGAGGCCGTACGTCGCGCCGATGCGCGCCAGCACCCCGCGGGCCATCGCCTCGGCGACCTCCGCGTCGACCGTTCCGCGCTCGACGATCAGGTCGGCGTCGACGCCCAGCATCGTGGTCTTGATCTCCGCGGCATACGCGATGATGCCGCCGCGGACGACGTCGGACGCCCCGGAGACGTCGACGAGCGCTGCGCAGACCAGTCCCCCGGTCAGCGACTCGGCGGTGGCGACCGTGGCACCGGCTGCCCGCAGGGCCTCCACCGCCTCGACCGCGCTGGTCATGACGCCGTCGCGGCCTTCGCGTCGCGACGGATCGTGCGGGCGTCCCTGACGTACATGACGCCCGTCACGACGGTGACCGCGACGGCAGCCGCCATGAAGACCCACGCGAAGAACAGCAGCAGATCGGTGAAGGGGTTGTTCCAGATCTCCAGCGGCAGCAGGAAGCCGCCGATCGCGACCGCCTGCAGCGTCGTCTTGATCTTGCCGCCCTGGCTCGCCGGCATGACGCCGTACTTCTTGATCACGAAGCGCATCAGGGTGATGCCCCACTCGCGCAACAGGACCACGATCGTGATGGTCCAGAACAGCCACCCGAAGTCGGTGTCCGTGAAGATGATGGACAGCCCGACGAACGCCATGCCGGTCAGCGCCTTGTCGGCGATGGGGTCGGCGAGCTTGCCGAAGTTGGTGACCAGGTCGTACTTGCGGGCCAGGTCGCCGTCGATGCGGTCGGTGATCATGAGCAGCGCGAACGCCGCCCACGCCGCGACGCGGAACCCCACGGAGTCGCCGTCGTGCGCCAGGAGCAGCCACCCGAACACGGGCACTCCCGCGATACGCACGACCGTCAAGGCGTTCGCGATGTTCCAGTTGCTCGGCTGATGTGCCGCGGCCATGACTCCCTTTCGGTGCGGGTGAAGCGACTCTCAGTATGCGGCAGCGGCGCGGCGACGCGCCAACTGGACCTCCGCCTCACCGGGCGAGGCGTCGGTCGCGATGCCCAGCGGAGACGTGTAGAACCGCTGGCCGTCGGTGCTGACGACCTTGATCCGCGGGTCGTGGCGCACGCCCTCGCGGCGCTCGACGCGGATCTCGCCCATCTCGCTCCATAGCAGCCCGACCCAGCCCTCGTCGGCGCGCAGGCGGACGCCGTGGTCGTCCGCGACGAACAGCGGCGTCCGGGAGTCGCGAAGGCCGCGCAGCAGGTTGGCGCCCAGCACGACGAGCACCACGACCGGGACCACCAGCAGCGGGTCGTCCCGGTCGAGCGCGAGCCAGCCGAACGCCGCCGCCAGGCCGAGGCACAGCACGGCCAGCAGGAGGTAGAGGCCCGCGCGACGCCGGATCTCGAAGGCCTCCTCCATCATCCGCCCGCTTGGATCGTCGCGATGACCTGCTCGAGGTCGTCGGGCTTGATCAACACGTCGCGGGCCTTCGAGCCTTCGCTCGGACCGACGATGCCGCGGCTCTCGAGGATGTCCATGAGTCGTCCGGCCTTCGCGAAGCCGACCCGCAGCTTGCGCTGCAGCATCGACGTCGACCCGAACTGCGTCGTGACGCACAGCTCGATGGCCTGCAGGACGAGGTCGAGGTCGTCGCCGATGTCGTCGTCGATCTCGCGCTTGGACGCGGCCGGGGCGGTGACGTCCTCGCGGTACGTCGGCTGCAGCTGCGTCTTGCAGTGCTCGACGATCGTCTGGATCTCGGCCTCGGTGACCCACGCGCCCTGCATGCGCATCGCCTTGTTCTGGCCCATCGGCAGGAAGAGCCCGTCGCCCTGACCGACGAGCTTTTCGGCACCGGGCTGGTCGAGGATGACACGGCTGTCGGCGAGCGACGACGTCGCGAACGCCAGACGGCTCGGCACATTGGCCTTGATCAGGCCCGTCACGACGTCGACGCTGGGTCGCTGCGTCGCGAGCACCAGGTGGATGCCGGCGGCCCGGGCGAGCTGGGTGATGCGGACGATGGAGTCCTCGACGTCCCGCGGGGCGACCATCATGAGGTCGGCGAGCTCGTCGACCACGACCAGCAGGTACGGGTACGGCGCCAGGACGCGCTCGCTGCCCGGGGGCAGCTTGACCTGGCCGGCCTTGACCGCCTTGTTGAAGTCGTCGATGTGCCGGTAGCCGAAGTTGGCGAGGTCGTCGTAGCGCATGTCCATCTCGCGCACGACCCACTGCAGCGCCTCGGCGGCCTTCTTGGGATTGGTGATGATCGGCGTGATGAGGTGCGGGACGCCCTCGTACGCCGTCAGCTCGACCCGCTTGGGGTCGACCATGATCATGCGCACCTCCTCGGGCGTCGAGCGCATGAGGATCGAGGAGATCATCGAGTTGACGAACGACGACTTGCCCGAGCCCGTCGCGCCGGCGACCAGCAGGTGCGGCATCTTCGCGAGGTTCGCGACGACGTAGCCGCCCTCGACGTCCTTGCCGAGGCCGATGACCATGGGGTGGTGGTCGCTGCGTGCCTTCGCGGAGCGCAGCACGTCGCCGAGCGACACCATCTCCTTATCGAGGTTCGGGATCTCGACGCCGATCGCGGACTTGCCGGGGATCGGGCTGAGGATGCGGACCTCGTTGGACGCGACGGCGTACGAGATGTTCTTCGACAGCGCCGTGACCTTCTCGACCTTGACGGCGGGGCCGAGCTCGACCTCGTAGCGCGTCACGGTCGGGCCGCGGGTGTAGCCCGTGACCTGGGCGTCGATCTGGAACTGCTCGAGCACCTCGGTCAGGCGCTCCACGACCGCGTCGGACGCCTTGGAGCGCGCCTTGTGCGGCGAGCCCTCGCGCAGCATCGTGCTGTCGGGCAGGGAGTAGACGACGTCGCCGGACAGCGCGAGCTGCTCGGCGCGCGCCGGGATCGGCTCCATGGGTGGCAGCTCGATATCGACCTCGTCGACGGGCTCGTCGACGGGCTCGGGGCCGGGCTCGAAGACGCGAGCGGGGGCCTTGGCCGGGCGCTCGTCCGGGCCGTCGACCAACGGGTTCTCGTAGGGCTCGTCGTCGCTGACGATCGACGTCTTGGGGTGCCTGCGCTTCTTGGGCTCCGGCTCGGCCTGCGGGTCCTCGTCGACGGGCTGCTCATGGCGTCCGAGGGCCTGGTCGCGGAAGTCGCGCAGGCGGTCGGGAACGGCGTACACGGGCGTGTTGGTGACCACGAGCAGGCCGAACGCGACGACCAGCCCGAGGATCGGGGAGACGACGTACGCGCTCTTGAGCAGGTCCATCGGGATCGCGGAGAACAGGAAGCCGATCGCTCCCCCGGCCTCGCGCATCGCGTCGGGGTCGGGATCGCTGGGCCGCGGCACGTCGTGCGCGATGTGGACGAGGCCGAGGACTCCGCCGCTCATGGCGCCCCAGCCGATGACCTGGCGGCCGGCGGGGCCGTTGGTGTCGGGGTGCCGCAGCGTGCGCCACGCGACGACGACCAGCAGGATCGGGACGGCCCACGCGAGCAGGCCTACGGCGCCGGACGTCACGTCGCGGACGGCGCGGCCGACGGCACCGGGCATGTCGGACCACACGGACCCGGCGACCACGATGCCGAGACCCAGCAGGCCGAAGCCCACGCCGTCGCGGCGCTGCTCCGGGTCGAGGTCGCGGGCGCTGTGGCCGATGCTGCGCGCGATCGCGCCCACCATGCCGGCGACGCCGAGCCACAGGGCCGTCGAGGCGCGCAGGATCGCACCGAAGACAGCAGCAAGGGGGCCAGGTCCGGTCTTTTTCGCCGCCGGCCTGCGGGCTGCCGGCCGACGTGCCGGTGGCTTGCGCTTGCTCGTGGACGAGGTCTTCTTGCGGGCCTGGCTGCCGGACGGCCGCTTGCGCGGCGGGGAAGTCGTTCGGGTCGCCATGGTCAAAAGGGTAAAGCACAGGTCGAAGGTTGGGCGACTGCCACGCGGGACGGGGCCTGATGGTCCTGACGCGGGGGACGTCCCGCGTCCGTCCCGGGAGGACGCAGGATGAGGGGTACGGGCAGCCCCAGGTGCCCCGACCCCTCATCGTCCGTCCACGTCCCGGCCAGGCGGCCAGGGCGCGGGCGCGGGCGACGGACGGTCGCGGAGGCTACTGGTGCGCGAGGCGGGAACCGGGGTCGCCGCCGACGGAGGTCCAGTCGGAGCGGGACCGGGCGCGCGCCAGCACGAGGCTCACGAGCCGCGAGTCCGGCGGTCCGACGTCGAGCAGGGGCGCCGTGACGACGTCCGCGCCGGCGTCGATCATGCGGTCGTGGACCTCGCCGGGCGTCAACAGGTAGCTGGAGACGACGACGCGTCGCCCGTACGCGCGAGCGACGTCGACGGCATCGGCGAGCGGGGTGTCGGGGCCACCCAGCGTGCCGACGTGCACGCGGCCGCCCCAGACGGCGCTGAGCAGGCGGGCGGCCTTGCCGACGTCGGACACGGCGCGGTCGTCCGTCGCGGTGTCGGCGGCCAGCACGATGGTGTCGTCTGACCTGGCACCTGCCTCGAACAGCCGGCGCACGCCGACCTCGGCGAGCACCCAGTCCGGTCCCAGCGGTGTCGTGACCGTGACGGCTGGGTCGAGGTGCGAGGCCTGCACGATGTCGACGCTGACCGGGCGGTCGTACGCCAGCATGAGGGGCACGACCGCGCGCGGCCCCGCGGTCTCGCCCACGACCTCGGCGATGCTGGGCGTCTGCACGTCCACGAACGCGTCGACGATGTCCAGGTCCTGCGCCTCACGACGTACCGCGTTCACCAGTCCGGCGAACGCAGCACGCCCCCGGGGAACCTCGGAACCGTGCGCACAGAGAATCAGCGTGCGGTTCAACGAGGCCTCCGAGATGGTCCGACCGAGAAACCCGAAATGTCCGCGGTCGATGTGAGATGCAGGGAGGACGCCGCTGCCGACGGGACACCCCCGTGGGTTCCGCCGGCAGCGTGCGTCCGTTCGATTCCCTGCCGTGCGCCTGTGCCGAGTCGCGGGCCCGCACACGTCATTGCGTGAACGACATCGGGGCCCGGATGCTCAGCGAGGGGCAGCCCAGCCGACCATGTCGGGGTGCCATGAGTCAGCATGTACACCCTTTCCATCGTCGGATCAGGGACTCCCCCGGCTCTTTCAGACTGGGCGACTGCTGTTTCGCGGCGGTTAACGAAAGCGCGGGTTTTGGTTACAAGTCACCGATGGACCGCATGAGGGGCGTTCACGGACGACCAGTCGAGCTGTCCGCCCCCCTCGGCGAAGCGATCCAGCACCAGCGACACGAGGCCAGGGTCGACCGTCGTGCCGTCGAGCAGGGGCCGCGTGACGACGTCGGCGGCGCTCGCGGCGAGCCGGTCGAAGAAGAAGCCCGGCGCCATGAGATAGCTCGCGACCACGACCCGCCGCCTCGTCGACGCGGCCCGCGCGATGACGTCGGCGACCGGCACCCCGGTGCCGCCGACGTACCCCACCTCGACGGGCGCGCCCCACGCGGCGGCGAGCAGCTGGGCGGCCACGTCGACGCTGGCGTGCGCGGCAGCGTCGGTCGATCCCGCGGCACCGAGCACGACGACGTCGTCGCGGGTGGCGCCGACGTCGGCGAGGCGGCTCAGCATCGTCGCGGTCAGCCGGTCATCGGGTCCCAGCGTGGGCGCCGCGGAGACCCACGCCCGCTCGGCAGCACCGTGGATGTCGACGCGGACGTGGAATCCCGGCGCGACCAGCAGCGGGACGATGACCGCGAGCCCGTCGACCAGGTCGACCGCCGTGTCGACGGAGGGCAGCTGGACGTCGACGAACGCCTCGTGGACGTCCAGGTGGGGTGCGGCCTCGCGCACCGCGTCGACGAGGGCGCTGATCGCGACGCGCGCCGCGGGGACGTCGGTGCCGTGGCTCGTCGCCACGAGGGAGATCGTCATGACGTGGCCTCCCGCATCGCGAGCCGGTAGCCGCGCTTGACGACCGTCTGGACGAGCGGCCGGCCGATCGCCTCTCGCAGCCGGGCGACCGCGACCTCCGCGGAGTGCGGGTCGTCGGACTCCCCCGGCAGCACCTCGAGCAGCTCCTCGCGGGTCCTGACGCTGCCGGGCTCGCGCGCGAGCGCGCGCAGGATCGCCAGGCCCGTCGGCGACACCGGCAGGGGCGCGTGGTCGAGGGTCGCCGCGGTCGCCCGGAGTCTCAGGTCGCCGGCCTGCGTGGGGATGCTGTCGGACGCATCGCCGAGGCGCATCACGAGCGAGCGCACCAGCGCGCCCAGGCGGGCACGGTCCGGCAGCATCGGCTCGAAGCCGGCGTCGCGGAGTGGATCGGCCGTCACGTGGCCCACCGCGGCGAGCACGAGGCGCCGGTCCTTCTCGAGCCTCAGCAGCTCGTCGCCGACATCGAGCGCCCGCACCACGGCGAGCCATGCGGCCGCTCCCGGCGCGGACGTGAAGACGATCGAGTCGTACGCCCCGTTCGCGGCGTCGCGGACGGAGCACTCGACCGCGACCGGGTCCGGCGGCGGTCCCCAGCGGTAGACCACGAGCCCGAACGGACGTCCACCGGCGGCTGCGAGCCGCTTCTCGAGCCCGTCGTCGCCCGCCCCGTGGTGCTGCACCGCGATCGTCCGGCCGTCCACGCCCTCGGTGATCAGGAAGTCCGCGATCTCGGCGGACGTCTCGGACTCCGCGACCCAGTCCGGCACGAGGCCGGCGGCCTGCAGCGCACCGCGTGCCTTGGGCCCGCGTGCCACGATGCGCGTCGACTGCAGCGCCTGGATCAGCTCGTGCCCGATGCCGGCGGCCTCCGCGGTGTCGAGCCAGCCCCGGAAGCCGATGCCGGTCGTCACGACGACGATGTCGGCGCCGGTCGCGATCATTTGCCGTGTCTGGGCCAGGAGCGTGTCCTCGTCGATGTGCGACTCGACCCCGAGCGACGACGCGATCGAGACGTGGGCGCCTCGACGCTCCAGGGCCACCGCGAGGTCCGTCGCCCGGCGCTGCGCCGTCACGAGCACCCGGGTGCCCGCCAGCACCGGCCCGAGCGTCGTCACGCCGACCCGTTCCGTACCTCGACCCAGCCGTCGGCGACGCGCGTGGGCCACACATGCAGCGACACGTCCGGGTCGTCGAGGCACCGGCCGGTCACGAGGTCGAACGACTGCTTGTGCATCGGCGACGCGACGGTCGGCGTGCCCTGGCGGCTGCCGACGAGCCCGCGGGCCATGACGTTGGCGCGGCTGAAGGGGTCGAGGTGGTCGACCGCGTGGACCTCGCCGGAGTCGCTGAGGCGGAACAGCGCGACCTGGTGGCCGTCGACGAGGGCCGCGGCGCCGCGGTCGGGCACCAGGGCGTCGAGCGCGCACACGCGCGTCCACGTCTCATGCGTCGTCACACCGTCACCTCCTCTGTGCGCACGGGGATGCTCGCCCCCGCGATCAGCACGGCACGCTCCGCCTCGTCCGCCGGGCGACGCTGGCCCCGTTCCTCGACGTACGCGAGATCGGGGTCGGCGGTGTCCGGGGCGTTGACGAACGACGCGAACCGCGCGAGCTTCGTGTCATCAGCCAGTGTCGCAGCCCACTCGTCCTGGTAGTGCTCCACGTGCGCGGCCATCGCCGCGTCGAGGTCGGCGCCGATGCCCAGGCTGTCCTCCAGGACGACCTGCCGCACCGCGTCGGTGCCGCCCTCGATCGACTCGATCCAGGGCGCCGTGCGCTGCAGCCGGTCGGCCGTGCGCACGTAGTACATGAGGAAGCGGTCGATGGCCCGGACGAGCTCCTCGGTCGTCAGGTCCTCCGCGAACAGCTGGGCATGCCGCGGCGTGAACCCGCCGTTGCCGCCGACGTACATGTTCCAGCCCTTGTCGGTCGCGATGATGCCGACGTCCTTGCTGCGCGCCTCGGCGCACTCGCGGGCGCAGCCGGACACGCCGAGCTTGATCTTGTGCGGTGAGCGCAGGCCCCGGTACCGCAGCTCGAGGTCGATCGCGAGCGTCGTGGAGTCCTGCACGCCGTAACGGCACCACGACTGGCCGACGCACGACTTCACGGTGCGCAGCGACTTGCCGTACGCGTGGCCGGACTCGAAGCCCGCGTCGACGAGCCGCTTCCAGATCGCCGGCAGCTGCTCGATGCGGGCCCCGAACATGTCGATGCGCTGGCCCCCGGTGATCTTGGTGTAGAGCCCGAAGTCGGACGCGACCTGGCCGATCACGATGAGGCCCTCGGGCGTGACCTCTCCCCCGGCGATCCGCGGGACGACCGAGTACGTGCCGTCCTTCTGCATGTTGGCCATGACGTGGTCGTTGGTGTCCTGCAGCGTCGCGTTCTCGCCGTCGAGGACGTGCGAGTGGCGCAGCGTCGACAGGATCGACGCCGCGACGGGGCGGCAGATGTCGCAGCCGTGCCCCGACCCGTGCTGGGCGAGCAGCTCGCTGAACGTCGAGATCTCGCTGACGCGGACGATGTCGAACAGCTGGGCCCGCGTGTACGGGAAGTGCTCGCACAGGGCGGTGCTGACCTCGATGCCGGCCTCGGCGAGCTGGACGTCGACGAGCTTCTTGACCAGCGAGACGCACGACCCGCAGCTCGTACCGGCCCTGGTGCAGGCCTTGACGCCGGCCATATCGGTGCAGCCCCGCTCCGTGACGGCGCAGCGGATCTGTCCCGCGGTGACGTTGTTGCACGAGCAGACGCTGGCGTCGTCGGGCAGCGCGGCCCCGGCACCGGGCGGCTCCATGCCCTCGGGCAGCAGCCAGCCGGTCGGGTCGCTGCCGAGCGCCCTGCCGACCATGGGCCGCAGGTTCGTGTATGCGCTCGCGTCGCCCACCAGCATGCCGCCGAGCAGCGTCCGGGCGTCGTCGCTCATGACGAGCTTCTTGTAGACCCCCGCGGTGGGGTCGGCGTACACGACCTCGAGGCTGCCGTTGGTGGCGGCGAACGCGTCGCCGAAGCTCGCGACGTCGACGCCCAGCAGCTTGAGCTTGGTTGAGAGGTCGGCACCCTCGAACGCCGCGGTGCCACCCAGCAGACGGTCGGCCACGACCTCGGCCATCGTGTAGCCGGGACCCACGAGCCCCCACACGCGCCCGGCGATGTGCGCGACCTCGCCGATCGCGTAGATCGACTCGTCCGATGTGAGGCAGCCCGGGTCGGCCAGCACGCCGCCGCGCTCCCCGACCTCGAGGCCACTGGAGCGGGCCAGCTCGTCGCGCGGGCGGACGCCGGTCGCGAAGACCACGACGTCGGCCGGGATCCTCTCGCCGTCCGCGAACTGCATGCGGGCGACCTTGCCGTCGCGACCGGCCTTGAGCCTCGACGTCGCGGTCGACGTGCGCACCGACACGCCCATCTGCTCGATGATGCGGCGCAGCGCCCCGCCGCCCGCGCGGTCGACCTGCAGCGGCATGAGCCACTCGGCGAACTCGACGACCGTCGTGTCGGCGCCGAGGGCCGTCAGGGCGCCCGCTGCTTCCAGGCCCAGCAGGCCTCCGCCCACCACGGCGCCCCTGACCTTGCGCCCCAGCACCGCCTCGCGATCCAGCACCCACTGGCGCAGCTCGGCGACGTCGTCGACGGTGCGGTAGACGAAGCAGCCCGGCAGGTCCGAACCGTCGACCGGTGGCACCATCGCGTACGAGCCGGTGGCGAGCACGAGCTTGTCGTATTGGAATGTCGTGTTGCGCGCGTGCAGCTGCTTGGCATCGCGGTCGATGCGGCTCACGACGGAGTTGCGGTAGAGGCGCACGCCGGGCCGCTTCCAGAGGCTGCCGTCGCCCAGCAGGAGGTCCTCGGGATCGCGATCGGAGAAGAACGACGTCAGCGCGACCCGGTCGTAGGGCGGACGGGTCTCGTCGCCGAACACCTCGATGTCCCACGTCTCGTCGGCGCCGCGCTCGACGAGCGCCTCGACGAGCCGGTGGGCCACCATGCCCGCACCGACGACGGCCAGCTTCTTCTTCAGCGTCATGCCATGAACCGTAGGAAGGGCAGATGTCATCGCGGAGGTCTCCGTGTTACCTGGTTGGAACAGTTGTCTCACGGCTCGCGCCGTGGGTCTGTGAGGTCGCAGCGGCCGGGGGCGGATCCGTGCTCTGGAGCCAGTCGACGATGCCGCACACGAGCTTCGTGCACCCGCCGCATCCCGTCGTCGCGAGCGTCGCGTCGGCCAGCGTCTCGACCGTCGTCGCTCCCCCGTCCCACGCGTGCACGAGGTCGCCCTTCGTGACTCCGTTGCAGCGGCACACCGTCGTGGCGGCCGGCATCGCGGTCGGCGAGGCGCTCTCGGTCGTGCCCACCCCGGAGGTCCCCATCAGCAGGTGCAGGGGATCGGCCGGCAGCATCCCCGGCCGGTCGAACTGCGTCGACAGGTGCGCCGCCAGATCGGGCGACCCGATGCACGTGACGCCGACGAGCGTGTCGCCACGGGCGATGAGCTCGACGTGGCGCCGCTCACGGCGATCGGACAGCGTCACGATCCGGTCGTCGGGTCGCGCGGTCGACGACCGGACGCCCATCGTCACGACGCTCATGCCGACGGCCTTGAGCCGCATCGCGGACCCGGCGATCGGCGGCAGCTCCAGCTCGGATGCGTGGGCGATGCTCCGGGCCAGCGCCCGGGCCTGCGCCCACCCGGGAGCGACGAGGCCGCTGACCCCGGCGGGCGTCTCGGCGCAGTCGCCGATCGCGCAGACCGAGGCGTCGGTGGGCGTCCGCAGGTCGTGACCCACGACGATGCCGATGTTCGTGTCGAGGCCCGCGTCCGCGGCGAGCGCCGTGTCGGGGGCGGATCCGCAGGCCAGCACGACGAGGTCCGCCGGGAACGTCCGGCCGTCGGCGAGGTGGATCGCGTCGACGCGGCCGGCCCTCACGCCGACCGACGCGATTGCGGCGTCCGTGACGACCTCGATGCCCAGTGACGTCGCCTGGTCGGCGACGACGGCGGCCACCTCCGGATCCAGGTCGCGATCGAGCAGCCCCGATGCGGCGACGAGCGTCACGCCGATGCCGCGGTGCCGCATCGCGCACGCGACCTCGAGCCCGAGCGGGCCCGCGCCGATCACGACGGCGTGCGCGGCGTTGAGGGTCGCGGCGGTGATGTCGCGGGCGTCGTCGAGGCGGCGGACGACGTGCGCGCCGCGCGGCAACCCGTCGCGCAGGCCCGGCACCGGGATGACCCGCGCCTGGGCGCCCGTCGCGAGCACCAGCACGTCGTAGTCGAAGTCGCCGTCCGCCGTGACGACGGTGCGCCGCTCGCGATCGATCTCGAGCGCGCGGACACCGGCCCGAACGCGGACCCGTCCGTTGTCGGGGGTCGGCAACGTCAGACCGGCCAGGTCGATGCGCCCGGCGATGAGCTCGGTCAGCATGACCCGGTTGTACGGCTCGTACGACTCGTCGCCGAGCAGGTCGATCTCGACCTGCGGCGCGAGCCGCCCGAGCTCGTCGACGAAGCGGTTGCCGACCATGCCGGCCCCGATCACGACCACCTTCACGATGTTGCTCCCCTCATGGCTCTGCCTCACCTGATAGCTCTGCTCGGGCGATCTGCACGGCGCACACCTTGAACTCCGGCATGCCCGAGATCGGGTCGGTGGCGGCGTTGGTGACGGCATTGACCATGCCCTCGTCGGCGAAGTGGAACGGCACGAACACGGTGTCGGGCCGGATGTCGGCACTGACCCGCGCCTGGGCGACCATCGATCCGCGCTTCGACGTGATGCACACGTCGTCCAAGCCCTCCAGCCCGATTCTCCTCGCCAGGACGGGGTGGATCTCGACGTACGCCTGGGGCAGCGAGTCGTTGAGCTTGGCGACCCGGCGCGTCTGGGCGCCCGACTGGTAGTGCTGCAGCACCCGGCCGGTCACGAGCCACACCGGCGCCTCGGCCCGCAGCGCGTCGTCGGGACCGACCTCGCGCACGGGCACCATGCGAGCCCGGCCGCTCGGCGTCGGGAAGGTCTCGGCGAACAGCCGCGGGGTGCCGGGATGGTTCTCGTCCGGGCACGGCCAGTACAGGGCCTCCCCCGCGTCCAGGCGGTCGTACGAGATGCCCGCGTAGTCGGCCCGACCACCGGCGCTTGCGCGGCGCAGCTCGTCGTAGACCTCGCGCGGGTCGGTCGACCACGTGCCCGGTGCGTGCAGCCGGGCGGCGAGCGCGGCGAAGATCTCCAGCTCGGAGCGCACGCCCTCGGGCGGCGGGACGGCCCGGCGGCGGCGCAGCACGCGACCCTCGAGTCCCGTCATGGTTCCCTCCTCCTCGGCCCACTGCGTCACCGGGAGGATGTAGTCGGCCAGCAGCGCGGTCTCCGACGGCACGAAGTCGCACACGACCACGAGGTCGAGCGCCTCGACGCGGCGGCGCACGACCTGTGCGTCGGGCGAGCTGACGATGATGTTGCTGCCGTGCACGAACAGGGCCCGCGGCCCGCCCGGCTGGCCCAGGCCCATGAGCAGCTCGACCGCCGGCACGCCGGGCCCGGGGATGACGTCGGGGTCGACGCCCCACACCGCCGCGACGTGCTCGCGGGCCGCGGGATCGGCGATCATCCGGTACCCAGGGAGCTGATCGGCCTTCTGGCCGTGCTCCCGGCCGCCCTGACCGTTGCCCTGACCGGTGATGGCTCCGTAGCCGCCACGCTCGGCACCCACGAGGCCGAGGCCCAGCGCGAGGCTGATGACCGCGGTGACGGTGTCGGTGCCGTCCGCGTGCTGCTCCGATCCGCGGCCGGTCAGCAGGAACGCCCCGCGTCCACCGCGGTGCGGGCTGGCGTGCGCCAGGGTGCGCGCGATGCGGCGCAGCTGCGTCTCGGGCACCCCCGTGGTCGCGGCGACCCGCTCTGGCCACCACTCCGCGACGCTGCGGCGGACGTCCTCGACGCCGTCGACCCGCGCCGCCAGGTAGTCGGCGTCGGCGAGCCCCTCGGCGAACACGAGGTGGAGCAGGCCCAGCACCAGCACGAGGTCCGTGCCGGGCACGAGCTGCACGTGCTCGCCGGCGCCCTCGTCCGTGAGGCGGGCCGTCGCGCTGCGCCGGGGATCCACGACGATCAGGCCGCCCCGCTCCCGCACGCCGCCGAGATGCTGGACCGCGGGGGGCATCGTGTCGGCCAGGTTGCTGCCGAACAGCACCACGACGTCGGCGTCGTTCAGGTCGGTCAGCGGGAACGGAAGGCCCCGGTCGATGCCGAGTGACCGGTTGGCCGCCGCGGCCGCGGACGACATGCAGAAGCGTCCGTTGTAGTCGATGTTGCGCGTCCGCAGCGCCAGGCGGGCGAACTTGCCGAGCTGGTAGGCCTTCTCGTTCGTCAGTCCCCCGCCGCCGAACACCGCGATCGCGTCCGGCCCGTCCTGGGCCGAGATCGCCAGCACACGGGCGGCGATGTCGTCCAGCGCCTCGTCCCACGAGACCTCGGTGAATCCGCCGCCGGCCTCCTTGCGCAGGGGCGTCGTGATGCGGTCGGCGACCCGCAGCACCTCGGCACTCGTCCAGCCCTTCTGACACATCCCCCCGGCGTTGGTCGGGAACGCCCGCGGCTCCGCGGCGAGGGGTTCGCCGCGGAGCACGTCTCCCGTCAGGGTCTGGGCGCACTGCAGGGCGCAGTACGGGCAGTGCGTCTGGGTCACACGCCTGCCTTCGCCATGATCGACTTCGGCTTGAGGTAGAACGCCCACGTGACGGTCAGGCACACGACGTAGAAGACCGTGAAGACCACGAAGGCGCTCTTGACGGCGTCGACCGGATCGGCGATCCAGGGAGCGCTGAACGTGATCGGGATCAGGAAGCCGCCCAGGGCGCCGATCGCCCCGGCGATGCCGATGACGGCCGACGCCTCCTTCGTCGAGCGGCCCTCCGCGGCGGTGCGCTCGGGCGTGCCGTCGGCACCGGCACGCTTCGCGTACGTCTTCCAGATCAGCGGGATCATGCGGTACGTCGACCCGTTGCCGATGCCCGTGGCGGCGAAGACGACCAGGAACGCGGCGAGGAAGAACGAGAAGACGTCGGAGTTGTGGTCGACGGCGGCCCGGACGGCCTCGGAGTACTGGAACGTGGCCGGATCGGGCGCGGGGGCTCCGGCGGGAGCCTTCGGGACGGCGTCGAGCTGCGCCAGCGCGATCATGACGAGCACCGTGCCCACGATCATGCCGATGAAGGCGCCGAACGTCACGAGGGCGCCCCCGAGCTTGTCGGCGAGCCAGCCGCCGAACGGACGCGTCAGCGACCCGACCAGGGCGCCCAGGAAGCCGTAGAACGCGAAGTTGATGCCGATCCCGGCGACCGATGGGACGGGCTGGTTGAAGAAGTTGATCTTGATCAGCAGCGGCATCGCGGCGGAGTAGCCGATGAACGAGCCGAACGTGCCGATGTAGAGCAACGACATGACCCACGTGTGCTTGTACTTCACCACCGCCAGCTGCTCACGCGGCCTGGAGTAGGCGGCCGAGAGGTTGTTCATGAAGAAGTACGCCGTCATGGCCGCCACGACGGCCAGCGCCGCGTAGAGGTACCCGGCGCGCTCGAGCACGATGCCGTTCTGGCGGGCCTTGACGAGGCCGAACGCGCCCGCCCCGCCGACGATGATCGGCAGGAAGAACTGGATGACGGCCACGCCGAGGTTGCCGCCCGCCGCGTTGAGCCCCAGCGCGGTGCCCTTGAGGCGGGCCGGGTAGAAGAAGTTGATGCTCGCCATCGACGACGCGAAGTTGCCGCCACCGACACCGGCCGTCGCCGCGATGACGATGAACACCCAGTACGGGGTGTCGGGCCGCTGGACGAAGAAGGCGAACAGCAGCGTCGGCACCAGCAGCATCAGCGCGCTGAAGACCGCGAAGTTGCGCCCCCCGAACTTCGGCACCGCGAACGTGTACGGCAGGCGCAGCAGCGACCCGACGAGGTTGGGTGCGGCGACGAGCCAGAACAGCTCCTGCGGGGTGAACGCGAATCCGGCTCCGGCCAGCAGGCCCGCCGCGGCGCTCCACATGAGCCAGACGGAGAAGCCGAGGTGCTCGCCGAAGATCGACCAGATGAGGTT
>JAOPXY010000120.1 GCA_025964895.1 Aeromicrobium sp.
GGCCGAGGTCGACATCCCGGCGACCGAGGCAGGCGAGAAGAAGATCGACTCCGGCCAGATCGGGGCGCTCGCGACCTACCTGATGCTGGCCGAGCGCATCCCGCTGCACGAGGCGCTCGCCGCGGCCGACGCGTGGGCCGGCGACGCCTTCGTCGCGTTTACCCGTGACGACGTCGTGTGCGCCCGCGTCCACTACGCGACGGTCACGACGCCCGCCGCGGTCGAGCTGGTGACGGCATTCGAGGAGTGGATCGCTGCCGTGCCGGGATCCACCGCGACGATCGAGCGCCGCGGCAACCGGCTCGCCTTCGAGTCGTGCGACCCCGGCGAGGGCACCGAGCTGACGAAGGACGCCTCGACGGACGCGCTCACGTTCGTCGCCACCCGCGGGTACCTCAGCTCGACCCTCCTCCGGTCCGGCGCACCGGCGCCGACCGCCCGGTGCTTCGGCCAGCGGGTCGTCGACGAGTACTCCGTCGAGCAGCTTCAGGACCCGGAATTCGGCGCCGACGACCCCGCCGTGGGCGCCCGCATCAGGGAGCTGGTCCAGGGCTGCGAGTGAGGCGGGTCGACGCGCCGGAACAACTCCAGCACACGGTTACCCCGATTCTCGCTAGTGTCAGCACATGACTGTTGAGCATCTGGTGACCGTCTACGGCACCGCTGTGATGGTCTGCGGGCCCGACGGCATCCCTTTCGACACCGAGGGAGCGGCGACCGAGCTCGTCGGCGAGGCGATCGGCCTGCGCGCCGAGGTCGTGGTCGTGCCCGCCGAGCGGCTCACCGACGACTTCTTCCAGCTCCGCACCGGCGTGGCCGGCGAGATCGCCCAGAAGTTCGCCAATTACGGCCTGCGGCTCGCGATCATCGGCGACATTTCCCGTCAGCTGGCCGGCAGCACGGCCCTGGCGGAGTGGGTCGAGGAGTCCAATCGCGGCGACGATCTGCGGTTCTACGACACCTTCGACGAGTTCCAGGCACGGCTCGATCGCCGGAGGACGTCACGCCCCATGTGACACTCAGCATGGCGCGTTTCGGATACCGGCGGTATCTTCACCACCATGACTGACAACTTCGCCGGCAAGGTCGCGCTCGTCACTGGTGCCGCCCGCGGCATCGGAGCGGGCGTGGCCCGCGGATACGTCGAGCGCGGCGGCAAGGTCGCCCTCGTCGGCCTCGAGCCCGAGCTGCTCGCCACCTTGTCCGACGAGCTCGGCGACGCCGCGGCCTGGTGGGAGGCGGACGTCCGTGACGGCGCCGCCTTGGCCGTCGCGATCGACGCCGCCGCCGAACACTTCGGCCGCATCGACCACGTCCTCGCCAACGCCGGCATCGCCTCGTACGGAACGGTCCGGCAGATCGACGACGCGGCCTTCGAGCGGGTCGTCGACATCAACGTGAACGGCGTGTTCCGCACCCTCAAGTACGCGACCCCACACCTCGCCGCGAGCCGCGGCTACGCGCTCGTCGTCGCCTCGCAGGCCTCGTTCACCCCCCTGGCCGGCCTGGCCTCGTACAACGCGAGCAAGGCCGGCGCCGAGTCGCTGGGCCTCGCGTTCAAGCAGGAGGTCGCCCATCTGGGCGTCGACGTCGGCATCTGCCACCCGTCATGGATCGACACCGACATCGTCCGCAACGCCGAGCGCGACCTGCCGACGTTCCGCGCGACCCGCGAGAGGCTGCCGTGGCCGGCCAACGGCACCACGAGCGTCGAGACCTGCGTCGCGCTGATCCTGCGCGGCTTCGCCCGCCGCAAGGCTCGCGTGTACGTGCCGGGCAACGTCCTGGTGTCGAACTGGACCAAGTCCCTCATCAACTCACCGCTCGCCTGGCCCGTGCTCCGCAAGATGGCTTCCCGGGCCGTGCCGAGCATGGAGCGCGAGGTCGACGCCCTCGGCCGCTTCCACCACGCCCACGTCCCCGAGACCAAGGCCGTCGACTAGCGCCACGGTTTACCAGGTTAACCTGGTAAACACTGCCAGGACGGGCAAATTCACCCGGCGAGGTCGGGGTTTACCAGGTTAACCTGGTAAACCGTCAGACGGTCTGGACGGATGCGGCGAGCGAGACCATATGGCCGAGGCGCGCGAGCTCTGAGTTGAGGAACTCTGGGCCGCCGTGGCGGCCGACCACGACGACGAGGCCGTGGCCCTTGCGGTCGCGGGCCGGCGACGCCGCCAGGACCGTGGAGTCCCACGCCGGCACCTCGCGCAGCACCTTCGCCGACCGCAGGCCCAGCCACTCGACGGCCTCGTCGACGAGCTTCGGCGCGGTCGGTGACTTCGCGATGACGGACGCACCGCCGTCGACCCGCTCCAGTGCGAGGGCCCAGTCGGTGCGGAACGTGGCCGGCAGCACCTCGACGAGGCTCGCGATGGCCAGTGCCGGGTCGTCCGTGAACCGCTCGACCGCCTCGAGGTCCATGCTGAGGTTCGCCCCCGCGTTGTAGCGCGAGATCCAGGCGACCGTGACGCCCTCGAGCGAGTGGCACGCGGTGATCAACGCGTCCGGCATGACCTGGGGCGGCAGCTCCAGCAGGACGTCGTCGATGACCTTGCCGTCCGAGCGTCGCTCGACGATCTCGATCGCCTCGATGTCGGCGCCCGCGCCACCCAGCACCGTAGCCAGCGCACCGAGCGAACCGGGCACATCGGGAAGCTCGACGCGCAGCAGGAAGGCCATATGACCATTGTCACCACACCGCATTTCGTTGCGGTTACGCGGGTAGCGTGGGGGCGTGAATCCTGCCGCGACCCGCACCATCTTCCGCACCCTCGCGATCGCCGAGGCCGCCTCCTGGGCGCTCCTGCTCGCCGCGATGTTCTGCAAGTGGATCCTCGAGTCCGAACCGTTCGGGCTGGAGGAGGGCGGCGTGCCGAAGGCCGGCATGCTGCACGGCATCGTGTTCGTCCTCTACATCCTGGCCACGCTGGTCTCAGCCTCCGTCTTCCGCTGGAACCTGAAGACCCTGGTGCTGGGCCTCGCCGCGAGCATCCCCCCGCTGTTCACGATCTGGTTCGAGACGTGGGCCGACCGCACGGGACGACTCCAGCGGACCACTCCCGCCACGACACGATAGGACCCGGCCAGGGATTTCGCACGGCGGCGCCCCCGGGTCTCGGGGCCCGGGGGCGCCTGTCGTGTCGCAACCGCAGATCGTCACGGCACGACGCCTAGTGACGGTGCGAGCCTCGGCGATCCTTGAGAGTCAGCACCTGCAGCGTCCCGGTCGGCCCGGGACCCTGCGCCGTGAACGCGTCCGTCGTGACGTACAGCCGGCCGCCACGCCGCGAGTCGACCCACTCCACCGCACCGGGTGCGGTCAGCGGCAGCACGGTGCGGCGCGACGATCCGGGCTGGACGACGCTGACCTGCCCGGCTCCGTCCTCACCGCCGAACAGCTCGGCGACGGCGATCCTGCCTCCCGGCAGCAGCGCGAGGTCGACCGCGCCGGCGAACCCGTCGGCGACACGACGCACACGGCCGTTGTCCGGGTTGACCCTGAACACGGCACCGCGCGCACCGAGGCTCTGGTCCTCGGGCCCGCCCGGGAGCGACGTCACGTAGAGCGATCCGTCGCGGCCCTTCTCGACGTCCGTCGGGACGAACTCGAAGTAGTAGGTCTCGCCCACGACGCACTCGGGCAGGCCCTCGGCCGTTGCGGCCGCAGCCGTTACCTCGGTGCCGATCGCGGGCAGCACCGCGACGACCCGTGGCGTGGCGTTGGCCCGGTTGGTGCGCACCGACAAGATCGCGTTGGCGCCCGCGTCGGCGACGTAGACCTTGTTCTTCGCCGCGTACGTCGCGTATGGGTGGCTGTCGACCATTCCTGTGTAGGAGCCCGGGAACCCGGCCGGGATCTGCGCGAGGCAGTCGGGCGCGAGGTCGCGGAAGCCGTACGACGTCCCCTGGTCGGGGTTGTTGGCGGCCTCGAAGGCACGCAGGTCGGCGATCTGGCGCGGCTGCCCGTTGCCGCGCTGCGCGAACAGCCTGGCCGACGGTGCCGCCGGGTCCTGGCCGGTCGTCGCCCAGTAGATCGTCCGGCCACGGGTCGAGACGGCGCCGAGCTCGTCGCCGCCGGTCGTCGCGATCGTGGTGCGCGTCCCGTCCGGCGCGATGCGGAGCAGCTCGCCGAGGAAGTTCTGTGACACGAGCGCGCGGTCGCGGTCGTCGATCGCGAGGCTGAGGGGGGTGAACAGGCCTTCGGCGATCGTCCGGGCCGACTCGATGCCGCCGCCCGAGCCCGAGGAGCCATGCGAGTGGTCGCGGTCTCCCGCGGCGGCGGGGCTCGACGCGAGTGCGCCACCCACGAGGATTGACGCTGCGGACAGCAGCGTGATTGATGTCCGTTTCATGACGTGCCTTTCGATGGCTGTGTTGTGAAACGCCTCTCTTCCATCCCCTCGCCGAACGTAACGCCGCGGCGCCGGACCAGTCGCCGCGTTGCGGGAAACCGTGCGGACTCCCGCAAGCGGTCCCAGTGTCGTCACCCCAAGATCAGCCGGGCGACACGTCGGCGCCGTAGCGCTCGACGCAGAACGCGCGCAGGCGTCCGGCCAGCTCGTCCAGTGTCGCGGCCGCGTGGTGGTCCGGCTCCCACGCCGCGAACAGGTCGATCCGCACGATCGCGTCGCGGCCCGCGAGCCGCACCGGCACCAGGTCGAACCGGGGATCGTCCGACACGACGGCCACGCCGCGTCCCGCCGCGGCGAGCGCCTGCGCGACCTGGGGATTGCAGCAGTCGATGACGCGCTCGGGCACGACACCGGCCTGCTCGAGCGCGGCGTCGAGGATGAGGCGCGGCTTGAACGTCGCGGTCAGCGCCAGGACCGTCTCGTCCTCCAGGGCGGCCAGCGGAACGACGTCGCGGGTGCTCCACGGATGGTCGGCGCGCACGTACGCCCACACCGGCAGCGATGCGAGCGCCGCACTTTGCAGCGACTGGTGCGGCGGCTCGGTGACGATCGCGAGATCGGCGCCGTGCCGCAGCGACGCGTACGCCTCGCGTGGATCGGACTCGATGACAGTCGGCATCGGGTCGTCCGGGCCGAGCGTCGCGAGGAACGGGGCGATGACGTCGGTCAGGGTCGTCGTCGGTGCGGCGATCGTCAGGCGCTCGAGCCGGCCGGCCGCGTACGACCGGGCGGCCGTGCGGGCCCCGTCGGCACGGCGCAGGACGTCCCGGGCGTGGGGCAGGAACTCCCGGCCCGCGGCGCTGAGCCGCAGCCGTCCGGACGATCGCGCGAACAGGTCGACCCCGAGCTCCTGCTCCAGCTGCCGGAGCTGCCGGGAGACCGCGGGCTGGGTCACGTGGACGCTCGCGGCGGCGGCGCTCACCGAGCCGGTGTCGGCGACGGCCACGAAGTAGCCGAGCGTGCGCAGTTCCATGCCTTGGGAGCATACACTTCATCACATTTGAGTATTGGACGGCATAGTGCCAGCGAGGGACACTGGACACATGGCTTCCTCGCTCGAGCAACGGCGTCATCTGGCGACCGAGATCCCCGGCCCCCGTTCCACCGAGCTCATGGCGCGCAAGAACAGCGCCGTGGCCTCGGGCATCGGCGTCACGATGCCCGTCTTCGCGGTCGAGGCCGGCGGCGGCATCGTGCAGGACGTCGACGGCAACTCCTTCATCGACCTGGGCTCAGGCATCGCCGTCACGACGATCGGCAACAGCGCACCGCGCGTCGTCGAGGCGGTCCGTCAGCAGGTCGAGGCGTTCACGCACACGTGCTTCATGATCACGCCCTACGAGGGGTACGTCGCGGTCGCCGAGGCGCTCAACCGGCTGACCCCCGGCGATCACGAGAAGAAGTCGGCGCTGTTCAACTCCGGCGCCGAGGCGGTCGAGAACGCGATCAAGATCGCCCGCGCGCACACCGGCAAGCAGGCCGTCGTCGTGTTCGACCACGCGTACCACGGTCGCACCAACCTGACGATGGCGATGACCGCGAAGTCGATGCCGTACAAGAGCGGCTTCGGGCCGTTCGCGCCCGAGGTCTACCGGGCCCCGCTGTCGTACCCGTACCGCGACGCACTGCTGTCGAAGGAGGGCGCCGTCGACGGCGAGCTGGCAGCTCGTCGCGCGATCGACGTCATCGAGAAGCAGGTCGGCGCGGGCAACCTGGCCGCGATCGTGATCGAGCCCATCCAGGGCGAGGGCGGCTTCATCGTCCCCGCTGACGGCTTCCTGCCGGCGCTGTCGGCCTGGTGCACCGCGAACGGCGTCGTCTTCGTCGCCGACGAGGTGCAGACAGGCTTCGCCCGCACCGGCGCGATGTTCGCGTGCGACCACGAGGGCGTCGTCCCCGATCTCATCGTCACCGCCAAGGGTATCGCCGGCGGACTGCCGCTCTCGGCCGTCACCGGTCGCGCCGAGATCATGGACGCCTCGCACGTCAGCGGACTCGGCGGCACGTACGGCGGCAACCCCATCGCGTGCGCCGCCGCGCTCGCCACGATCGAGACGATCGAGGCCGAGGGGCTCCTCGAGCGCGCCCAGGAGGTCGAGCGGGTCCTGCTCGACGGCCTCCACCGCCTGCAGGCCGATGACGACCGCATCGGGGACGTCCGCGGACGCGGCGCGATGATCGCCGTGGAGCTCGTCCGCTCCGGCACCGACGAGCCCGACGCCGACCTGGCGCGCGCCGTCGCGGCGAGCGCTCACCGCGCGGGTGTGATCGTCTTGACCTGTGGCACGTACGGCAACGTGCTGCGCCTGCTGCCACCCCTGGCCATCAGCAACGAGCTCCTCATCGAAGGACTCGACATCCTCACCCGCACATTCTCGGAGGTTCAGTCATGAGCGCGAACGACATCTTCATCAACAACGAGTGGCGCGCCGGCGCCGACGGCGAGTTCGACGTCGTCGACCCGGCCACGGCCGAGACGATCCGCAGCGTCTCCAACGGCGGTGTCGCCGACGCGACGGCCGCGGTCGACGCCGCCGCGACCGCCCTCACGTCCTGGCGCCGTGTCGCGCCCCGCGAGCGCGGCGAGATCCTGCGCAGGACGTTCGAGCTGATGATCCGCGACCGCGACGAGCTCGGTGAGCTCATCGCGGCCGAGAACGGCAAATCGTTGACCGACGCCAAGGGCGAGGTGACGTATTCCGCGGAGTTCTTCCGCTGGTTCGCCGAGGAGACCGTCCGCATGGGCGGCGACTACGGCACCGCCCCCGCCGGTGGCACGCGCACGCTGGTGACGCACCACCCTGTCGGCGTGGCCGCACTCGTGACACCGTGGAACTTCCCGGCGGCGATGGCCGCACGCAAGATCGCCCCGGCCCTGGCGGCCGGGTGCACCGTGGTGCTGAAGCCCGCGTCCGAGACGCCGCTGACCGCCTTCGCGATCGCGAAGCTCATGGTCGAGGCCGGTGTGCCCGCCGGCGTCGTCAACATCGTCCCGTCGCGGTCGTCCGGCGAGATCGTCAGCACGTGGCTGCAGGACGCCCGGGTCCGCAAGATCTCCTTCACCGGCTCGACCGGCGTCGGCCAGATCCTGCTCAAGCAGGCTGCCGACCGGGTCGTGAACTCGTCGATGGAGCTGGGCGGCAACGCGCCGTTCGTCGTCACCGAGGACGCCGACATCGACGCCGCCGTCGAGGGCGCGATGGTTGCCAAGTTCCGTGGCGGCGGCCAGGCCTGCACCGCGGCGAACCGGCTGTACGTCCACGCCGCCGTGGCCGAGGAGTTCACCGCGAAGCTCGGCGCCAAGGTCGAGGCGCTGACCGTCGGGCCGGCGTCCGACGGTTCGGACATCGGGCCGCTAATCACCGCGAAGGCCGTCGACGGGATCCATGCCCTGCTCGACGGGGCGGTCGCCGCCGGCGCGCGGATCGTCCACCAGTCGCCGGCGCCCGACAGCAAGGGCTTCTACTTCCCGCCGACCGTGCTAGCCGACGTGCCCGCCGATGCCGAGATCGTCCACGAGGAGATCTTCGGCCCCATCGCACCGATCGTCACGTGGACGACCGACGACGAGGTCATCGCGATGGCCAACGACACCGAGATGGGTCTGGCGGCGTACGTCTACGCCGGCGAGCTGCAGCGCGGCATCCGGCTGTGCGAGGCGATCGAGGCTGGGATGGTCGGCCTCAACCGCGGACTCGTCTCCGATCCCGCCGCCCCGTTCGGCGGCATGAAGCAGAGCGGCATCGGCCGCGAGGGCGCCCGGATCGGCATGGAGGAGTTCCAGGAGACCCAGTACCTGTCCGTCGCCTGGCCCGAGGCCTGACGGTCGTTGCTGGACGGGTTTCCCAGGACAACCCCGGAATCTTCGCCCTACCCGTGGCGGATCTCTGGGTTCTCCTGGGAATCCGTCGCTGCACCCCTGTTGCACCGTGGGTGGGGTGACAGGTTCCGGGGACAACCCCGGAGGCTTCCGGGGTTCTCCTGGGAATCACCGCCACGCGCGCCCAGGGCGAGCGGGGTCAGTCGGCCACGTAGAACATGCGCTTGTTGACGAATTCGTCCATGCCCAGGGGGCCGAGCTCGCGGCCGAAGCCGGAGCGCTTGACGCCGCCGAAGGGGATCTCGGCGCCCTCGCCGGCGGTCGTGTTGACGTTGGCCATGCCGACCTCGAGGCGCTGGGCGAGCTTCTCGGCGCGCGTGGGGTCCTTGCTGAAGACCGAGCCGCCGAGCCCGTACGTCGTGTCGTTCGCCAGCTCGAGCGCCTCGTCCTCCGACGACACCCGGTAAACGACGGCCACGGGGCCGAACAGCTCCTCGGCGTACGCGCGCATGTCCTTCGTGATCCCGGTCAGCACCGCGGGCGAGTAGTGCGCGTCCGGGCCGTCGCTGAGCGCCCCGCCGGCGTGCAGCGTCGCACCCTTGTCGACCGCGTCCTGCACCTGCTCGGCCAGCGTCTCGGCGGCCTTGCGTGACGACAGCGGTGAGGACGAGTCCAGCGCGAGCGCCTTCTCGGTGATCTTCGCGACGAAGTCGTCGAACAGGTCGTCCATCACGATCATGCGCTTGTTGGAGTTGCAGGCCTGACCGGTGTTGTACATCCGGAAGTCCCACGCGTCGCCCACGACGGAGTCGAGGTCGTCGGTGTCGAGCACGATCATGGGGTCTGACCCGCCCAGCTCGAGGACGCACTTCTTCAGGTTCTTGCCCGCGAGAGCCGCAACGACCGAGCCGGCGCGCTCGGACCCGGTCAACGACACCCCCGCGACCCGCGGATCGGCGATGACCGTCTCGATCTGGGGATGCGTCGCGAACACGTTGACGTACGCACCCTCGGGCACGCCGGCGTCCTTCATGATCTGCTCGACCGCCAGCGCGGAGCGGGGCACCGACTCGGCGTGCTTGAGGATGACCGTGTTGCCCAGCATCAGGTTCGGCGCCGCGAAGCGGGCGACCTGGTAGAACGGGAAGTTCCACGGCATGATGCCCAGCAGCGGCCCGACCGGCAGCTTCTGCACGACCGCCCGGCCGCCCGAGAAGCTCTTGATCTCCTGGTCCGCGGCCAGGCCGGGCCCCTCGTCGGCGAAGTAGTCGAAGATCGCCTGGCAGAACTCGGCCTCCTCCACTCCCTCGCCGTGCGGCTTGCCCATCTCCGTCGTCGCGATCGACGCCAGCTCCTCGGCCCGCTCGGCGAACAGCGCCGCGACCCGCTTCACGACCTGCGCGCGCTCGGTGATGGGCACGTCCTTCCACGCCGAGTACGCCGCGGCCGACGCCGCCAGCGCAGTCTCGATCTCGGCGTCCGTCGCATGCTCGAACGACTCGACGACCTCGCCGGTCGACGGATCGGTCACCTGGTATGTGGGACTGGTCATGGTGTCTCCTGGGTGTCGTGAAGGCTCGCCATCCGAGCCTAGCCCCGCTGCCGGCCAGCAGGCAGGCCCAGTAGCCTGAGGTCGGCCGGTCGAGGAGGACGAGTGGACGAGCACATCCGTGGCGCGCAGCACGTCAACCGTGTCGGCGCCTCCCGCTTCCTGGTCGAGCCGCCCGTCCGCGTGCTGGGCCGCCTCCTGATCCGGTCGGACACGCGCGTCGGCTGCTTCACCGAGTTCGGCCAGCACGTCGAGCTGCAGGCGGCGGACGTCGGACGCTTCAGCGAGATCGGCAACAACTCGACGGTCGGCGCGACGGGCCACCCGCTGACGTGGATGGGCGTCTCGGCCTTCCAGTACAAGAAGGCGACGTGGGGCTGGCACCAGGCCGCGGCGGACTCCGAGGTCATCGACCCCGAGGCCGGCGGACGTCAGTCGTTCCGCAGCGTCGGCCCCGATCGTGCGTGGATCGGCAACGACGTGTGGCTGGGCGCGGGCGTCGTGGTGCTGCGCGGCGTCACGATCGGTGATGGCTGCATCGTCGCGGCCAACGCCGTCGTCACGCGGGACCTGCCGCCCTACACAATCTGCGGCGGACTCCCGGCGAGGGTCCTCCGGCCCCGCGTGCCCGACGAGATCCGCGACGAGCTGCTCGACCTGCGCTGGTGGCGGTTCTCGCCCAACCAGCTCGCCGGCATCCCGTTCGACGACCCGGCGGCGGCCGTCACGGCGCTCCGGCCGCGCGTCGAGGCCGGCCTGGAGCCGTACGATCCCGGCTTCGTCGAGATCCCCCGGCCCGCCCCCGTGAAGCGACGCTTCTTCCTGCGTTGAGCGCGTCGGCGTTGCGGTCGGCCCGGCGGGACGGTCAAATGGACCATGCGATCCATCTGGAAGGGAGCGATCAGCTTCGGCCTGGTCAGCGTCCCGGTGAAGGTCTACAGCGCCACCGAGAGCCATGACGTCTCCCTGCACCAGGTGCACGGCAAGGACGGTGGCCGGATCCGCTACCAGCGTCGCTGCGAGGTGTGCGGCGAGGTCGTGCAGTACAGCGACATCGACAAGGCCTACGACAACGGCGAGCAGACGGTCGTCCTGACCGACAAGGACCTCGCCTCGTTGCCCGCCGAGCGCAACCACGAGATCGAGGTCGTGGAGTTCGTCCCGACCGAGCAGGTCGACCTGCTGCGGCTCGACAAGGCGTACTACCTGGAGCCCGACGAGAAGACGCTGAAGCAGTACACGCTGCTGCGCCGGGCGCTGGAGGACTCCGACCGCACCGCCATCGTCCGGTTCGCGCTGCGGCAGAAGACCCGGCTGGCCGCGCTGCGCGTGCGCGGCAACGTCCTGCTGCTGCAGACGCTTCTGTGGGACGACGAGGTGCGCGATCCGTCGTTCGACGTGCTGAAGGAGACGCCGCGCATCAGCCAGAAGGAGCGCGACATGGCCGCCCAGCGCGTCGACTCGCTGGCCGGTGACTTCGACAGCGCCGAGTTCAGCGACGCGTACCCGGAGCAGCTGCGCACGTTGGTC
>JAOPXY010000127.1 GCA_025964895.1 Aeromicrobium sp.
TCGGTCGTCCGGCTGCCCTGGGGTGGCGGGGTCACTGGTTCTCCTCGAGCTTTGGCGATGGCTTGCGTCTTCATCTTGACCCGAGCCAATCGCTCAGTCAAACTCGACTCAATGAATGTTGAGCGAACGGCCCTTGAGCGTCGAGCGGTCCGGCACGGGGTGCTGGCCGACGTTGCTCGCCTTGCCGTCATCGACGAGCTGGCACTCGGCGACCGCTCACCGAGCGAGCTTCAGACGATCATCGGTCTGCCGTCGAACCTGTTGGCCCACCACCTCAACGTCCTCGAGGAGGCGGGCATGGTCGCCCGACGGAGGTCCGAGGGCGACCGACGCCGCACCTACCTGACCCTGGCCGACCCCACCGTCGTCGAGGACGTCACCACGACCATCAGTGCCGATCGCGTCCTGTTCGTGTGCACGGCGAATTCGGCCCGCTCCCAGCTCGCGGCGGCCATATGGGCCGGACTCACCGACGTCGCCGTCACCTCAGCCGGCACAAAGCCCGCCGAACACGTGGCGCCCGGCGCCGTCGCGACGGCAGATCGTCACCACCTGCGGCTCCTCAGCCCACAGCCACGGCAGTTCGCCGATGTCGCCACCGACCGCGATCTTGTCGTCGCCGTCTGCGACAACGCCTACGAGGAATTGACCAGCCGCATCGACGTGCATTGGTCCGTCCCGGACCCGATCCGCGCCGACTCGGACGAGGCGTTCGAGGCGGCGTACGTCGAGCTCAACCGCCGAGTCGTCGGACTGATCCCCCGCCTTGCCGCATCCTGACCAGGACGTACGGGGACCACTGAAACCCACGCGGTTCGTGGTGCTGCAGTACTCCGAGGCCACTCCCGACGTGAGCCTGGCCGACCGTTCCCATCCCGATCCACACCGTGGTGGACGTCGTGCTGCTACGCCTGGGCGGTGGGCGTCGACGTGTCCTCGCTCGACGAACAGATCGTCTAGCAGTTGCGCCTGCCGGGTGCCATGCATCACGGCTGACGAGGGGACGTTTCACCGGACGTGGCGATGCCCTCCACCTCGCCGCTCTAGGGCGGTGGGGTGAAGGGCATCGGTGACGTGTGTCAGTGCGCGGTCTTCTTGCGCCCGGTGATCGCGTTGTAGGCGATCAGGGCGACGATCGCCCCGATCACCGAACCGATGATGCCGGCTGCGGAGAAGTCGATGCCGTCGTCGCTGAAGAGCGAGCCGAGGAAACCGCCGACGAACGATCCGACCATACCGAGGACGATCGTGGGGATGATGCCCATACTGTCATCTCCCGGCACGATGGCTCGCGCGAGAAATCCTGCAATGAGTCCGACGATGATGAAGCCGATGATTCCCATGTTGGTTCCTTTCGTTGACACCGGGTTACCCCGCGGATGGTCATCTCAACCGCTCGGGGCCGGTACCGCTGTGTCAATCGTCGTGATGCCACGGGCCTTGACCTGCGGCGAGAGGTGGCGTTCTAGGCACTCCGTCGACATGCTTGCCTCGCTATGTAGACTGATTATCGTTCTCATTAAGTCTCCTGAACGAGCACCCGTACCCAAGGAGGAACTCATGAAGGTCCGCAACTCGCTGGCATCGCTCAAGAACCAGCCGGGCGCACAGATCGTCCGCCGCCGAGGACGCACGTTCGTCATCAACAAGCAGAATCCCCGCATGAAGGGCCGCCAGGGGTAGCGCCGTCAGAGCAGGTGCTGCGCGGCCGCGTCCCGGATCGCTCCGGCGACGGCCGCCAGCGCGGGGCTGTCCAAGGCCCACTGCTGCCAGTGCAGTACGACGTCGACGTGCTGCCCCGGATCGAGCTCGACGAGCAGGCCCGCGGCCTCGCGGGCGTCGGTCTGCTCGCGGGGCAGCACGCCCCACCCGAGGCCCAGCGCCACCGCCTCGGCGAAGTCGGCGGAGGCGGGCACGTGGTGGCGGGGCGGGTCGAGCCGCCGGCGCGAGCGCCGCCGCAGGTAGCGGTCCTGCAGGTCGTCGAAGCGGTCGAACACGACGATCGGGGCAACCGCGAGCGCGTCGGACGTGACCCCGTCCGCGAACCAGCGCTCGACGAAGGCCGGCGTGGCCACGGGCCGGTAGCGCGTGACGCCCAGCCGGATCGACCGGCAGCCCTGCACCGGCTCCACGACCGAGGTGATGGCACCCATGACGGTGCCGGACCGCAGCAGCTCGGCCGTGCGGGACTGGTCGTCGCGGTGCAGGTCGAAGCTGATCCGATCGCCCAGCGGGGCGAGGGCGGGCAACACCCACGTCGCCATGGCGTCCGCGCTCAGCGCGATCGGCACCGTCACCGGACGATCGGCGGTGGGTGCGACGGCGCTCTCGGTCTCGTGCACCAGCACCTCCACCTGCCGCGCCAGCCGCAGGTACGGCCCCCCCGCCGCCGTCACGTCCGTCGGCCGCGTGCGCCGGAGCAGCACCTGGCCCGCCGACTGCTCAAGTGCCTTGATGCGCTGGCTGATCGCCGATGGCGTCAGCTGCAGGGCCCTGGCCGCGCCGTCGAACGAGCCCTCGTCGACGACGGCCGCCAAGGCAGCGAGCTGAGCGAAGTCCATGTGAAGCGATACTAATGCAACATCAGAAACATTCGTTGGACTTCACCACTACGGTCTCCTACGGTCGACCCATGGGTCCTCACGTCGTCGCCGCCGTCTCCGGTCTCGGCTTCGGCCTCTCGCTCATCGTCGCGATCGGTGCCCAGAACGCCTTCGTGCTCCGTCAGGGGCTGCGCCGCGAGCACGTGCTGGCTGTCGTCGCGATCTGCGCCGTCTCCGACGCCGTCCTCATCGTGACCGGCGTCGCCGGCCTCGGCTCGCTGCTGGATCTCGCGCCCTGGCTCGTCGACGTGCTCAGTCTCGGCGGCGCGGCGTTCCTCCTCACCTACGCGGTGCTGGCGGCGCGCCGGGCGTGGCGCCCCGCCGCGATGAGAGCCGACGCCGGGGACGGCGCGACCTCGCTGTGGCCCGCCGTCACCGCGGCCCTGGCGCTCACGTGGCTCAATCCGCACGTCTACCTCGACACCGTGGTGCTGCTCGGGTCGGTCGCGGGCACGCACGGCGACGAGCGGTGGTGGTTCGGCGCCGGAGCGGTGGCCGGCAGCGTCGTGTGGTTCACGTCGCTGGGCTACGGCGCCCGGCTGCTGGAGCCGCTGTTCGAGCGGCCCCTGGCCTGGCGCGTGCTCGACGCGCTCATCGCGGTCGTCATGGCAGCGATCGCGATCGGCCTGCTCCGTGGTCTGATGACCCGGTGAGATCCTTCGCAACCGTCGCCGCCGGAGGCGCTGCCGGCACGCTGGCCCGGTACGGCGTCGGTGAATGGCTCAACCCCGCTCACACGGTCCCCCTCGGCACCCTGGCGGTCAACGCGACGGGATCGTTCCTGCTCGGGGCGTTGCTGGCCCACCTCCTGGCGCGTGGCGCCGAGACAGGCAGGCGACGGACGGCACGCCTGCTGCTCGGCACCGGGTTCCTGGGCGGGTACACGACCTACAGCGCCCTCGCGGTCGAGACCGAGACGCTTCTGCGCGACGACCGTGTCGCGCTGGGACTCACGTACGCCGTGGGCAGCGTCGTCATGGGTCTGGCTGCCGCGCTCGCCGGCATGGTCGCAGGACGGGCCCTCGCCCGATGACGGTGCTGCTGATGGCTATCGCCGGCGGACTCGGCGCCGGCAGCCGCCACTGGCTCGACGCGTGGCTGCGGCCCCGCGTTTCCGACCGCCTGCCGTGGCCCACGCTGCTGATCAACGTCACCGGGTCGTTCATGCTCGGCTTGCTCGTGGGGCTCGGCACCGACAGCACGTGGCTCACGATCACCGGGACCGGTTTCCTCGGTGGCTATACGACGTTCAGCACCGCGAGCGTCGAGACGGTGCAGCTCGCCCTCGCCGGCAGACACACAGCAGCCGCCGTCAACGCCCTGACCATGCTGGTCGTGAGTGTCGCGGCGGCTGCGTGCGGCTACCTGCTGGGCTAGCTCTTCTTGGCGGCGGTGATCGCCGCCTGCAAGCCGTCGGGCGTCGGGTTCTCGACGGCCTTGCCACCGACGAAGACCGTCGGCGTCGCCTGGACCTTGCGATCGGACGCCGCGGCGACCTCCTTGGCCTTCTCGACGTAGGGCACGAAGCGCTCGGTCTTGATGCATGACTCGAGACCCGTGAGGCCAAGACCCTCGAACGCCTTGATCAGATCGGCGTTCTCGGGACCGTCGGTGCCCTCCTCGGGCTGGTTGGCGTAGAGGTAGTCGTGCGCCTTCTTGTAGTCCGCCACGCCGCCCTGGTCGAGCGCGCAGAGTGCGGCGCTCGTGGAGCGCTTGGAGTAGTCGTTGGTGCTGCCGCCGTTCTCGTCGAGGAACGAGAAGGGACGGTACGTGACGGTGATCGCGCCGCTGGTGACCTGTTCGCTCAGGAACGAGCCGCTCTGCTCCTCGAACGAGCGGCAAATAGGGCACTGGAAGTCCTCGTAGAGCTCGACCGAGACCGGGGTCGCACCCGCGGCGGCCGTCCCACCGGCCGCAGCCGAGTCGTACACGATGCCGTAGTCGTCGGTCGTGTTCGCCGGCTGGATGACCTCGTCGTTCTTCTTGTTGCTGTCGCTCGCGGCCTTGATGCCCCAGCCGCCGACGGCGACCAACGCGATTACGACGACGACGATCCCGATCGTGATGAGGTTGCGCTGCTTGCGATCGGCCTTCTCCCGCTCCTTGCGCATCTGCTCCGCGCGGGCGGCTCGCTGCTGGCGTTCGTTGCTCACTGCTGTCTCCTGGGTCGGGCGGTCACCACATGACCAACGCGGCACGTGGCCCGAAGGTTCCAGCAGAGCGTACCGGCCGGATCGCGCCGTCCCCGGTCTGGACTAGTCTCGGGACGTGAATGACAAGCTGGTGTGGATCGACTGTGAGATGACCGGGCTCTCCCTCGAGGCGGACGCCCTGATCGAGGTGGCGGCGCTCGTCACCGACTACGACCTCAACGTCCTGGGCGAGGGCATCGACCTGGTGGTGAAGCCTCCGCAGGCAGCGCTCGACCAGATGAACGAGTTCGTGACGACCATGCACACGACGTCCGGCCTGCTGACCGAGCTCGACGCCGGGCTCAGCCTGCGCGACGCCGAGGAGCAGGTGCTCGCGTACGTGCGCGAGTTCGTCAAGGAGCCCGGCAAGGCACCCATGGCCGGCAACACGATCGGCACCGATCGCGCGTTCCTGGCCCGCGACATGGTCGAGCTCGAAGGCTGGCTGCACTACCGCGTCATCGACGTGTCGTCGATCAAGGAGCTGTCGCGCCAGTGGTTCCCGCGCGCGTACTTCGCGGCGCCGCAGAAGGGTGGTCAGCACCGCGCGCTCGTCGACATCCAGGAGTCCATCGAGGAGCTGCGCTACTACCGCCGTGCGGTCTTCACGCCCGATCCCGGCATCGACTCCGACACCGCCAAGGCCATCGCCGCAGAGGTTTCCGGATCGGTGACGGGCGCCTCCTGACCGTCTCCCCAGGACGGACCCCGGCCCGGTCGTCGACGTCATGAGGTCTGCGTTAGACTCTTTCTCGCCGTGTCGGGCGCATGCCCGGCACGCGTGGTGGGTGTAGCTCAGCTGGTAGAGCACCGCCTTGTGGTGGCGGTGGTCGCGGGTTCGAGTCCCGTCACTCACCCAAGTGAAAGCCCGGCCGACCCTTCTCGGGTCGGCCGGGCTTATTCGTTCCCGCGGTCGGTCAGACCAGGTCGAAGCGGTCCAGCTCCATGACCTTGGTCCACGCCGCGACGAAGTCGGCGACGAACTTCGAGCTTGCGTCGTTGCTCGCGTACACCTCGGCGAGGGCCCGCAGCTGCGAGTTCGAGCCGAAGACGAGGTCGACCGCCGTGGCGGTCCACTTGACCTCGTCCGTCGCCCCATCGCGGATCTCGTAGACGTTCTCCTCGTCCTGCGACGCCACCCAGCGGGTGCCGGGCGACAACAGGTTGGCGAAGAAGTCGTTACTCAGGACGCCCGGACGATCGGTCAGGACGCCGTGCTGCACGCCGCCGACGTTGTTGCCCAGCGAGCGCAGTCCGCCGACCAGGACGGTCATCTCGGGAGCCGTGAGGTTCAACATGTACGCCCGGTCCAGCAGCAGCGTCTCGGGCTGGGTCTTCTCCCCCGCCCGCAGGTAGTTGCGGAATCCGTCGGCTCGCGGCTCGAGCACACGGAACGAGTGGACGTCCGTCTGCTCCTGGCTCGCGTCGGTGCGGCCCGGGTGGAACGGCGCCGTCACCTCGACGCCGGCGTCCTTCGCGGCCTTCTCGACCGCGGCCGAGCCGGCCAGGACGATGAGATCGGCGAGCGAGATCGTCGCGCCGCCCGCCGCGTTGAACTCCTGCTGGATGCTCTCCAGCTTCGCCAGGACCGTCGCGAGCTGCTCGGGCTGGTTGGCCGCCCAGCTGCGCTGCGGCTCCAGACGGATGCGTGCCCCGTTGGCTCCACCGCGCTTGTCGGTGTACCTGAAGCTCGCCGCGGACGCCCAGGCGGTGCCGACGAGCTCTGCGACCGACAGACCCGACTCCAGGACCTTCGCCTTCAGAGCGGCGACGTCGTCGTCGCCGACGAGCTCGCCCTCGTGGGCCGGCAGCGGGTCCTGCCACAGCTGCGGCTCGGGCACCCAGGGTCCGAGGTAGCGCTCGAGCGGGCCCATGTCACGGTGCAGGAGCTTGTACCAGGCCTTCGCGAACGCGAGCGCGAACTCGTTGGGGTTCTCCAGGAAGCGGCGCGAGATCTTCTCGTACTCGGGGTCGAAGCGCAGCGCCAGATCGCTCGTAAGCATCGTCGGCTTGCGCTTCGGCGAGTCCGCG